>NZ_JAPEOX010000001.1:3353276-3658120 GCF_026340675.1 Streptomyces sp. NBC_01264
CCCGGTAGCGTATTGGCCGATGGAGGACGGCCGGGACTCTATCCAGGCGTCCTCGCCGATCTCCGGCTGCCCGCCGCTCACGGTCGGCGATTTGGCGTTCGGTCAGGACGACACCTGTCCGGGATCATCGGCGTTGCCTGTAGTCGGAGACGCGGCCTTCATGTACGGCCTTGTGCCCGCCTACACCAGCAGCACCAACGGGTACATGGTGTCGCTGCTGTACAACCTCGACGCCATGCCAGCCTCATCGTCCTCTTGGCTCGCGTTCTCCACGACCGGCACCGCCCGCGGCTTGGTCATGCGGTTCACGAGCACGACGGTGGTCGCGGACCTTTACGCCCTCGGTGGCTCGGTCATCACCACCGAAGTGTTCTCCAACGCGGGCGTCTACGCACCCGGCACGTGGTTCCGATTTGACTGCACTGCGCAGCTCAATGGGTCAAACACCGACTTCCATTTTGGCTTCGTGGACGTCGATGCCGGGGGTGTCCAATACAACTTCTCCATCGCCGGAACACCCGGCCGAGTGACAGACATCCAGACAGGATTCGGCACCCTCTTGGCCGGCATGAAGATCGGCCACGTCGGGATCTTTCCCTCATCCGATACGAGCATCTGGGGGACCGCTGACAACGGCTACCGGGGTGAGACGGCCGCTGATCGGATGCTCCGCCTTGGAACAGAGGAGGGGCTGTCCATCGTCATCGCCCCCTCCAGCGCTGGCTCGTCTTCAGAGATGGGCCCGCAGCGGCCGAGCGCGCTTCAGGCCCTCTTGTACGAGTGCGAGGACGCTGACGGAGGGATCCTCTACGAAGACCGGGAACGGGCTGGTCTCTGCTATCGCAGCCGGTCGACTCTCTACAACCAGGCCCCGAAGGCCACCCTCGCCTACTCGCAACTGGTGACGCCTCTGGAGCCCGTCGACGATGACACAACGGTCCGCAACGACATCACGGTGGCGCGTACCGGTGGCTCCTCTGCACGCGCCATCCTGACGAGCGGTCCAATGTCGGTCGCAGCCCCACCGGATGGTGTCGGGACCTACGACGACTCCCGGACCCTGAGCCTCGCCACGGACGGCCAGTGCGATGACGTCGCCTACTGGCTCCTGCACCGGGGCACGTGGGATGAGGCCCGATATCCACGGGTGCGGATCCTGCTGCACAAGTACCCGGCCCTCATACCTACGGTGGCCGCTCTGTGCCCCGGGGACATCATCCGGATCACTGACCTGCCCGCCTTCCTGCCGCCTGGACCACTGGACTTGATGGTCGAGGGTGCCGAGGAGGAGATCCGCAGTCTGGAGTGGACGATCACGCTGACATGCTCTCCGGCTGGCCCGTGGACCGTGGGCGTGATGGATGATCCGGTCCGGGGGCGCGCGGATACCTCAGGCACAGTCCTGTCGGCCGGTGTCGACACCAACGACACGATCTTGTCGCTCACGACGGCCACGGGCCCACTGTGGACCACTGACCTGGGCGACACGCCCTTCGACGTCCAAGTTGGCGGCGAGGTCATGACCGTGACAGAGATCAACGGCAGCCGGCAGGACCGCTTCCAGCGAACTGTCTCATCCGGCTGGGGCACCTCCGATGCCGGGCAGGCCTGGACGACGACTGGCGGATCCGCCGCCGACTACAGCGTGGCGGTGGTGTGATGGCCGGCTATGGGCTGGTGTCTCTCACCAGCGTCAACGTCGCCCGGGGTACGACGCTCGACTCACCCGGCGCCAATGCGGACCTCATGGCGACTGTCGCGACCGACAAACTCGCCGTCGGGGGGAGCCATTTCTGCTCCCTCGTGGCCCGGTGGACAGACGCCAACAACATGTACCTGGCAAGGGTCGAATTCACCACCACCCAAACCGTACTGCTGACGCTCCGAAAGCGCGTCGCAGGTACAGATACCTCCCTCACATCGACGTACACCAC
Organism: Streptomyces sp. NBC_01264; assembly: GCF_026340675.1. NCBI lineage: Bacteria > Bacillati > Actinomycetota > Actinomycetes > Kitasatosporales > Streptomycetaceae > Streptomyces > Streptomyces sp. NBC_01264. Next base: position 3,355,211 of record NZ_JAPEOX010000001.1, read on the forward strand.
CCCCTATACCCATGCGGCCGGCCGCCGCTTCTGGATTCGCTTCGAGGTCTCCGGCACCACCCTGCGGGCCCGGGTGTGGCCGGACACCCATCCGGATCCCGGAGCGTGGCAACTGACGGTCACGGACACGGACCTGAGCGCTGACGCGGAAATCGGCACCCGCACCAGCCTGTCCAGTGCGAACACGAACACGCTGCCAGTGACGGCATCGTGGAGCGATTTCCAGGTGGTGTCACCGCAGCGGATGACCGTGACCCGCAGCACCAACGGCATCGTCAAATCCCACGCTTCCGGCGTGAGCGTCAGTCTCGCCCAGCCCGCAATAGCGGCTCTCTAAAGGGAGGTGCACATGGCCATCTACGCCGGCCAAATCATCACGGCGGAGCTCCTCGATAAAGTCGAGAGTCCGCCGCTCGCGATTCTTCAGCAGACCGTCGTACAGTCCGTCGCGCATGGCGCCTGGGCTGCGATCACGTTCGACACGGAGATCAAGGACACCTATAGCGGGCACTCCACCACATCCAATACCTCCCGCTACACCTGCCAGCTCGCTGGGACATACCGCATCACCGGCAGAGCAGCCTTTGCCACCAACTCGACCGGGTCCCGAGGCGCCCGCATCCACCTGAACGGCACCTACATCCAAGGCGGCGCCAACCTAGGCGCCGCTGGAACTCTGGCTGGAATCTTCGAGGCTAGCCACATCCTCGACCTGGCCGTCGGCGACTACGTGGAAGTCGCTGGCGGACAGAACAGTGGCGGAGCTCTATCCACCGCCTACGCCGGCGAGTCCGCATCGATGATGTACGTCGAATGGATCCACGCATGAAGGCCTGCCATGAGTGCGGTGAGGACGCGGTGGTGCAGTGGCGCCAACGGGCGTCCGAGAAGGGCGACACCACGGTGGCCGTGTACGCGTGTGCCGACCACGGTGTCTCGCCTGCGGCTGCAAGCTACGTCCACGAGGCCAAGTGCTCCGGGCCGAGCAAGGGCGGCGGCTGCTCATGCCCGGCGCCGGCTGAGCCCGAGTTCCCATTCATCGCGCCAGAAGATCCGAAGCGGCCACGGAAACGGCTCCCACCCGGCTGGTAGCCACCACTGAACCTCTCGCTGGACAACGGCGAGACCTCAACACCACCCGAACGTGGACCTGGAGGGCCCATGGCCTGGTATCCCGGGGCTCGCAAGATGGAGCTCCAGCCCGAGAGTGACAGCCAGCCGTCGATTCGGCCGACGCAGTTCATCATGCACAGCATCGCCGCCCCGTGGACGAAGGAGCGGACGTTCGAGTACTGGCGCGACAGCACCAACCTCGAGAGCCACTTCGGCCAGTCCTACGACGGCAGCATCGCCCAGTACATCGGCACTCAGACCAGGGCTGACGCCAACTACCTGGCAAACCGCCGCTCCGACGGAACGGGCGCTGTCTCCATCGAGACCGCCTCGAACCTGAACCACACGGACCCGTGGACCGACGCCCAGGTCGAAGGCCTCATCGCCCTCGGCGTGTGGCTCCACAAGCAGCATGGCATCCCGCTGCGGATCTGCCGCACCGCCTCCGATCCCGGCTTCGGCTATCACCGGCTCCACGCCGACTGGGCGGTCGGCGGCACCAACTGCCCTGGCGATGCCCGGGTCAAGCAGTTCAAGGAGCGGATCTTCCCCGGCATCGTCGCCCGCGCCAACGGCACGCCAGCCCCCAAGCCGCCCGCCCCGCCCACTGTTCCGCCTCCTCCCGTCACCCCTCCTCCCGTGCCGGAGTACGTCCGGCCGGTGGCCTTCCGAATGATCGGAGTCTGACCATGAGCACTCCCACCCCGAAGATCCCGCGCCCCGCAGGTGTCCTGCTCCTCAAGTCGGCTGGTGGTGGACGTGGCTCCTCCAGCGGTGCCACCGATGCCAGCGTTTTCGCGATCTTCCCCAACGGGCTCATCCGACGTGCCACGAAGGCCGAGCTCACCCGCTGGGACGACGTCACCATCGACTACACCGTCCCCCTCGGCCAGCAGTACGACGGGGAGTGGCTCGATGTCGCGACCGTCGACAACGCGATCCGAAAGGCCTGACCATGACCGTTACCCTTGACCGCGCCTACTGGCTCGGCCTCCTCGTCTCCGTGATCCTGCCGGTCCTCGTCGGCCTGGTCACCACCCGCGTCACCTCGGCCGGGACCAAGGCGGTCCTGCTGCTGGCGCTGTCCACGGCCAACGGCCTGGTCGTCGAGATAGCCAACCCGGGCCCCGGCTTCGACCTCGGCACCGCCGCTGTTCTCGCCGCCGTCTCCTTCGGGACTGGCGTCCTCGCCCACTTCGGGTTCTGGAAGCCGGCCGGCGTCAGCGGCAAGATGCAGGACAGCCTGGTTACGGCCGGCTCGCCCCGGAGCGTCTAGTGATCTGCCGTGCGGTCCGGTGGCTGCGCAAGCTGCTGGGCCGCCGCGGCCCATTCCTCATCCTGCTGGGCATTGGCATGACGAACCTGGGGATCAGCTTCATCGCCGATCCACCCAGCACCCAAGGGCTGTGGCTGCTCACCCGGTGGTGCCCCATAGAGTCCTGGGCCTGGCTCTGGATCGGCGCCGGCTTCGTCACCACATTCAGCGCCTTCCTGAAGATCGGCCGCGACTGGGCGGGATTCGCCGCCGCTCTCGTCCCCCCAGCTGTCTGGGCGATCGCATACTTCGCCGCAGTCATCACCGGCGACTACTCACGCGGCGGCTACGTCGCTACCTGGTACCTCACTTCCCATGTGGGGGTGATTCTGTGGGCCTCGACGGTGCCCGAGTACTCGGTACCCGCTCTCCGCGCGGCCCGGAAAGCTGAGGGCGGATGAACATTGGGGAGTGGGCGGCCGTGGCCACGGCGGGCGGCAGCATCCTTGGCGGCGGCGGCTGGTTCGTATCCCGTGCCACTGTTCGTGCGGCACAGGTGACAGCGGACGCGCAGCGCGCCATCGGCCGAGCCAACGAGGCGGCGGCCCGCGCAACCGCCGCACCAGCCCAGCAGGAAGCCAGCCTCGCAATCCTGCAGGCATCCGTGCAGAGGGTCGACGAGGAGAACGGCTCCTTGCGCGGAAGGGTCTACCGGCTTGAGGTCCTCGTCCGGTCGTTCTCCACCTACGTAGGCAGACTGACTGCCCAGATGCGCGCGGCCGGACTCGAGCCGCCGGCGCCACCGGATGCGGTTGACGAGTACAACCGAACTGGAGTCTGACCGCCCCCACCGCCGCCGCGGTGGGGGCCTTTTGCTATGCCCGGCGCAGGAGTTGAACCCAGATAAGATGCCATATCGGCGCCCATTTTTGGTACAATTGAGCATGTCTCAGGAACTGTCCCTTGAGGACATCCGCCGGGAACTTCACCGCCTCGTGTCGATAGCCGACAGCGCTGAACGCCCGAAGCCGACGCGCATCAACGGCCCCGACCACGCATGGCCGGGCCACGAGTGGGACCTGCGGGAGACGCAGACACCCCACGGAACCAAGAAGAACGTGTGGGTGGTCCGCACCGCTGACGAACAGGACACCGCCGACGGGCTGGTGTACGTCTCCACCCCAGAGTCCATGTACCCCGGGATCGACTTCGTCCCGCTGTACGCCTCCGATGCCCGGCGCATCGCCATGGCACTGCTCGCCGCCGCCGACCGCGCGGACCACCAAGCCTTCGGGGTGACCCGCCTCGAAGACCACCGGAAGGGGAAGACGGCGTGACCGACCGCCTCGAACGTCGCCAGCGTTACGCCGAAGCGCTTGCGGGACACGCCGGATCCAAGGCCTTCTTCGCAGACGGCCACGAGTGGAACCACGCGCGCTCCGCCTGGTTCGCGCACGCCGACGTCGCCATCCGGGAGGCTGATCTGGAACTGCGCGCCCAACAGGAGCGGCAGATAGAGCAGTCGACCGAGCTGTTGCACAAGCTCGCCGACGTTCAACTTGAGAACGACCAGCTCCGCGAGAAGCTGCGGAAGGCGGAGCGTGCGGCCAACCTGCTCGCTGCGGACCACCGTGCGGTCGAGCGAGTGCATCGCAGGCTCGACGCCTGGGAGCAGCGACTCCCGGCGAACGTGTCGAAGGCAACCGTCATCGACGTCCTGCGTCAGGACTTGGACGAGGCGGCATGACCGACCTCGTCCCGCTCCAGCCGAGCGCCGCTCCGGCCGTCTACGACCCGGCGACCCTCGCCGTCCTCGCCGCCATGGAACAAGCCGCCGAGGAACACCTCGATGCCATCCGACCCCACAACACCAAGCGCGGGTACGAGAACGACTGGAACCTGTGGGCCGAGTTCCATGGCTGGCTCGCTGAACGCACCGGCCACCCGTTGGCGCTCACCGATGTCACCAAGGGGACACTCGTTGGGTTCGTCATCTGGCTCGACACCGTGAAGATCGCAGCACCCGCCAGCATCGACCGGCGGATCACCGGAGTTACGGTCACCGCGCGGTCCCTCGGCGTCGAAGTCTCCAAGGACGCGACGGTCGCCGCCCGCAAGGCCTTGAAGCCCCTCAAGCTCGACCCCGACCGCATCGCCCGCGGCCGAGGCAAGGCCCCCGCCGCCACACCCGCCCAGCTCCGGCAGATGTACGCCGCCGCGCCAGCAGGCCTCGCCGGACTTCGCGACCGAGCGCTCTGGCTCATGGCCTTCGGGATCGCCGGCCGATCCGCCGAAGTCTCCGCGCTCCGCGTGGACGGCATCCAGCTCGTCAGCGAAGGCCTCGACGTCCACGTCCCCTCCGTCAAGCAGCGACCGCCCCGGGACGTCGTCGTCGCCTACGGCAAGAACCCCGACACCTGCCCCGTCCGCGCCTGGCTCACCTGGAAAGCTGCGGCCGGACTCGCCAGCGGCCCAGCATTCCGGCCCGTGAGCGTCCACGGACACCTCGGCGACGACGGGCTCACCGCGTCCGGCTGCCAAGAGATCATCTCCCGCAGCGCCGAACGGGCAGGCGTCGCGGTCCGTCTCACCGGCCACTCGATGCGGGCCGGGTTTATCACCACCTCCCGCAAGGCCGGGAAGCGCGAGGAGAAGATCCGCGCCCAGTCCGGGCACGCCGCCAACAGCCCCGTGTTCTGGGGGTACATCCAGGAAGCCGACCGCTGGGTCGACGCCGCATCCGATGACATCGGCCTGTAGGGGGAGTCGTGAGCACGGCCCGAGAGAACCTGTACGAAATGGCCACGGTCGCCTTCAAAGAGACCGGCGTACCGCCCGCTGTCCACGCGGCCGTGACGCTGATGCTCGACATGGTCGAACGCGAGCACGCCTCACACTTGGCTCGAAAGATCCGCAACAGGGATGTCGACTACCTCGGCCACTACAACATGGGCTGGCAAGACGCTGCCGATCTGATCGACCCGGACGTGGACCGCGACTGACCAGCAAGTAAGGGAACGTTATGCGCTCCCGGAGTTACGTCGTCTGTCCTCAGTGAAGACCGCTCACCGAGGAGGATGCGATGGAGTGCACGTTCTGCGGGATGCCGCTGAAGGGCAGCGACCCGGGCCTGGTGTGGAGTGCTGGCGAGAATCGGGAGCCGTTCTGTGGCCTGGAGTGTGAGCGGGCGGAGGCCGCGGCCTGGCTGCTGGCCCACGTCGGCAACCGGCGCCGCAAGCTCCGGCCGACCAACCGCTGACCGTTGTCGGCGCCGCGTGCCACACTGGGTGCAGCAGCTGACCCGGTCGCATGGCCGGTGTAGGCCGCTTCCGCGGACGCTCGTCTGCTGCGGGAAACCGTGGCACCCGGTTCAGCCGGCTGAAGCCGGGCGACGCCTCAGCCCTCACCTTCGGGTGGGGGCTTTCTCGTGTTCAGTCTGACGCAGGGCCAGGTACGCCATTCGGCCGAGCGTGAGAGGGGCGTGCGGCGGAGGAGAAACGCCCCCGCGCGCCCCCTGGTTGGAGCAGCGTCCCGTGGATCACCGGGAGTAGCGTTTAGGCCATCCGTGGATGCATATGCCGACGCGGATGCCCCGACAATAGATGAGCCCCCGCGCGGATTGAGGCCGCCGGGGGCAGGGATCCAAGGAGAACCCCTTGAACCAAGGCCACCTTAGCCTGCCCGACGGCGGCGGAGCGAGTGGATCGAGCCCCTTCGACAAGATCATGCACGTCGACATCAACGGCGAGGAACGTTGGTCCGCCCGCGACCTGCAGCAGCTCATGGGGTACGCAAGCTGGCAGGACTTCGACAAGGTCGTCGTCCGGGCCCGTGACGGGCTCGACACGACGGAGGTCAATTCGCTTGATCACTTTATGGGTGCCCATAAAGTGATCAAGGGCGGTCGCTGGGGAAACCAGCAGGCCGCGGACTACCGACTCACCCGGCTCGGCGCGTACCAAGTCGCCCTCGCCGGCGACAGCCGCAAGCCGGAAGTCGCTGCAGCCAAGCTGTACTTCGCCGTGCAGACCCGCAGGGCCGAAGTCGCCCAGGCCGCAGTGCCGGACATCTCCACCTCGCGCGGCGTCCTCGAGATGGCCTCCATCCTCCACGAGACCGCCCTCAAGCTGGTGAAGACCGAGCTCGAGCTGGAGCAGGCCAAGCCGAAGGTCGAGGCCTTCGAGCACTGGCAGGACGAGAAGGACAACGTCCGCCTCCGTCAGGTCGCCAAGGAGATCGGCGTCAAGGAGAGCGAGCTGCGGGAGCGGCTCATCGAGGACCACTACGTGTTCGCCTACCCGCACCCGGAAGACCAGCGCCGCATGCAGTACGACGTGTACGCCGACCGCAACAGCGGCCGGTTCGCCTTCGTTCGGGAGAGCCTCCCCAACGGCAGCTGGACCCGGACCCTGCTGCTGACCCCGAAGGGCGCTGAGTGGGTGCGGCAGCGATACGGAAGCGCCGCCGCCTGAACGACCTGACGCCCGTCTCCGCATCCAGCGGGGGCGGGCGTCCTGCTTTCCGCCGGTGGGGGTCGGGTGGGACTCGAACCCACTTGGGATTGATGTCATCTCCCCGTATCAACCTGACGCCACGGGAGCGACCCGCAGCCCGACCGTCAGCCAGCGTACCGCCCCGCTGTCAGTACCCCCTGGCACAATCGGACCATCACATCGGCTCTAGTACGCGGGGATGCTGCTGGACCGACCTCCGCCCCACCGGATCAGCGCCCGGTGGGGCGGAGTGCTGTCTACGCCGATCACCGTCCACCATCCGGCCGCCACCCCATAGACCAGCGGACCGTCCCGCCCAGGAGCCCACCACCAGGCGCGATCCCTGCATATGGTGATCGGGCTGGCCGGGGGACCCTCGAAGCGCTCGGCCAGCGCCCACTCTTGCCGGCGGCTACGCCTGAGGCCGCCGGGTACGACCTGCGGCACGCCCGCCCCCACGCGCGTGACCGCAGAAGCGGCGGCTGGGCCCTTCGGCGAGGTACCCCAGCCGCCGCCCCGCCTAGAACGGCGGCCCTGGCCCCGGTGGGGCGGAGTGCTGTCAGCCCTCAGTCGGCTCCGGATGGCGAACGGCTTTCTTGACCTCCGCCTCCAGCTTCCCCCGGTCCTGGCTGGTCGCCGCGGCGTGGTCGGTCACGGCCTGCTGGGCTTCGGCGCCCCGCTGCCGCCACACCTCAAGCGCCTCATCCCACGCCGCGTGCTGCTCCTCGGTCCAGCCGACCTCCTGGGTCGGCCTGCCGTACTCCTCCGACAAGGCCTTGAGCTGGGCGTGCGCCTCGTCCGCGGCCCTCTGCAGGGCCAACAGGTCATCGTTCAGTTCGATTGCCACGGCCGGATCTTAGGCGGCAGGTCTGACGGTCGCACGGATCGCCGCGGACCACTCCTCAAGGAGCTCCTCATACCGCGGCGAGGCCGCCCCGCCCGCAGCGACAAGCGCCCGGATCTCCGCGTTGATCTCCGCGAGAGGGCGCACAGGGCCACGGTCGGGCGGGGTGGGGGACATGTCGCACAGGATATCGGGCCCCACCCACAGCACGGCTACGCCTCTCGTAGGGTGAACCCATGATTCGAGCTGTTGTCTTTGACGTCGGCGAATGCCTCGTTGACGAGACCCGCGAGTACGGCACTTGGGCCGACTGGCTAGACGTTCCGCGCCACACCTTCGCCGCGATGTTCGGCGCCGTCATCGCCCAGGGCCGCGACTACCGCGAGACCTTCCGGGAGTTCCAGCCCGGCTTCGACCTCACCACCGAGCGGGCGGCGCGAGCGGCGGCCGGGAAGCCGGAGCACTTCGACGAGTCCGACCTCTATCCGGACGTCCGCCCTGCGCTGGCGAAGCTCCGCGCCGACGGACTGTGGCTCGGCATCGCTGGCAACCAGACCGTTCGTGCCGGCGGCATCCTCCGCAGTCTCTTCACCGAGGACGTCGACCTCATCGGCACTTCCGACGACTGGGGGGCAAGCAAGCCGGACGTCGAGTTCTTCGAGCGGGTCGCCGCAGTCGTGCCGTTCGCCCCGGAGGAGATCCTGTACGTGGGCGACCGGATGGACAACGACATCCGCCCGGCCGCCACGTTCGGCATGCCCACGGCCCTCATCCACCGGGGACCGTGGGCCAACATCCAATGGCACCAAGGAGACACCCAGGCTCTCCCGACGATGCTGGTCGAGAGCCTGCTTGAGCTCCCCGAGAGGATCGCGGACTTCAATTCGCGAGAGCGCTGAGCATCGCACCCCAGCTGTACAGCCGGTCATCCAGCGCGCGGACGCACGGCTCGCTCTGCCACGGAGCGAGCTCGCGCCGTACTTCCCGGACCCGCTCCATGCCCGTCGCGTACCAGTGCACCTCGAGCAGATCCAGAGCGCGGACCGAGTAGTCGCAGGCCGCCTCCGGGTGGCCAGCTGCCGCCTCGACCGCGGCGAGGTCGCCGAGCACGACGGTCCGCTGCTTGTCTGCGTCTGCAGGGAGATCCTCGAGGACGCTGAGGAGCGTCTCGCGGGCCTGCGGCAGGTGCCCGGCCCGAAGCTGCGTGTTCCCCTTGAAGGCTGCCAGACGGACAGCGCTGAACCAGTCCATCCAGTCAGGGCTCGCCTCCTCACTACCGGCCTCGAGGATGTCCTCGCCACGCGAGATCAGGTTGAGCGCGGCCCGGGTGTTGCCGCAGCGGGTCTCGCACTCGGCCTCGACCGCGTCCAGCCACGCCAGGAGCTCGGCTGAGGCGGGCCCCCGGCGGGCGGAGGTGCGGGCCATCGCCATCCGCTCCGAGGCGCCCGCCCGGTCACCGGCCCAGCCGGGCACGAACGCGGTGTGCGCGAGGATTGCGGCACCCAGCAGCGCGTCGTCTGCATCCCCTGCGGCCTGCAGTGCGCGCAGCCACGTCTCCCGCGCCCGGCCCGGCTCGTTGAGGTCGAAGAACTCGATGCGGCCGGCGAGCAGCCACGACTCGGCGAGCGCCGACGCCACTGCCTTGCGGATGACACCGGACGTAGCAGGGAGCAGCGCGCCGCCCAGGGTGGCGTGGGCCGAGACAGCGGGGTGCAGGGTGGCGGGCGCGACGGTCCAGTACAGGCGGCGGTGGGCGCGAGTGACCGCCGCGAACGCCGAGGCTGCGCTCGCTGGCTGCACCGCATTGGGTACGGCCATCGGCGCGGCCGGCGGCGTCCGCAGCACCCGGCCCGCATCCGGCCCTGTGGGGGCGGAGGGGAAGCCGAGCTCCTCGATGCTGGTCACACCCAGCAGCTCGACGAGGGCGCGCTGCAGGTCCAGGTACGGCAGCGGCGGTGCGTCGGACTCCCAACGCCTCACCTGCCGGGAGCTGACGCTCAGCCCGCGGTCGGCCAGCGCGTCGGCGAGATCCTGCTGCGAGCGGTATCCCGCTGCCTGACGCGCCGCCCGGAGGCGTGCATTGCCTAGCGGTCGGGACATCCCAACCTCCATACGTTGTAGGGGCGGTGGCAAGTCTGGCAGTCGGACCGCTACCAGGCCACGCATCACCCACACGAGCGCACAGACGTCCGCTTTACGGCCACAAAGAGGCCGCTCGATGTCCTCGCCATACGTCCGCTAAGAGGCCACGCTGATCCCCACCACCCGCTGAGACTGGCAGGGAGCACCCCCGTGGCACCATCACCACCCAGCGAGACCCGCGGCCACCGCACGCCGCACGAATTACCCGCACTGTCGGAGCTGTCCGAGCAGCAGGTCCGCGGGACCGCCTGCGTGTACTGCGGGATCCACCTCGACAACGGGGATGCCGTCGATCTCGGAGAGCGCCCCATCTTCCGAGCCGGGCAGCGCAGCCGCTGGTTCCCCAGGGCCTGCCCCCAGCACGGGGCGCTCGCATGACCGCCGGCCGGATCTGCTGCGAGTGCCAGCAGGCCATCGTTGGCGAGGCCCGCGAGATCGTGCGGCATAGTGCGTCGGGCGTCCGCCCCAACGACTACGTCCACCCCGACCCCTGCCCGCCACGGCAGCCGAGCCGGTCCCGCGTGGCCCGTCTGCTGCCGCGGCTCCCCTAGACCCCCGCCTCTCCGGCCGCGGCGGCAGCGGGAGGGGCGGGTACCGGCAGTCTGGTTCGTGTTCGCTTCAACAAAGCTTCGAGCGCACGTTCGAACCGGCGGCAGTCAAGTCCCCGCAAGCGCACGACCGTTGTGGGCGATTCACACGGGGTGCGAACGATGCGCGCGCATATATGCGGAAACACCTACCCCGCAAGGCGTAGACCAGGCAAGATGGGGGACTAGTCCCTTGGCCTAAACCAGACGGGGACTGGCTCGATCATGGCATGAGGTCCCGCGCCGGGAGGCGTAGGGCTCGAGCGAGGCGAAGCAGTTGCGAGAACTTGGCGTCCGTCTTGCCGGCCTCAGTCTTCTGCAGGGTTGTCCGGTCGATCCCAGCCAGCTCGGCAAGCTTCTCCTGCGTGAGGTCCGCCTGGAGGCGGGCGTCGCGGATCCGATTACCCAGGTCAACGCGGGCCTGGAGGATCCAAGGAGGTGTTGCGGGTTGCACCTACTAGACACTCAGACCTGAAGATCGTTTTGTCTGCGGGATACATCCCGCTATTTCTGATCAACGCCGATTTGATCGGCGACATAGGCGGCCGCAGGGTGTAGCGGCGCGGGCCCCACCATCAGCGTGGTCGGGGCGCGTCAGGCACCCGGCGGCGAAGGTGACCCCCCTCCGACGCATGGAGGGGGGTCACCGCATTTGGGCCCTGACCTGCGATAACAGCAAGATCCCTTGGGGGGATTTTAGGGGGCAGGGTGTCGTATTAGTGCTGCATGAGAGCGTAGCGAGACTGCACTGACGTGTAGTCAAGCTGCACGCAGGCACGAGAAAGCCCAGGCCGAGAAGCTTCTGACCTGGGCTTTCCTTCACCTCTTACGAGGTCAACGCGGTGGGCGCGGACGGTTTCGAACCGCCGACATCTGCTTTGTAAGAGCAGCGCTCTACCCCTGAGCTACGCACCCGTGGATGAGTGGACAGCCTACATGCAGCGCACACCCCCCACGCAAACCCGTTCCCGTGGGGGAGAATGGACCGGGGCAGGGGAATTGCGGACGGACCGGGTACGGGAGAGGCGACTGTGACGACGGCACCCCGGCGGTGGTTCGGCGGCGGGCGGGACGAGAGTCGGCGGGCGGATGCTCAGGCGGCGAAGGACGCTGCCGCGGCGGCGTTCTACGAGCTGGACACCGCGCAGCGGGATCTGCGGATCTCGATCGAGACGATCGCGGCCGCGGACGGCTCGCCGGAGGCGCGTCGGGTGGGTGAGGGGTTCGCCGCGCTCGGGCAGCGCATCGACCAGGTGAGTCATGTCTACATCGACGCCGTCGACGCGCACGATCTCGATCGGGTGGAGTTGGAGGCGTCCGCCGCGGCGCGGGCCCGGGAGGAGCTGACGCGGGCCAAGGAGGAGCTGGTCCGGGTCAAGGGCGAGCTCGACCGGTTCGCGCAGGGGCTGCAGCCGCTGCTGGACCGGGCCGAGACGCAGCTGGCGCGGGTCGCGCCCGCCCGGGAGCGGGCCAGGGCCGCGCTGCTCGCGGCGAGCACGGCGCTGGACGAGGTGCGCGGCAAGGGGATCCGGGCCGACGACCTGGCCGCCCGGCTGGCCGCGCTCGGGCCGGAGCTGACCAAGCTGAACCAGGGCGCCGCGCAGCACGGCGTACAGGAGACCGTGCAGCGCGCCGACCGGATCCTGCGCGACGCCGAGGCGATACGGGCCGAGGCGGCGCGGCTCCCGGAGCGTGCGGCGGAGATCGACCGGCGGCTGGTGAGCCTGCGGACCCGCGCGCAGGCGCTGCGCAACCGGGCGGACCGGGTGGATCCGGTGCTCAGCGAGCTGCGCCGGCGTTTCAGCGCGGCCTGCTGGCAGGACCTCCAGCACGTCCCGGAGCAGGCGGTACGGGACGTGGCGCAGGCGGAGGAGCGGCTCGCGGAGGCCGGCCGGGCGCGCGATCAGCAGCAGTGGGCCGTCGTAGCGGCCCTGGTCGAGGCGGTACGGGCCGCGCTGGACGCCACCGACGAGGCGGTGTCGGCGGCGCAGGACCGGCTGACCCGGCTGGAGGCGGTGGCCCGGGACCCGCAGGCGGAGGTGCAGCGGACCCGGTTCGCGATCCGGGACGCGCAGCGCCTGGCGATGGAGGGCCGTACGGTCCCCGAGGAGCGGCACGCGCGCCCGCTGGACGACGCGGTGGCGCGGGTGGCGCGGGCGCTGGCCGCTCTGGAGGACCGCCACCCCGACTACTGGGCCTTCCTCCAGGAGATGGAGTCGGTACGAGCCTCCGTGCAGCGGGTCGTGACGGACATCCGGACCGAGCGCGGCCACGCCTGAGCGGACCGGGCGGGGAGGCCGGGGAGGGCGGAGAGGCCGGACTTGTCCGGGTGCGGGCATCGATGGATGCTGGAGGGGCCAGACCGGAGCAGAGGAGGGCGCCATGGCCGCCCACGCTTCCCCCGCGCGCCAGAGGCCGGACGAGCCCCCCGCGCCGCATGAGCCGTACGCACCGCACGCGCTCTACGGGTGCCACGAGCAGCACGAGAACTACGCGCCCTACGTGGCCCACGAGCCGTACGCCACGGCGGCGCCGCCCCCGAGTTCGCCGGGGATCCTGTACCGCATGATGCGTCCCGTCAACGCACGCCTCGACGAGCACCTGCCCAGCGATCACCGGCTCAGCAAGGTCTACCGGGTCGGCGCCGGCCTGACCGGACTGCTGCTCGTGGTCTTCGGGATCCTGGGGCTCATCGACCGGATCGGGTTCTTCGACACCGGCGGGGACACGGTGCTCGCGCTGAACACCAACGGCGCGCTGAGCGTGCTGTCGATCTGCATCGGGCTGCTGCTGTTCGTCGGGATGGTCATCGGCGGCAGCTTCGCCTCCACGCTCAACATCGTGCTGGGCGTGCTGTTCATCGCGAGCGGGTTCGTGAACCTCGCGCTGCTCGACACGCAGATGAACTTCCTGGCCTTCCACATCCCCAACGTGCTGTTCAGCTTCGTGGTGGGCGTGATGCTGATGTGGTTCGGGATGTACGGACGCGTGGGCAGCGCCCTGCCGCACGACAACCCGTACTGGCGTGCGCGCCACCCCGAGCAGGCGGCTCGGGAGCAGCGGGCGCAGTCCCGTACGGGCGGGAGGCCCGTCGGCAGGCCGGCGTGAGGACGGTCCGGCCTGGGCCTCGATGCGCTTGCGCTTGACCATCCAGTCGGACCAACTGCCACCGCCATGTCGCGGCCGCCGACAGCTCCGCCCGGGCCCGGGGCGGAGCTGTCGGCGGTGGCCCATGCCCCTCCCTCTTCAGACGGCCCCGAGGTGTAGACGGCATCAGCGCCCAGGCGTGGGCCTCCCTCGCCACGTCCGGCGCCACGATCGACAGGACGCCCGACCGCGCGGTCGCGGAACCCGGCCTCGCGGTTCCGTGGAACGAGGGGCGGAATCACTGATTCCGGTAGCGCCTCGCAATAATTGCTAATTAACGATTACTTGTGCAACTCTTTGCCAAGTCATGGGGGCATTTAGGGACTAAAGTCCCATACACACCAAGAGGAAGGCGCGCAATGGGTGGCGATGACGCCGCGTACGCCGGCCGCGGGGTCCACAGGACCGCCGTCGAAGGCCTGGCCCGCCGGATCTTCGACGGCACCTACGCAGAGGGCGCCACGCTCGACCTCCCCCACCTCCTGGAGGAGCTCGAGGTCAGCCAGACCGTGCTCCGTGAGGCCATCAAGGTGCTCATGGCCAAGGGGCTGCTCGACGCCCGTCAGAAGCGCGGCACCTTCGTGCGCCCGCTCGCCGACTGGAACCTCTTCGACGCCGACGTCCTGCGCTGGAAGCTCGCGGCGGGCGCGCCCGCCTGCTTCTTCTCGGACCTGCTGGAGCTGCGCCGCTCGATCGAGCCGGCCGCGGCCGCGCTGGCCGCCGAACAGGCCACCGAGCAGGACCTGGCCGCGCTGGACGCGGCGCTGACCGCGATGGCGGCGAGCGACTGCGACCCCGTGCTGCACGTGCGCGCGGACACCTCGTTCCACCTGGCGCTGCTGACCGCCTCGCACAACCTCTTCTTCACCCAGATGTACCGGGTGATCATCCCGGCCCTGGTGGAACGCGACCGCGCGGTGCACAAGGGGGACTTCGAGCAACCGCATGCCATCCACCGGGACGTGGTCGACCAGATCCGGCGCGGGGACCCGGACGGCGCCTACATGGCCGTGCTCGACCTCCTCGACATGGCCCAGCGCGACCACCCGTAGCGCGTCCGCAGCACCCGCAGTACGGCGCCCGCAGCGCCCACCCGAAACAGCACCGCAGTGCCGCAGCACCGCAGACCCGTCCTGCCACCCCTTACGAGGAGAGGACACCGTCAGCTGTGAAGATCACCCGCGTCGGGACCTTCATGGCCCCACCGCGCTGGATGTCCGTGCGCGCGGAGACCGACGAGGGCGTCGTCGGCTGGGGCGAACCCGTGGTCGAAGGGCGTGCCGCGAAGTCTCGGGCGACGAGCGGGACTTCGGGCTCGACTTCCACGGCCGGGTCTCCCCCGCAAACGCCCGCCAACGCCCGCCACCGCCCGCCACCGCCCGCCGGATCCTGCCCCTGCCGGCCCCGTACGACCCGATGTTCGTCGAGGAGCCGGTCCTCCCCGAGTACGTGCAGGCCGTCCCCGATCTGGTGAACGCCTCCAGCATCCCCCTCGCGCCGGGCGAACGGCTCTTCTCCCGACGGGAGTTCCTCGCCCTGCTGCGGACCGGCGTGTCACCACCCCGAACTTCCCCATCCAGGAACAATCCATCGGCATCCACTGCAACCAGGGCGCCGAGCGCCACACCGGGCGCGACCCGGTGTGGCGCCACGAAGACGGTTCCTTCGCCGAGCGGTGAGCCCCCACCACCACCCGGCAGCACCCCCACCCCCCACACATCAGAAGGCAGGCATTCCCATGGAGTTCGGCGCAGCGCTGCGACAGGAGCGGCTCGTCGCCATCGTCCGCGGACGGGACGCGGAGGCGTCCTTCCGTACCGTCATGGCCCTCGTCGAGGAGGGCGTCCCGCTCATCGAGGTCTCCCTCAGCGGGACCGACGCGCTGGACGTCATCGGCCGGGCCCGCAAGGAGCTCGGTGACGAGGCCTGGCTCGGGGCCGGTACGGTCCTCACCGCCGAGGACGCCCAGCGGGCCGCCGAAGCCGGAGCCAACCTGATGGTCACCCCGGGCCTCGGCGCCGGCGTGCGGGAGTCCGTCCGGCAGGGGCTGCCGGTACTGGCCGGGGTCATCACCCCGACCGAGGTCATCGCGGCCGACGCGGCGGGGGCTGCCGCGCTCAAGCTGTTCCCCGGCTCGATCGGCGGACCGGCGTACCTGCGGGCCCTGCGCGCACCCTTCCCCGACCTGCCGTTCGTACCGGTCGGCGGGGTGGACGCGGCCGCCGCGGCCGAGTACCTGTCCTCCGGCGCGGTGGCGGTCGGCGTCGGCTCCCCGCTGATCGGGGACGCGGCCGACGGCGGTGACCTGCTCGCGCTGCGGCGCCGGGCGGCGGAGTTCAAGGCGGCCTGCGCGTGAGCCGGCCCGACGCCGCGCCCGACACCGCCGCCCCCGAGGTGCTGACCTTCGGGGAGACGATGCTCGCCCTGCGCGGCAGCGGCCCGCTGCGCCTGGGCGGGAGCACGGACGTCTCCGTCGCGGGCGCCGAGTCGAACGTCGCGATCGGCCTGGCCCGGCTGGGGCACGCGGTCCGCTGGGCGGGCGCGGTCGGCGAGGACGAAGCCGGTGAGCTGGTCCTACGGACCCTGCGCGCCGAGGGCGTCGACGTCTCCGGGGCCTCCCGCGACGACGGCGGTGCCCCGACCGGGCTGATGCTCACGGAGCCCAGGCTGCCGGAGGTCACGCGGGTGCACTCCTACCGCGCGGGCTCGGCGGGCTCCCGCCTCAAAGCGTGCTCCCTGGAGCGGGCCTTCACCGCGGCCCCGCCCAAGGTCCTGCACCTGACGGGGATCACCCCGGCGCTGTCCCGCTCGGCCCGCTCGGCCTGCGCCCTCGCGCTGCGCCTCGCCGCCGAGCACTCGGCGCTGGTCTGCCTGGACGTGAACTTCCGGTCCCGGCTGTGGTCCTGCGAGGAGGCGGCGGCGGTGCTGCGCACGTGGGCGCCGTCGGTGGACGTCCTCATCGCCTCCGACGACGAACTCCCCCTGTGCCTGCCTCCGGACGCCCCGGCCGACACGGCCCTCCGGGCGAAGGAACTCCTCGCCCTCGGGGTCGGCGAGGTGGTGGTCACGCTCGGCTCGGCCGGCGCGACGGCCTACACGGACGAAGGCCGGACGGTCCACGCCCCGGCGCGGCCCGTCCGCGCGGTCGACACGGTCGGCGCGGGCGACGCCTTCGTGGCGGGCTACCTCTCGGCGTTCCTCGACGGCTCCACACCGGAGACGCGACTGGACCGCGCGGTCACCACGGGCGCCTTCGCGGTGGCCTCCCGGGGCGACTGGGAAGGCGCCCCCACCCGAGCGGAACTCGGACTCCTGTCGGCCCCCGCCGGCACCGTGGTCCGCTGACGATCTCGTCGGGTCCGGGACGACACGGGGGTGCGTCCCGGGCCCGGCGGCTCCATCAGTCGCCGGAGAAGCCCCAGAAGTAGATCTCCTCCGGATGGCCCGCGGCGTCGTGCAGGACCGCACACCTGCCGAACCAGCGCCGGGAGGCGAGCGGTCCCATCGCCGGCACGTGCTCCCGGGTCAGTCGCTCCGTACCGGCCACCCGGCGCGCCTCGTCGGGCCCCACGGGCTCCACGGTGCAGTACTCGGGCTCCTCCCCCGGCCCCAGCACCCTGTACACGTCCAGGATCGAGTGCGTGCCCTCCGTCTGGATCTGCTCGTCCTCCAGCAGCAGGTCGAGGGTCGCCGGCCGGGGCCGTGCCCCGCCGGCCTCGTCCTCGTCGTCCCCCCAGGGCTCCCAGTAGTAGTCCTGCGACGCGAAGACGCTCTGCCTCAGTGCGTCCAACGCCGCTCCGAGGTCCTCCCGATGAGGAACGTAGTACTCCCACCCCGACGCACCCACGACAGCCCCGCCTCCACAACCCGTTCCGACAGTGAGGTGGAAGCTAGCAGCGGGCACTGACACCCGGCCGCGCACTGCGTAGCCTGTCCGCATGCCCCGTTACGAATTCCGCTGCCGGACCTGCGAAGACACCTTCGAGGTCAGCCGCCCCATGGCCGAGTCCTCCGCACCCGCCGACTGCCCCGCCGGGCACGCCGACACCGTCAAGCTGCTCTCGGCCGTCGCCGTCGGCGGAACCAGCGCGGCCCCCGCCGCGCCCATGGGCGGCGGCGGAGGCTGCTGCGGTGGAGGCGGCTGCGGCTAGGACGACCTAACGCTTGCGGGACAGGGTGATGCCGTCGGAGATCGCCAGCAGCACCGATTCCATGCGGGGGTCCGCCGCGACGTGCTCGTTGTAGGCCTGGACCCCCGCCGCTCCACCGGTCGCGGCAGGATCCAGCACCGAGCCGTGGAACAGGGTGTTGTCCGTGACGAGCAGCGCGCCCGGGCGCAGCCGGGGCACGAGCTCCTCCCAGTAGGCGATCTGGCTCTGCTTGTCCGCGTCCATGTACGCCATGTCGATGTGCGGCTCCGCCGGCATCGCGCGCAGCGTCTCGATCGCGGGCGCGATCCGCAGGTCGATGCGGTCCGCGACCCCGGCCTTCGCCCAGGCCTCGCGCGCGTACGCCGTCCACTCCTCCGAGACGTCGCAGGCGATGAGGCGGCCGTCCGCCGGCATGGCCTGTGCCATCGACAGGGAGGAGAAGCCGGTGAAGGTGCCGATCTCCACGATGTGCCGGGCGCCGGTCAGCCGGACCAGGAAGGCCAGCAGCGGCCCCTGCTCCTGCGCCGACTGCATCCCGGCCGAGTCCGGGAACACCTCGTAGGTGGTCGCCACCAGCCCCCGCTGGACCTCGTCCAGCGGGGGATTGTGCGCGAGCACGTACTGGTAGAGCTCGTCTGTGATCTTCGTGCTGTTGCCCTTGGTCATGGGGCCAGTGTGCCCATGATCAGGCGTCAGGGGCGGCGAGTCGCGCGACTTCGCGGGTGAACGCGCGCACGATCTCCTCGCCGGCCAGTACGCCCGCCTGCGCCAGCGACGTCACGTGCGGCGCCGTCCAGTCGGCGTCGGCCAGTTCCCCGTGGCCCGGCCGCCAGGCCGTGTCCGCCGCGAGCAGCAGGTCCGCGTCCAGCAGCGAGTCGCCGGCGGCCAGGGTGCTCGTGGCCCCCGTCCGCTCGGCCACCTCCCGCATCGCCGCGCTCTTGGTCAGCGGCCGCGGGACGGCGTAGATCTTCCGGCCCTGGAGCGAGACCGTCCAGCCGCGCGCCTCGGACCACTCCGTCAGCGCCTTGATCCACTCCGCGGGGACCAGCGCCCGCTCCACGACCAGGTACGCGAACAGGTCCTCGGCCACCCGCGCCTTGCGCAGCCAGGCCGGATCGGCCACGGACAGCAGGTGCGCGTTCATCTCCTCCAGCGGGACGGACTCCGCGGCGAGCCGCGCCGCGACCTGGCGGCGCCAGTCCCGGTCCGGGACCCCGTCCACCAGCAGCTGGCCGCCGTTGGCGCAGATGGCGTATTTCGCCGGCCGGCCGGGGAAGCGGATGCGCTGGTACTGCTTGCGGGTCCGGGTGGTGGTCGGCACGAATACCGCGGCCGGGTCCGCGGACAGTTCCGCCAGCAGACCCGCCGCCGTCTCCGTCATGAACGACAGGGGCTTGCTCTCGTGCACCTCCACGCACAGCAGCCGCGGGGCCACCGGGTCGGGCATGGTCAGGCCGAGCGCGGCCGCCGAGTAGATGAGCGTACGGTCGAGGTCACTGGCTACGAGAACGGTCACTTGGTGGCCACGGCCTTTCCGTCGGCGCCGGTGGCGCCGCGCGTGAAGCGGGGATGGATGAGTCCTACGCAGCTGTACGGCAGGCCGTCGACCTCTTCCACCGGCACCCCCCGCTGCTCCGCGAGGAGGCGTACGTGGTCCAGGTCGGCCCCGGCGCCGCGCTGCGCGAGGATCTTCCACGGCACCCGGCGCAGCAGCACCCGCGTCGTCTCGCCGACGCCGGGCTTCACCAGGTTCACGTCGTGGATCCCGTACTCCTCGCTGATCCGCTCCACCGCCCGCCAGCCCACCCAGGTCGGCGTGCGGTCGGCTGCGAGGAGCTCCTTGACCTCGGCGTCCACGGCCTCGGCCACCTCCTCGAAGTGTGCGGAGACGGTGTCGACGAACGCGACGGAGACGTCGGCCCCGGCGAGCTCGCGGTAGAACTTCGCGCCGTGGAAATCGGCGGGTCCGACCAGGTCGGACCTGAGCACCGTACGCGAGACCAGTCCGGAAACGGTGGAATTGAGACAGGCGGAGGGGATCAGGAAGTCCTCGCGGGTGCCGTACGTCTCCACGCACGAGCCGGGGTCGGCGAGGACCACGATCTCCGGGTTGAAGCCCTCGAACTCGCCCAGGGCCTCGCGCAGTTCGCGGGTGATGGCACCCTTGCCGGTCCAGCCGTCGACGAAGACGACGTCGGCCGGGTCGTGGTGGGCGGCCAGCCAGCGCAGCGCGTTGGCGTCGATGCCGCGGCCGCGCACGATGGAGACGGCGTAGTGCGGCAGGTCCAGGCCGTGGCGGGCCTGCGCCCAGCGCCGCATCAGCACGCCCACGGGGGTGCCGGCGCGGGCCAGGGAGACCAGGACCGGGGACGGAGAGCGCTCGGCGAGGACCGTCTCGGTGACGGTGCCGACGGCGCGGGCCATCCGGGCGGCGGAGGCGGTCAGCGCGCTCTGGTAGAGCTGCTGGTACTCCGGGGACGGCTGGAACTCCACCGGCAGCGATTCCGCGTAGTGCGCGCCGCCCGCCTGGATGGCCTCCTCGCGCTCCTCGGTCGGGGCTTCCAGCTCCACGTCGGAGAGGTCCTGGAGCAGCCAGCCGACGTCCTCGGCGGCGTAGGAGGAGAAGGCGGGCCCGCGCAGTGGCCCGCCCAGCGGCTCGCCCGGCGCTTCTCGCGGGGGCTCGGTCATGATCGGCTCCTGCCGGTCGGGTTTGTACGAAGGTATGACCGCCAGCACGACCCGGCCGGTGTGCGGCGCGAGGGCGGCGAGCAGGCCGGTACGGAGCTCGGCGGTGTCCCCGGCGGAGTCCACGACGGCGATCACGGCGTCGAAGCCGGCGCCGGCGGTGCTCGCGACGTTGTACGCGTACCGGTCTCCCGGGCCGTCGGCCGGGGCGTCGTGGGCGGGGAACACCAGCCTGGTGCGGATCGCGTAGCCGGGGTCGTCCACGGCGAGCACCGGCGAGCGGGTGGTGGTGGAGAAGCGCACCTCGACCGGCGCGGACGGGGCGCCGGACGCCTCCAGGGCCTGCGCGAGGCGCAGCGGGGCGTACATCAGCTCCTCGTTGCCGAGTACGAGGACCCGCGTGGGGCCGTCGCCGAGCGCGGCCTTGAGCCGGTCCGCCATGCCCGGCAGGGCGGCCTCCAGGGCTGCGCGGTGCGCGGGGGTAAAGCCGTGGCGACCGCCGTCGGGTATCCCGGCGGGCCACTCCAGTTCCACGCGGGTGAAGCGCGAAATCAGCCCCTCCGGCGTTTGAGGAGCGGGGTCCGGGGCGGAGCCCCGGCGGACGGCCTGCGCCTCGTACCGCTCCACCAGTGCCTGGCCCTTCTCCAGGACCCCCTCTGGGAGGGAGACCGTGCCCGAGGCCAGGGATATGAGGTCGACCCGCGCCCCCAGCTCCTCCGCGAACGCGACGAGGCGGTCGCGGTCGGCCGGGGAGCGCATGTCGACCAGGGCGACGACCACGTAGTGATCGCGCGGGTGGCGGGCGTGGAGGTCGGCGATGGTGTTCAGGACGGTGTTGCCGGTGGAGAACTCGTCGTCGACGAGGACCAGCGGGCCCGCGCCCGCCAGCAGCTTCGGGTCCTCCGGCAGCAGCAGGTGCGAGGTGGCGTGCGAGTGGGCCTCCTCGAAGCCACCCGCGGCCTCCACGCCGGGCACGGGGCGGCGGGTGGAGTGCAGGTACGGGGCGCTGCCCAGGCCGTCGGCCACGCAGTGGCCCAGCCCGGTCGCGGTCTCCGCGTACCCCAGGACCACGGCCGAGGCCGCCCCGGCCTCTCCCAGCAGCTCCCGGACCCGCTCGCCGAGCCCGTACCCGGCGGCGTACACGGCCGCCGGGGACTGCGGGACGTGCTTGCCCAGCACCTGCGAGACCAGCAGGTGCGCCCGCTTGGGGTTGCGCCGCAGCGCCAGCCCGAGCAGTTCGTCCAGCCGCGGGCCGTCACCCGTCCCGTCCTCCAGGCTCACGCCCAGCCGGTCCGCGACCCAGGTTCCCGACCACACCGCTTCGATCTTCTTGCCCTTCTTCGCAGTCAACGGCCCGCTCACACCTGGAGCCCGGCCGTGAGGAGATCGACGAAGCCGACCTCCTCCTTCGCCACACCGAAGACCTCGGCGCGCAGCATGGTGCGCTCGGCCCAGGCCCGGTGGGGCTTCACCTCGTTCATCTTGTTCGTGTAGGCGGAACGCATCACTCCACCGCCTCCGCTCTCGGGGCGCAGGATGTCTTGAGCATCGCTGAACTCCTCGTGCGACACCACCGAGAGCGCGTGGACCGGGGTGACGTGGGCGGGGTGGATGCAGGTCTTGCCCAGCAGCCCGTTGGCCCGGTCGAGCTCTATCTCGCGCAGCAGCCCGTCCAGGTCGTGCTCGATCAGCGCGGTGCGCAGCTCCTCGACGCCCTCCTCCAGGAAGGGGCTGCGGCGCAGCTGCGGCTTGAAGAGGCGCTGCTGGCTGCGGAAGTACTCCCACACGGGCCCGGTGACGGTGAAGCCGGTGCCGTCGGCGCGGCTGAGCACGTTGACCACGTCGGCGATCACTCCGGCGACGATCTGGACGTCGTAGGCGGTCATGTCGGGGGTGCGGCGCAGTCCGTACGCGGAGCAGAAGTCGGTCACGCCCAGGCGCAGCGCCAGGACCCGCTCGCGGTACTTGTTGACCGTGCGGGAGATCCCGGCGAGGGCCTCGACCCGGGTCTCCAGGTGGAGCAGCTCGGGGGTCTCCAGGACGGGCATCGCGTACAGGCGCGACAGGCCGCTGGCGGCCTCCGCCTGCGCGACGGCGTCGAGGAAGGCGTCCCCCCGGCTCTCGCTGAACTTGGGAAGCACGAATCCGGCCAGTCGCGCCGCCGAGCCGCCGAGCCGGTGCACGAGGTCGGGGATCTGCTCGGGCTCCCGGACGCGGATGAAGAGCAGCGGGAGCTCCGCGGGGTCCTCGTGGAGGGCGGCGAACTGCCGGACGAGGTTCTCCTCGCCCCCGGCGACGTCCGCGTCGCTGATGGAATCCTCCAGGCAGAGGACCATGGAGACGACCCCGAGTCCGGCCTGCTTGCGGATGTCACGGGCGAGCTGGGGCCGGGTGGCCGGGCTGTAGAGCGTGGCTCCCAGCGCGGCCGCGAGCGTGGCGGAGGGGGAGGCGGCGGTGAATTCTGCCGGCTCCTGGTGGAAGAGGTCCTTGCGGACGGTGGGCGAAATATGCCCGAAGTGACGCATGTGCTTCCCCCGTACAGGCTCGGCGGCCGATCTGGCATGGCCGGTAATAGTACGTACGAACGTGAGTCAAGAGTTCCTCAAGCACATGAAATCCAGGTAACCCTCTTGCACCATGCCCAGGTCTCGCGATCCGGACAAGGTCTACGGGGGGCCGCATTGTCCCGCTCCCGTCCGGGAGGGCAGGATGACCGCCATGACGCACGCGATGCAGAAGGGCTCCAACATCCCCGTGGCCGCCTTGGCGGTCCGCGCGGTGCTGCGCTGGACCGGGGGGCCCGACGTGCCCGACGTGGACGCCTCCGCACTGCTCGTGGGGGCGGACGGGCGCGTGCGCTCGGACGAGGACTTCGTCTTCTACAACCAGCCCCGGCACCCCTCGGGGGCCGTCTGGCGCCTCGGGAAGAAGCAGCTCGGCGACGGGATCACCGACGCCGTCCAGGCGGACCTGCGGGCCGTGACACCGGCCGTGGACCGGATCCTGGTCGTCGCCTCCGCCGAGGACGTCCCCTTCGAGCGGGTCCACGACCTGCGGATCCTGCTCTACGACGCCACCGCGACCGGCGGCTCCGAGCCGCTGGCGTACTTCGACGTACGGCCGGAGACGGGCGCCGAGACGGCGCTGATCTGCGGCGAGCTCTACCGGCGGGCCGACGCGTGGAAGTTCCGCGCGCTGGGCGAGGGGTACTCCAACGGGCTCGTCGGCCTGGCCACCGACCACGGGATCTCCGTGGACGAGAACGCCCCCGAGGCTCAGGAGCAGCCCCGGGCGCAGGCCGCCACGGCGACCCCGGCGCCGCCCACCCAGGCCCCGCCGGTCGCCGAGCCCGCCTACGGCTACCCGCAGCCGGTGGCGCAGGCCCCGGTGCCGGCTCCGGGCGGGGACCCGTCCTTCCGGCTGCCGGCGCAGGGCCCGCAGTTCATCCGCCGCTGAGCACGGGGCCCGCGGGAGCGCCCCTGCCGCTCCCCGGCCCCGTCGTGTCAGGTCTTGGTCTTGTAGCCCCGGCCCCACTGGAGGCCCCACCCGTACAGCCGGTCGAGCTCGGCCTGGAACCCGTACACGAAGGTGACCTCGCGCCGCACGATCAGCTCTCCCTTGACGTTCTCCAGGGAGACGACGGCGCAGGAGCGGGCGTGCGGGTGGCGCTCCTCCAGCGGGATCTCGATGCGCGGCCCGGTGATCGGGTAGAGGGTGACCAGGGCGTGCGTCCGGTCGAAGGCCGGGGTCTGGTCGTAGATGTACACGAAGACCAGCAGCCGCTTGATCTCCTCGGCGTGGTCGAGATTGACGAAGATCGTCTCGCCGGAGGGCGCCCCGAACCGGTCGTCCCCGCTGAGTTTCACGTACGGCGGGCTGTTGATGTCCCCGTGCAGGTTCCCCAGGGGCTGGACGACGCCCCGGGTGCCGTCGGTCAGCTCGTAGAGGCAGCCGATGTCGAGGTCGACATTGACCATGCCCTGGGTGTGCGCCTGCACCATGTCCGGTTTGAACAGCTTGAACGGATGCCGGAAGAGCTGCCCGCTCTGGCCGGCGCTGCGGCCGCCGATGTCCGAGGTCCGCATCCGCCAGGAGAGGTTCACGCGCAGATTGCCGTGCACCGCCCCCTGTTTGGTGAGCGATACCGTCGGATGGCGTTTGGTCAGCTCGATCGCGTTCGACGAGGCACTGCCCGACTGGAACTGCGTGCCGCGGCTTCCCCTGATGCCGTCGAAGAATCCCATCCCCACAACCCCCCTGCTCCCTTGGCCCGCTTGGCCCCCTGCAGTCATGCCGGCGTCGCGTCCCGGCATGCGGACGGGGCGGCCCGGTGGGTCCGTGGACCCGCCGGACCGCCCCGCACTTGAGCGTTCCGCATTACCGCCGCGATCATGCCTCGGCGGTGGAACCCTCCAGTTCCAGGCGCTTGTTGCGGCGCACGGAGGACCAGAAGGACCAGGCGATCAGCACGACGCCGACGAGGCCGGTGATGACCTCGTTGATCTCGTGCTGGATGGTGACGAGCAGGATGACGGCGAGCGCGCCGATGGCGTAGTGCGCGCCGTGCTCCAGGTAGACGTAGTCGTCCAGGGTGCCCTGGCGGACCAGGTAGACCGTGAGCGACCGGACGTACATGGCACCGATGCCGAGGCCGAGGGCCATGAGCACGATGTCGTTGGTGATGGCGAAGGCGCCGATGACCCCGTCGAAGGAGAAGGAGGCGTCGAGGACTTCGAGGTAGAGGAACATGAAGAACGCGGCCTTGCCGGCCATGGCGATGGCCGTCACCGGCTTGCCGGACTTCTTGGCGGCTTCCTCGGCCTCGTGCTCGGCCTCTTCCTCTTCTTCGAGCTTGTTCTCGAAGTAGCCGGAGAGACCGCCGACGATCATGTAGGTGATCAGACCGAGGGCGCCCGAGATCAGGACGGTCTGGGCCTTGTCCACGTGGGCGCCGCCGTGCTGGTGGGCCTGGGTGGCGAAGGTCATCGCGGTGATGACGAGGACGATCAGCGCGATGCACGCGGACAGCATGTCGATCTTGCCGAGCTTCGCGAGCGGACGCTCCAGCCAGGCGAGCCACTTGATGTCGCGGTCCTCGAAGATGAAGTCGAGGAAGATCATCAGCAGGAACATGCCACCGAAGGCGGCAATGGACGGGTGGGCGTCCGTGACCAGTTCCTGGTACCGGTTCTTATCGGTGAGGGCAAGGTTGACGGCGTCGATGGGCCCGATCTTGGCGCTGATCGCGACGATGACGACCGGGAAGACCAGTCGCATGCCGAAGACGGCGATCAGGACACCGATCGTGAGGAAGATCTTCTGCCAGAAGGCATTCATCTTCTTCAGGATCCCGGCGTTGACCACCGCGTTGTCGAAGGACAGGGAGATCTCGAGGATGGACAGGATCGCGACGATCCCGAGCGCCTCCCAGCTCCCGTAGAGCAGCGCCGCAACCAGTCCGAGCGCAGTGATTGCGAACGACCAGCCGAAGGTTTTCAGAACCACTGGCATCCCATCGTGTTGTACGGCTTTACGAAACGTTGACCCCGAAGTCTAGAGCGATGCCGCGGAGCCCCGACGCGTACCCCTGCCCCACCGCACGGAACTTCCATTCACCCCCGTACCGGTAGACCTCACCGAAGATCATCGCGGTCTCGCTGGAGGCGTCCTCGGAGAGGTCGTAGCGGGCCAGCTCCTGGCCGTCCGCCTCGTTCACCACGCGGATGAAGGCGTTGCTGACCTGGCCGAAGCTCTGCCGGCGGGCCTCGGCCTCGTGGATCGAGACCGGGAAGACGATCTTGTCCACACCGGCCGGCACCTTGGTGAGGTCGATGATGATCGACTCGTCGTCGCCTTCACCCTCGCCGGTGAGGTTGTCCCCCGTGTGTTCGACGGAGCCCTCGGGGCTCTTCAGGTTGTTGTAGAAGACGAAGTACTCGTCCCCGAGCACCCGGCCGTTGCTGCACAGCAGTGCGCTGGCGTCGAGGTCGAAGTCGGCGCCCGTGGTCGAGCGCGCGTCCCATCCGAGGCCGATCAGAACCCGGGTGAGGTTCGGTGCGGCTTTGGAGAGGGAGACATTGCCCCCCTTGGCGAGTGTGACGCCCATGTTGTGGTCCTCCCCGGACGACGGTGGCGATGTGGCGGTACGGCGATGTGGCGGTACGGCGTGTGACCTTGCGGCGGTACGGCCGTAAAGCCGGTCCGGCGCCGTACACACGAGTGCACGGCGCCGGACGGATGGTACGACTGCTCTGGTCGAGCAGGATCAGACGTTGACGCCGAAGTCCTGCGCGATGCCTCGCAGGCCCGAGGCGTAGCCCTGACCGATGGCGCGGAACTTCCACTCCGCACCGTTGCGGTAGAGCTCGCCGAAGACCATGGCGGTCTCCGTCGAGGCGTCCTCCGACAGGTCGTAGCGGGCGAGTTCGGCGTTGTCGGCCTGGTTCACGACGCGGATGTACGCGTTGCGGACCTGACCGAAGCTCTGCTGGCGGCTCTCGGCCTCGTAGATCGAGACCGGGAAGACGATCTTGGCCACGTCGGCGGGCACGCCGGCGAGGTTGACCTTGATCGCCTCGTCGTCGCCCTCGCCCTCACCGGTGGTGTTGTCACCGGTGTGCTCGACCGAGCCGTCGGGGCTCTTCAGGTTGTTGAAGAAGACGAAGTTCGCGTCGCTGGCGACCTTGCCCTGGTCGTTGGTCAGGATCGCGCTGGCATCGAGGTCGAAGTCGACACCGGTGGTGGTGCGAGCGTCCCAGCCCAGTCCGACGATGACCGCCGTCAGGTTCGGCGCGGCCTTGGTCAGCGAGACGTTGCCGCCCTTGCTGAGGCTGACTCCCACGGGTCCTCCATAAGGTTTTGTGTGGGGCGGGGCCCCGTCGTGCGGTTGCTACCGGATCAACGTTTCGATCCTAGTGACGGGTTCCCGCCTGTACGGGCTTATTCCAGGCGAACGGGCCCGCGTGCCTGCCGGCACACCGTGCCCATGAGCCTGCGGCACGGACTCAGAGGCTGTCGAGGGCCTTGATGTACTCGTTCAGGTCACGTGCGTCGGGCAGTCCGTTGACGACGCTCCAGCGCACGATCCCGTCGCGGTCGATGACGAAGGTGCCGCGCACCGCGCAGCCCTTCTCCTCGTCGAAGACCCCGTAGGCGCGGGAGGCCTCCCCGTGCGGCCAGAAGTCCGACAGCAGCGGGTACTCCAGTCCCTCCTGCTCGCCGAAGACGCGCAGGGTCGGTACCGAGTCGTTGGAGACGGCGAGGAGCTGCACGTCGTCGTTCTGGAAGCGCGGCAGCTGGTCGCGCAGCTCGCAGAGTTCGCCGGTGCAGACGCCGGTGAAGGCGAAGGGGTAGAAGAGCAGAACGACGGCCTTCTCACCCCGGAAGTCGGAGAGCCGCACGACCCTGCCGTGATTGTCCTTGAGTTCGAAGTCCGGGGCCTTGCTGCCGACCTCGATCGCCATCTGTCGCATCCCTTCGTGCCGCGTTCGTCCCGCACCCCTGCGTTGGGCTGTTCGGGTGATCCCACCTTATGGGTCCGCCTGTGGGTCCGCTCGGGGGTCCGCCCCCGCGCGCCCCGCGCGTCCGGCTCCGCGCCGCCCGCGAAACGCACGCACCCCGCCCACCGGAAAGGTTCCGGCGGGCGGGGTGCGTGGGTCCGCATGACTGCGGGGCGCGGCTCAGCGCTTGGACTTGGCCGTCTTCGGAGTCGCCAGCTTGGTGGCGGTCCACTCCTTGCCGACGGGGAGACCCTTCGCCAGCGAGAGGCCGGCGGTCTCGGCGGCCTCGCTGATGTCACTGGCCTCGACAAAACCGTCCTTGCCGGTCTTGGGGGTCACCAGCAGGATCAGTGCGCCGTCCTCGACCAGCTCGGTCGCGTCGACCAGGGCGTCCGTCAGGTCGCCGTCGTCCTCCCGGAACCACAGCAGAACCGCGTCTGCGACATCGTCGTAGTCCTCATCGACGAGTTCGGTGACGTGATCCTCTACGGCATCACGGAATTCCTGATCGACGTCGTCGTCGAAGCCGATTTCCTGGACCACCTGTTCGGACTGGAAACCCAGCCTGGCGGCCAGGTTCTCCGCGTGGTCCGCGGTCGCGCTCACGGGGTGCCTCCTGCTCATGTTCGGTGAATGTTCTTCGGCGGCGCGCGTACGCGCAGCATGGGCGTAGTCCACACGGGCGCGGCGGATCGCGCAAGTACCCGGCCGCCGAGACCGTCGAAACGGTGACGATTGCGGCCGTCTCGCCGCAACTTTCAGCCCTTCCGCATGTACCCCTCGTGATTCATCCCACACCATTCCACCTCATTCGGCACGGCCCCGGGACTTTCGCACCTGTTTGAGGGACGAACGGCCTTGCGAAGGGGGTGATCGTCGTGGGCGTAAGGTTGCGGTTTGGGCGTTGTCGTCGCCACAGCCAGCACAATCCCGCCACCTCCAGGGATTACCCAACGGTAAAGATGACGATTTCTGCCGAGCGTAAGACCATGGGAGGCGGCGAACCCCAGCACGGCTTCAGCACGACTCCCCCGACAGCGAAGGAACAGCGTGGCTTCCGCATCCGATCGCAATCCGATCATCATTGGTGGCCTGCCGAGTCAGGTACCGGACTTCGATCCGGAAGAGACGCAGGAGTGGCTCGACTCCCTGGACGCCGCGGTCGACGAGCGGGGCCGTGAGCGCGCCCGCTACCTGATGCTGCGGCTGATGGAACGCGCCCGCGAGAAGCGCGTGGCCGTGCCCGAGATGCGCTCCACGGACTACGTCAACACGATCGCCACCAAGGACGAGCCCTTCTTCCCCGGCAACGAGGAGATCGAGCGCAAGGTCCTCAACGCCACCCGCTGGAACGCGGCCGTCATGGTCTCGCGCGCCCAGCGCCCGGGCATCGGCGTCGGCGGTCACATCGCCACCTTCGCGTCCTCCGCCTCCCTCTACGACGTGGGCTTCAACCACTTCTTCCGGGGCAAGGACGAGGGCGACGGCGGCGACCAGATCTTCTTCCAGGGCCACGCCTCGCCCGGCATCTACGCCCGCGCCTACCTCCTGGACCGGCTCTCCGAGCAGCAGCTCGACGCGTTCCGCCAGGAGAAGTCGAAGGCCCCGTACGGCCTCTCCAGCTATCCGCACCCGCGGCTCATGCCGGACTTCTGGGAGTTCCCGACCGTCTCGATGGGCCTCGGCCCGCTCGGTGCGATCTACCAGGCCCGGATGAACCGGTACATGGAGGCCCGCGGGATCGCGGACACCTCCAAGTCACACGTTTGGGCGTATCTCGGCGACGGCGAGATGGACGAGCCGGAGTCGCTCGGCCAGCTCTCCATCGCGTCCCGCGAGCACCTGGACAACCTGACCTTCGTCGTCAACTGCAACCTGCAGCGCCTCGACGGCCCGGTCCGCGGCAACGGCAAGATCATGCAGGAGCTGGAGTCGCAGTTCCGCGGCGCCGGCTGGAACGTCATCAAGCTGATCTGGGACCGCTCCTGGGACCCGCTGCTGGCCCAGGACCGCGACGGCATCCTGGTCAACAAGCTGAACACCACCCCGGACGGCCAGTTCCAGACGTACGCCACCGAGACGGGCGCGTACATCCGTAACCACTTCTTCGGCGGCGACCACCGGCTGCGGGCCATGGTCGAGAACATGACCGACCAGCAGATCCAGCACCTGGGCCGCGGCGGTCACGACCACAAGAAGGTCTACGCGGCCTACGCGGCGGCCAAGGCCCACAAGGGCCAGCCGACGGTGATCCTGGCGCAGACGGTCAAGGGCTGGACGCTCGGCCCGAACTTCGAGGGCCGCAACGCGACCCACCAGATGAAGAAGCTGACGGCCGACGACCTCAAGCGCTTCCGCGACCGTCTGCACATCCCGATCACGGACGCCCAGCTGGAGGACGGCGCGCCGCCGTACTACCACCCGGGCCGCAACTCCCCCGAGATCCAGTACATGCACGACCGCCGCAGCGCGCTCGGCGGCTACGTGCCGACCCGCGTGGTGCGCGCGAAGCCGCTCCAGCTGCCGGGCGACGCCACGTACGCGGCCGCCAAGAAGGGTTCGGGACAGCAGTCGATCGCCACCACCATGGCCTTCGTCCGCATCCTGAAGGACCTCATGCGGGACAAGGAGATCGGCAAGCGCTTCGTGCTGATCGCCCCCGACGAGTACCGCACCTTCGGCATGGACGCGTTCTTCCCGAGCGCCAAGATCTACAACCCGCTGGGCCAGCAGTACGAGGCGGTCGACCGCGACCTGCTGCTCGCGTACAAGGAGTCGCCGACCGGCCAGATGCTGCACGACGGCATCTCGGAGGCGGGCTGCACGGCCTCGCTGATCGCCGCGGGTTCGGCGTACGCGACGCACGGCGAGCCGCTGATCCCGGTCTACGTCTTCTACTCGATGTTCGGTTTCCAGCGCACGGGTGACCAGTTCTGGCAGATGGCCGACCAGCTGGCGCGCGGTTTCGTCCTCGGTGCGACCGCCGGCCGGACCACCCTCACGGGTGAGGGCCTGCAGCACGCTGACGGCCACTCGCAGCTGCTGGCCTCGACGAACCCGGGCTGTGTGGCCTACGACCCGGCGTACGGGTACGAGATCGCGCACATCGTCAAGGACGGTCTGCGGCGCATGTACGGCCCCGACGCCGAGGACGTCTTCTACTACCTGACGGTCTACAACGAGCCGATCCAGCACCCGGCCGAGCCGGCCGGCGTGGACGTGGACGGGATCCTCAAGGGCATCCACCGGATCTCCGAGGGCACCTCGGGAGCCGTCGGGGCGCAGATCATGGCCTCGGGCGTGGCGGTGCCGTGGGCGCTGGAGGCGCAGCGGATCCTGGCCGCCGAGTGGAACGTCAAGGCGGACGTCTGGTCGGCGACCTCCTGGAACGAGCTGCGCCGCGAGGCCGTCGCCGTGGAGGAGCACAACCTGCTCCACCCGGAGGAGGAGCAGCGCGTCCCGTACGTGACCACCAAGCTGTCCGGCGCGGAGGGTCCGTTCGTCGCGGTCTCCGACTGGATGCGGGCGGTCCCGGACCAGATCTCGCGCTGGGTGCCCGGCAAGTACACCTCGCTGGGCGCGGACGGCTTCGGCTTCGCGGACACGCGGGGCGCGGCCCGGCGCTTCTTCCACATCGACGCGCAGTCGGTGGTCCTCTCGGTGCTGACCGAGCTGGCCAAGGAGGGCAAGATCGACCGTTCGGCGCTGAAGCAGGCGATCGACCGGTACCAGCTGCTGGACGTCCGGGCGGCCGACCCGGGCGCGGCCGGGGGCGACGCGTAGCCGTCACTTCTGCGTGAGGGGCGCCGGTACACCTGTCCCGGCGCCCCTTACGCGTTCTTTACGATGCTCGGCATGAAACAACCCTCCCCCCAGGCCCGGTGGGAACGCCGCACGCAGACGCCGCTGCTGGTGCTCGCCCTGGGATTCGGCGTGGCCTACGCGGTGCCCATCGTCCTGCCCGACGCGAGCCAGGCGGTGCACAGCGCCTGCCGGCACGCGGAGTGGGTGGTGTGGGCGGCCTTCGCCGCCGACTACCTGATGCGGCTGGGCCTGGCGGACTCGAAGAAGGCCTTCGTACGGACCCACTGGCTGGACCTGGCGGCGGTGGTGCTGCCGATGATCCAGCCGCTGCGGCTGCTGCGGGTGGTCTCCACCCTGATGCTGGTGGGCCGGCGGGCCCGGATGGCCCCGCAGATCCGGCTCACCACGTACGTGGCGGGCTCGGTGGTCGGCCTGCTGATGTTCGGCTCGCTGGCGGTGCTGAGCGTGGAGCGCGACGCCCCCGAAGGCAACATCAAGAACCTCGGGGACGCACTCTGGTGGTCGGTGACCACCATGACGACGGTCGGGTACGGGGACCACTCCCCCACCACGGGCCTCGGACGGCTGCTGGCGGTCGGGCTGATGCTGTCCGGGATCGCCCTGCTGGGTGTGGTCACCGCGAACATCGCGGCCTGGTTCATCTCCCGCTTCGAGCGCGACGACCTGGTCGAGCGCGCCCAGACGGCGGCGATCACCGAACTGACGGCGGAGGTACGGGCGCTGCGTGCCGAGGTCGCCCGGCTCGGCGGGCAGCCCGGCCTGGGCGCCGGGGTCGGCGCCCAGGCCGGGCCGGTCCAGGCGGGCGGCGGCGCCGTCAGCGCTCCCACACCTTGAACGCCCTGACCTGGTAGGGCGACTGGGGCAGCCAGACCCCGTCGCCCGGGTAGGTCTGGAACTCACCGGTCTCGGCGCATTCGGCGGACTGGTAGGTGGTGACCGGGCGGCCGGTCCGGTTCGTGAGGGACTGGGCGGTGGTCCCGGCGGGCAGGGCGGTGCAGCTGTTGATGTCGAGGGTGCTGAGCTCGTGGGTCGTGCGGGCCCCCTTGAACTCCGGCTTCGCCCACAGGCACAGCTGCCCGGTGGCGCAGGCCCCGAGGGCCGGCGGCCCGGCGGCCCGCCCCTTCGTCTTGGCCCGCCCGGAGGCCCGTACGGGAGCCGGAGCGTCGGCGCGGGCCTGCGCCCGGGCCTGCGCTTGAGGCTGCGCCGGGGCGAGGCCCGCCGCGTGGGCGGATTCCGCGGTGCCGGGGATCAGCAGGGTGGCGGCGAGAACGGTGGCCGTGGCGGCGGTGCGCTGCGAGAAAGTGGTGCTCCACGTACGCATGACGGGTCAACTCCTGGTGGACGTACGGGCCCCGGACCGATTCCGAAGCTCCGTCGGCACCACGCTGACCTGCGCGGACGTCCCGGCGGAAGGGGCCGCGAGCGTGTCCACCCTGATAGGCGACAACCCCGCCGGATCGCCCGGCGGGGCTGCCTCGGCCCCGGAGTTGACGCCTCCGGGGCCACCGTGACCGCCACGGCCGCCCGGCCCGGGACACGGTGCCAGCGGGACACCGTGCCGGGGCGGGAGGCCGGGGCGGAGCTAGATGTGGGCCGCGCCCGCTCCCGCGGCGGCGTTCTCGCCGCGCTTGGTGAAGCCGGCCACGACCGCGGCGAGTACCGCGACCACGCCCGCGACGGTGAAGGCCGTGCTCATCCCTGACACGAACGTGTCGTGCGCGACCCCCGTGATGGTCGCCGCGAGCTGCTCGGGAGCCTCCGGCGGGATCGGGGAGATGCCGACCTGGATGCCCTTCTCCGCGAGGTCCGCCTGCTCCGGGGTGAGCGGCGGCAGTCCGGCCCCGGCCCAGTTGTCCTCGAAGACGCTGCCGACCTTGCTCGCCATGACCGCGCCGAGCACGGCGGTGCCCAGGCTGCCGCCGACCTGCATGGCGGCCTGCTGCAGACCGCCGGCCACGCCCGAGAGCTCCAGCGGGGCGTTGCCGACGATGACCTCGGTGGCGCCGACCATGACGGGCGCGAGCCCGAGGCCCATCAGGGCGAACCAGAGCGACATGGTGGGGGTGGAGGAGCCCGGGGTCAGCTGGGCCATCCCGAAGCAGGCGACGGCGGTGGCGACCATGCCCGCGACGAGCGGCGGCCGGGGGCCGACCTTGGTGATGGCGAGGCCCGCCAGCGGCGAGCCGATGATCATCATGCCGGTCAGCGGCAGCAGGTGCAGGCCGCTGTCGACGGGGCTCATGCCGTGGACGTTCTGCAGGTAGAAGGTGACGAAGAAGAGCCCGCCCATGAAGGCGAAGGCCATCAGGACCATCAGCACCGTGCCCGCGGACAGCGGGAGCGAGCGGAACATCCCGAGCGGGATCAGCGGCTCGGAGACGGAGTTCTCCCAGAAGGCGAAGGCCACGAAGCACAGGACGGAACCGCCGAGGAAGGCGAGCGTCTTCGTGTCGCCCCAGCCCCACTCCGAGGCCTTGATCAGCGCCCAGATCAGCGAGAACATCCCGGCCGACAGCAGCAGGATGCCCAGCACGTCGAAGGAGCGCGGGGCGTTCTCGGCCCGGTGGTCGACCAGGATGAACAGGCCGAAGGCGAGCGCGAGGATGCCGACGGGCACGTTGATGAAGAAGACGGACTGCCAGCTCACGTTCTCGACGAGCAGGCCGCCGACGATGGGCCCGGCGGCGGTCGAGGCGCCGATGACCATGCCCCAGATGCCGATGGCCATGTTGAGCTTCTCGGCCGGGAAGGTGGCGCGCAGCAGGCCCAGCGCGGCGGGCATCAGCAGCGCTCCGAAGACGCCCTGGGCGACGCGGAAGCCGATGACGAGCTCGACTCCACTGGACAGGCCGATGGCCGCCGAGGAGACGGCGAAGCCGGCGATGCCTATGAGGAAGGTCTGGCGGTGGCCGAAGCGGTCGCCGAGCTTGCCCGCGGTGATGAGGGAGACCGCGAGGGCGAGCAGGTAGCCGTTGGTGATCCACTGGACGTCGGCGAGCGAGGCACCGAGGTCCTTCTGGATGGCCGGGTTGGCGACGGCGACGATCGTGCCGTCGAGGGTGACCATCATGACGCCGATCGCGACGGCGAACAGGGTGAGCCACGGGTGGCCCCGGAGGCCCGTACGGGCCGGCGAGGGGCCCGGTTCCTTGGTGAGCGAGAGTGCGTCCCCGCCGTCGACGGTGATCTGACTAGTCATGCGGACAGATTAGTGACAGCGACTGACACTTCACAGACCGGTTCGTCGGACAACCTCTGTCAGGTCGGTCACAGGTACCCTGACGGCCGTGATGACCGATCAGCGGCCCGCGTCCGCACCGCCGGCCGGACTGCGCGAGCGCAAGAAACAGCGCACGCGCGACGCACTGCTGCGCGCGGCCCTCCTCCTCTTCATCGCCCAGGGGTACGAGGAGACCACCGTCGACGAGATCACCGACGCCGTTGACGTCTCCCAGCGCACCTTCTTCCGGTACTTCGCCAACAAGGAAGAGGTCGCCTTCGCCGTCCAGGACCTGGTCGAATCGCACTTCGTCGAGGCGCTGCACTCCCGCCCGCCCGCCGAGGGCCCCTTCGAGGCCATGCGCTCGGCCGTGCTCGCGGCCTGGGACACCGTCGACGAGGCCATCTCCGACCTGGTCCCCATCGACCTGTACATGCGCACCTACCAGCTGATCGAGTCCACCCCGGCCCTGCTCGCCGTGCACCTGCGCCGCTCCACCGAGCTGGAGGAGCGCATCGCCCGGCTGCTGGCCGAGCGCGAGGGCCTGGACGTGGACGCCGACCCGCGCCCGCGGGTGGCCGTCGCCGCCTTCACGGGGGTGATGCGCGTCACCGGACGGCTCTGGGGGCAGGGCGAGGACACCAGCGTGGCCGCCATCCGGCGGATGACCGAGGTCTACCTCGACCAGATCGGCCCGGCGCTGGCCTCCGACTGGCGCCGGCCCGCTTGACCTGCGCGGTTCCCGACCGGCCGGGCGAAGACCCGTACGGATGCGGACGCCCGCACGCCCGGTCCCGTAC
This sequence comes from Streptomyces sp. NBC_01264, assembly GCF_026340675.1. NCBI lineage: Bacteria > Bacillati > Actinomycetota > Actinomycetes > Kitasatosporales > Streptomycetaceae > Streptomyces > Streptomyces sp. NBC_01264. The sequence continues at coordinate 3,390,972 of NZ_JAPEOX010000001.1, forward strand.
GGGAGCGCCGCCGCCGGCCGTCCCACGGTCGGGCGTGAGTCCCGTCACCCGGCGCGCAGGCACGCTCGGCGGTCTCCTAGGCTGGGCTCAGTGAACCTGCCCGGCCCCGCCCATCCCCGCCCCGCCGACGCCCCCGCGCGCCCGGCCGCCCTGCACGCGCTGCTCGCGCTGACGGTGGTCTTCCTGATGCTCGCCACCACGGGCTGGACGGCCGTCTACCGGGCCGCGGACGACCCGTCCCCGCGCCAGGCGGCGCTCGCGTCCTGGGCTGCGTCGCGCTTCGACGGCCGGGCCCTGCCCGCCGCGGATGCCCCGGCAGGCGTGGTGGCACGTTTCTTCGCGAGCCTCGACGGCGCCCAGCACGCCCGGCTCGCCGAGGGCCATCCGCTGGTGGTCGGCAACCTCGACGGCGTGCCGCCCGGTGTCCGCTACCGGGCCAACCGGATGGCCCTGCAGGAGGCCGCCCGGGTCGAGGGCATCCGCGCGCACGACATCACGCTGGCTCCCTCCGACCGCGCCACCGCCGCCCGGCGCTCCCACCGCTTCGAGTCCCTCGCCGAGCCCGGCCGGCAGATCCTCGTCTTCGACCCCACCGGCGGCGCCCTCGTCGCGGAGGTCTTCGGCGACCTCCGCGAGGCCCGCCGGGTCTCGGTGGTCGTCCCCGGGGTCGACACTGACGCGCTCACCTTCGAGCGCACGGTGCGCCGGCTGACCTCCCCCGTCGGCATGGCCGAGTCCCTGTACGCGGCCGAGCGCGCGGCCGCCCCCGGCAGCCGGACCGCGGTCATCGCCTGGGCCGGCTACACCGCCCCGACCGGAGTCGGCATGGACGCGGCGACCGGGCGGCTGGCCGTGGACGGCGCGGCGAAGCTGCGCACGCTGACCTCAGGGCTGCCGGGGCGGGCGAGCGTGGCGCTGTTCTGCCACAGCTACGGATCCGTGGTCTGCGGGGTGGCGGCGCACGAACTGCCGCCCCGGGTCACGGACATCGTGGTGGCGGGCAGCCCCGGCATGCGCGCCGGGAACGCCGCCGAGCTGGGGACCTCCGCGCGGGTGTGGGCGATGCGGGATGCCGGTGACTGGATCGCCGACGTGCCCCACCTGGAGTTCGGGGGCCTGGGCCACGGCGCGGATCCGGTCTCCCCGGAGTTCGGCGCGCGGGTCCTGTCGGCGGCCAAGGCCAAGAGTCACACCGGCTACTTCGAGCCAGGGACCGAATCTCTGGACAACTTCGCCAAAATCGGAACCGGTGCGTTCGGTTCCACCGTGTGCGCCGCCGGGGACGACACCTGCCGACGCGGAACATCCGGTACGGACGGTCCCTGACCGCTCCGACGACCCGAAATCGGACCTCGCAGCGGGGGGACGCACGGGGGTGCGTCCCTTTACGATGTGCCGCATGGGTGACGTACTGGCCGGAAACCATGCCGTCTGGGAGTTCGACCGCACCACGAACTCGCTCATCATCCGCTTCGCACGGGGGATACGAACGCCCAGACTCTGGCACGCCCTGGGGGAACGCCGGATTCCTGTGGAGGCGTTGACCGGGGTGGGCCTGACCGTGGGACGGCGGGACACCCTGGTGCTGCACGCCCGCGTGCGGGCGGGAGCGGACCCGCTGATGGAGGCCGCGGCGGGGCAGTTGCGCGAAGTCTGCGATCCGTACCGGCTGGTGCTGCCGGGTGGCGGCGCGGGGGCCGTCCGGGCGGCCGCCTTCACCGAGGCCCTGCGCGAGCGGCTCGGTCCCGCCGGACCGGCCGAGCGGTTCCTCGTCCGCGTCCCGGAGCCGCCGGCCACGCTGAAGGCGTACGACGCCCGGCTCTCCTTCGACGGCGGCGCCGTCACCTTCCGCTGGTCGCGCACCGGGGCCACCAGCGCCAAGTGGAAGGCGGGCGACCAGCGGTATCCGCTGGCCGCCCTGGCCGGACTGGTCTGGCACTCCCCGGAACGGCCCGGAGGCCACCTGCGGCTGCTGCCCCGCGAGGGGGTCGGTGATCCGCGGCCGGACCACGATCTGGCCTCCGTGGTCTTCGGCGTGGGGTGCGGGGCCGTGCACGAGTCACTGCCGTTCGCGGCGGCGGTGCTCGCGGCTCTGCGGGTGCGCAGCCCGGTCGCGGCCGTGCCCCCGCAGCGGTCCTGGGAGCGGATCCAGCATCTCGCCGAGCTGCACAGCGCGGGGCTGCTCACCGACGCCGAGTACCGCGCTCTACGTGACCGCTTCACGGCCGGGGCCTGACCCTGCGGGGCTGTCCCCTACCCACCCTTCCACCGTTCCCTGGGGCTCCGCCCCAGACCCCGCGCCTCAAACGCCGGCGAGGCTGAATGTGCCCGCCGCCGGCGAGAATCCAGCCCCTCCGGCGTTTGAGGAGCGGGGGTCCGGGGGCTGGCCCCCGGCAACGGCGCCGGGCGCGGTTGCCCCTCCCGCGCCGCCGACGTGGAGCTCATGTCGGGGTAGCGGTCGCCCGCCACCTGGGTGGCGATCGGGTCCAGGAGGGACAGTTCCGCTGCCGTCAAGGTGATGCGGGTCGCCGCCGTGTTCTCCGCGAGGCGGGAGGGCTTGCGGGTGCCCGGAATCGGGACCACCGTCAGACCGTGCACCGCCGAACGCCGCTGCACCCACGCCAGGGCGATCTGCGCCAGCGTGGCCCCGCGGGCCGCCGCGATCTCGCGTACCGGCGCCAGCAGCGCCGCGTTCGTCCTCGCGTTGTCGCCGGTGAACCGGGGCTGGTAGCGCCGGAAGTCATCGGCCGTCAGATCCGCCGAAGCGTCCGCGAAGGCCCCGGTCAGGAAGCCGCGCCCGAGCGGGGAGTACGGCACGAAGGCCACGCCCAGCTCCGCCGCCGCGCCCACCGCGCTGCGCTCCACGTCCCGGCTGAACAGCGACCACTCCGACTGGAGCGCCGCGATCGGGTGCACCGCGTGCGCCTCGCGCAGCTCGGCGCCGGTCACCTCGCTGAGCCCGAGGTGGAGCACCTTGCCCTCCTTCACCAGCTCCGCCATCGCGCCCACCGACTCCGCGAACGGCACGGCCGGATCGCGCCGGTGCATGTAGTAGAGGTCGATCACGTCGGTGCCCAGCCTGCGCAGGCTGTCCTCCACCGCGCCGCGGATGTACGCGCGGTCGTTGCGGACCGCCCGGTACTGCGGGTCGTCCGTCCGCTCTATGGCGAACTTCGTGGCGAGGGTGATCCGGTCGCGGTGCGCGGCCACGAACGGCGCGAGGAACTCCTCGTTGGCGCCCCGCCCGTAGATGTCGGCGGTGTCGAAGAGGGTGACCCCGGCCTCCAGCGCCGCGTCCAGCGTCTGCCGGGCGGCCGCCTCGTCGGTGGCCCCGTAGAACTCGCTCATGCCCATGCAGCCGAGCCCCTGGACGCCCACCAGCGGGCCGCCCCGGCCCAGTTCGACCTGCTCGAGGACTGCCGTGGGCCTTGCCGTGTTCCCTGCCGTGTTCCCGGTCATGTCCGGTCTGCCTCTCCCGCGACGTTGGTGCACATCGCATACGTATCGATCTTGTAGTCCAGGACGGCGAGCGCGTCCGTCAGTTCCGCGATCCGCGTCCGTACCTCGTCGCGCGTGCGCTCCAGCAGTTCGCGCCGGTCGTCGGCGGTGTGCGGGCCCTCGCGGACGAGTTCCGCGTACCGGACCATGTCCGCCACCGACATTCCGGTGGTGCGCAGCTTCCCGACGAAGCCGAGCCAGTCGAGGTCCTTGTCGGTGAACCGCCGCTGCCCCGAGTGCGAGCGGTCCACGTGCGGCATGAGGCCGATCCGCTCGTACCAGCGCAAGGTGTGCTGGGTCAGACCGGTCCGTGCCTCGACCTCGCTGATCGTGTACCGCGTCCGCGTCTGCAGGGGGGTCTGCGTCAGGCTCATGCCTCCACGCTAAATCCTTGGAGTGCACTCCAAGCAAGTACCCTCGGCCGCATGGAGAGCTTGCAGAGTCTGCGCATCATCGAGAACTGGCCGGTTCCGACCGCCGCCGCGGCCGTCGTCCATGCCGACGGGACCGTGCTCGGTACGCACGGCCCGGTGGACCACCGCTTCCCGCTGGCCTCCGTGACCAAGCCGCTCACCGCCTACGCCGCCCTCGTCGCCTACGAGGAGGGCGCCATCGAGCTGGACGAGCCGGCCGGGCCCCAGGGCTCCACCGTGCGCCACCTGCTCGCCCACACCAGCGGTCTGGCCTTCGACGAGCACCGGGTGACGGCGCCCCCCGGGGAGCGCCGGCTCTACTCGAACGCCGGTTTCGAGGAGCTCGGCGACCACATCGCGAAGGCCACCGGGATCCCCTTCGCCGCGTACCTGGCCGAGGCCGTCTTCGAGCCGCTGGGCATGACGTCGAGCAGCCTGGAGGGCTCTCCCGCCAAGGACGGCGTCTCCACCGTGTCCGACCTCCTGCGCTTCGCCGCGGAGCTCCAGCAGCCCCGGCTGCTGGACGTCCGCACCGTCGCGGAGGCCACCGCCGTGGTCCACCCCGGGCTCAAGGGCGTCCTGCCCGGCTACGGCCACCAGGCCCCCAACGACTGGGGCCTCGGCATGGAGATCCGCGACGGGAAGGCCCCGCACTGGACGGGCGCCGGTTCCTCGCCGCGCACCTTCGGACACTTCGGGCAGTCCGGGACCTTCCTGTGGGTGGACCCGGACGCCCGCGCCGCCTGCGTGGCGCTGACGGACCGCGCCTTCGGGCCGTGGGCCGTCGAGGCCTGGCCCCCGTTCACCGACGCGGTGCTCGCCGAGCTCAGGACCCGCTGAGGCCCCTGCCCGGGGACTCGCCTACGAGAACTCCCAGATCAGCACCTCGGCCGGCGATCCGGCGACCAGCTCCAGCTCCGGCTCGCCGGTGATCCGCGCCGAGTCCCCGGGGCTGAGCTCCTCGGCGCCGTCGGCCGATCCGCCGTCCAGCCGCAGGTCTCCCCGTACGACGTGCAGGTACACCCGTCCGGCGGCCGGTACGGCGACCCGCTCGCCCGCGCCCGGACGGCGTACGTGCAGGACGGCCCCGGCGGCGGGCACGGCGTAGGGCGTGCTGTCGGCGATGCCCCTGACCAGCGTGTACGAGGGCTCCCCGGCCGGATCGGCCGGGGCCAGCCACATCTGGACGAACCGCAGCGGGCCGGGGCCGTCGTTGCGTTCCACGTGCCGGGTCCCGGACGCCGCGGCGAGGTGCTGTACGTCACCGGGCCGCACCAGGGTGGCGGCGCCCGTGGCGTCCCGGTGGGTGAGCTCTCCCTCGGCCACCCAGGTCACGATCTCGGTGTGGCTGTGGGGGTGCTCGTCGAAGCCCGCGCCGGGGGCGAGGCTCTCCTCGTTGCACGCCAGGAGCGGGCCGAAGCGCAGGTTGTCGGGGTCGTAGTGCGCGCCGAAGGAGAAGGCGTGCCGGGTGGTGATCCCCGCGGCGTCGACGTCAGGGCCCCCGCCCTCGTACCGGTCGGAGCCTCGGCGTACATCAATCATGGAGGCCACCGTAGCCCCCGGAGCGCGGCCCGGGACGGGACCGGACTCCGCGCACCGGCCCCGATAAGGCAGTCTTGTCACGTGCCCCAACCCGAACGTGAGCATTCACCCGTGGTCCACTCCGCGCATCCGGCTCCGGCCCATCCGCACGCGGCGACGCTGCGACGACTGGAGAAGTCCTCCGGCCGGCTCGCCGCCAACGCCATCGCGCGCATGGACGAGACGCTGTCGTGGTACCGGGCGATGCCGCCGGAGAACCGGTCCTGGATCGGTCTGGTCGCCCAGGCCGGTATCGCCGCGTTCACCGAGTGGTTCAGGCATCCGGAGACCCCCCAGGCGATCTCCACCGATGTCTTCGGGACGGCTCCGCGCGAGCTGACCCGGGCGATCACCCTGCGCCAGACCGTCGAGATGGTGCGCACCACGATCGAGGTCATGGAGACCGCGATCGACGAGGTCGCGGCGCCCGGCGACGAGTCGATCCTGCGCGAGGCCCTGCTCGTGTACGCCCGGGAGATCGCCTTCGCGACCGCCCAGGTGTACGCCCAGGCCGCCGAGGCCCGCGGTGCGTGGGACGCCCGGCTGGAGTCCCTGGTGGTCAACGCGGTGCTGTCCGGGGAGGCCGACGAGGGCGCGCTGTCCCGGGCTGCGGCCCTCGGCTGGAACTCCCCCGAGCACGTGTGCGTGGTGCTGGGCACGGCTCCGGAGGGCGACAGCGAGCTGACGGTCGAGGCGATCCGGCGGGCGGCCCGCCACCACAAGCTGCAGGTGCTCACCGGTGTGCTGGGCGACCGGCTCGTGGTGATCGCGGGGGGCAGCGACAATCCGATGCAGGTGGCGAAGTCGCTGATCGGGCCGTTCGCGGCCGGTGCGGTGGTCGCCGGGCCGGTGGTCCCGGACCTGCTGAACGCCACGAAGTCGGCGCAGGCGGCCGCGGCCGGACTCAAGGCCTGTACGGCGTGGCAGGACGCTCCGAGGCCGGTCCTCGCGGATGATCTCCTGCCGGAGCGTGCGATCGCCTCCGACCCTTCGGCCCGCGAGCAGTTGGTGGAGGAGATCTACAGACCGCTCGAAGAGGCGGGCTCCGCCCTGCTGGAAACGCTGAGTGTTTATCTGGAGCAGGCGAGCAGCCTGGAAGGGGCGGCCCGGATGCTGTTCGTGCACCCGAACACCGTGCGCTACCGGCTGCGACGTGTGACAGACGTCACCGGCTGGTCGCCCTCGGATGTCCGCTCCGCGTTCACGCTGCGGATCGCCCTGATCCTCGGGCGTCTGGCCGACGGCGATCCTCAGTCCTAAGCTTTTGTCGGACATCAACAATTACCCCGATGGTTCTTCGTCCCTGTCCCCACGGGCGGCGCGGACCGAACACAAGAGAGAGTGTGAGGGTGCTCGTACTCGTCGCTCCCGGCCAAGGCGCACAGACGCCCGGCTTCCTGACTCCCTGGCTCGAACTGCCCGGCGCCGCTGACCGCGTCGCCGGCTGGTCGGACGCCATCGGGCTCGACCTTGCCCACTACGGCACGAAGGCCGACGCGGACGAGATCCGCGACACGGCCGTCGCACAGCCCCTGCTGGTGGCCGCGGGCCTGCTCGCCGCGGCCGAACTGACCACCAAGGTCGGCCCCGGCGCCTTCGGCGCCGCAGCGGGCCACAGCGTGGGCGAGATCACCGCCGCCGCGTACGCCGGGGTGCTGTCCGACGCGGACGCGCTGTCCTTCGTACGCACCCGCGGGCTCGCCATGGCCGAGGCCGCGGCGACCACCGCGACGGGCATGGCCGCCGTTCTCGGCGGGGACCAGGACGTCGTGGTCGCGCACCTGGAGAAGCTGGGTCTGACCCCGGCCAACGTCAACGGCGCGGGCCAGATCGTGGCCGCCGGGACCATGGAGCAGATCGCGGCCCTGGAGGCCGAGAAGCCCGAGGGTTCCATGAAGGTCGTCGCCCTCAAGGTCGCGGGCGCCTTCCACACGCACCACATGGCTCCGGCGGTCGCCGGTCTGGAGAAGGCCGCAGCGGCCCTGTCCCCGGCCGACCCGGCGCTGACGTACGTATCGAACAAGGATGGTCAGGTCGTGACCACGGGCGCCGACGTCGTCGCCCGGCTGGTTGGCCAGGTGGCCAACCCGGTCCGCTGGGACCTGTGCATGGAGACGTTCGCCGCACTGGGCGTCACCGGGATCGTCGAGCTGTCCCCCGGTGGCACCCTGACGGGTCTGGCCAAGCGCGCGCTGAAGGGCGTACCGAGCGTGGCGCTGAAGACCCCGGACGATCTCGACAAGGCCGCGGCGCTCGTATCCGAGCACGCGGTCTGAGAGAAGGAGCCCACTCAGCATGTCGAAGATCAAGCCTGCCAAGGGCTCCCCGTACGCCCGCATCCTCGGTGTCGGCGGCTACCGTCCGACCCGCGTGGTGCCGAACGAGGTCATCCTCGAAACCATCGACTCCTCCGACGAGTGGATCCGCTCCCGGTCCGGCATCGCGACGCGTCACTGGGCCTCCCCCCAGGAGACCGTCGCCGCGATGTCGGTGGAGGCCTCGGGCAAGGCCCTGGCCGCCGCCGGGATCGCTCCGGAGAAGATCGGCGCCGTGATCGTCTCGACGGTGTCGCACTTCAAGCAGACCCCGGCCGTGGCGACCGAGATCGCGCACCGCATCGGCGCGGGCAAGCCCGCCGCATTCGACATCTCCGCGGGCTGCGCCGGGTTCGGCTACGGCCTGACCCTGGCCAAGGGCCTCGTGGTCGAGGGTTCCGCGGAGTACGTCCTCGTCATCGGCGTGGAGCGGCTCTCGGACCTGACCGACCTGGAGGACCGCGCGACGGCCTTCCTGTTCGGTGACGGCGCGGGCGCCGTGGTCGTCGGACCCTCGGACGAGCCTGCCATCGGCCCCACGGTGTGGGGCTCGGAGGGCGACAAGTCGGAGACCATCAAGCAGACCGTGCCGTGGGACGAGTACCTCGGCAAGGACAGCGGAGAAAAGTTTCCCGCCATCACGCAGGAGGGTCAGGCGGTCTTCCGCTGGGCCGTCTTCGAGATGGCCAAGGTGGCCCAGCAGGCGCTCGACGCAGCCGGGATCACCGCCGATGACCTGGACGTCTTCATTCCGCACCAGGCGAACATGCGGATCATCGACTCGATGGTGAAGACTCTGAAGCTGCCGGAGCACGTCACGGTCGCCCGTGACATCGAAACCACCGGCAACACCTCGGCCGCCTCGATCCCGCTCGCAATGGAGCGGCTCCTGGCGACCGGAGCAGCGAAGAGCGGCGATACCGCGCTCGTCATCGGCTTTGGGGCGGGGCTCGTCTACGCCGCCACGGTCGTTACCCTCCCCTAGGGCCCGGGATCCACATCCCGGACTCCGTTCGACCCCCAGCTAGCTATAGAAGGAGCGCCAACATGGCCTTCACCAAGGAAGAAATCGTCGAAGGTCTCGCGGAGATCGTCAACGAGATCGCGGGCATCCCGACCGAGGACGTCGAGCTTGAGAAGTCCTTCACCGACGACCTGGACGTCGACTCGCTGTCCATGGTCGAGGTCGTCGTCGCCGCCGAAGAGCGCTTCGAGGTGAAGATCCCGGACGAGGACGTCAAGGGTCTCAAGACCGTCGGCGACGCCGCGAGCTACATCCTCAAGCACCAGGCCTGAGCCTGACGAGCGTTTGTCGCCACCTGGCGGTGGCGCCGTGACAATTCACCCCCTGAAACGTGGAGAAAGAATTCCTGTGAGCCCGACCAATCGCACCGTGGTCGTCACCGGTATCGGCGCAACCACTCCGCTGGGTGGCGACAGCGCTTCGACCTGGGAAGGTCTGCTTGCCGGCCGTTCCGGCGTAAAGCCCCTCGAAGGTGAGCGCTACGCCGAACTCCCGGTCCGTATCGCCGCCACTGCCGCCGTGGACCCGAGTGAGGTCCTCCCCCGGCCGCTGGCCCGCAAGTTGGACCGCTCGGCCCAGTTCGCGATCATCGCGGCCCGCGAGGCATGGGCCGACGCCGGCTACACCGCCCCGGCGGGCGAGGACGCGTCCATCGCGCCCGAGCGCCTGGGCACCGTCATCGCCTCCGGCATCGGCGGCGTGACCACCCTGCTCGACCAGTACGACGTACTGAAGGAAAAGGGTGTGCGCCGGGTCTCCCCGCACACCGTCCCCATGCTCATGCCCAACGGCCCGTCGGCCAACGTCGGCCTGGAGGTCAACGCCCGCGCGGGTGTGCACACTCCGGTCAGCGCCTGCGCCTCCGGCGCCGAGGCCATCGGCTACGCCGTCGAGATGATCCGTACCGGCCGTGCCGACGTGGTCGTCGCCGGCGGCACCGAGGCGGCGATCCACCCGCTGCCGATCGCGGCCTTCGCCAACATGATGGCGATGTCCAAGAACAACGAGAACCCGACCACGGCCTCCCGCCCGTACGACAAGGCCCGCGACGGCTTCGTCCTCGGCGAGGGCGCCGGCGTCATCGTCCTGGAGTCCGCCGAGCACGCCGCCGCGCGCGGCGCCCGCGTCTACTGCGAGGTGCTGGGCCAGGGCCTGTCCGCGGACAGCCACCACATCGCGCAGCCGGAGCCCACCGGCCGCGGTGTCTCGGCCGCGCTGCGGAACCTGCTCGACAACACGGGTCTGGACCCCGCCGAGCTGGTCCACGTGAACGCGCACGCCACGTCCACCCCGCAGGGTGACACGGCCGAGCTGAAGGCCCTGCGCAAGGTGCTGGGCGAGGACCTCGACCACATCGCGATCTCGGCCACGAAGTCGATGACCGGTCACCTCCTGGGTGGCGCGGGCGGCATCGAGACCGTCGCGACGGTGCTGGCGCTGTACCACCGCCTCGCCCCGCCGACGATCAACCTCGACGACATGGACGACGACATCGACGCGGACATCGTGCGCGACGAGCCCCGCAAGCTCCCGGCGGAGGGCCCGATCTCCGCGATCAACAACTCCTTCGGCTTCGGCGGCCACAACGTCTCGCTGGCGTTCCGGACCGTCTGAGCCAGGCGCTGACGCGTAGAAGGCCCGCCCGGGGTTTCCCGGGCGGGCCTTCGGCATGTCGGCATGTCCGGGGCTCAGACCACTTGGTGGAGCCAGCGCACCGGGGCGCCCTCGCCCGCGTAGCGGAAGGGTTCGAGCTCGTCGTCCCAGGGTTTGCCGAGCAGTTTGGCGATCTCCTCCTCCAGGTCCGTCTCGCCGTGTGCGGACCGGGCGAGTGCGGCGCGCAGCCGGTCCTCGGGGATCAGGATGTCGCCGTGCATGCCGGTGACGGCGTGGAAGATGCCCAGGTGCGGGGTGGAGCTGTAGCGCTCTCCCTCGGCGGTCGGACAGGGTTCCGCGGTCACTTCGAAGCGGAGCAGGTGCCATCCGCGCAGCGCGGAGGCGAGTTTCGAGGCGGTGCCCGCCTCGGCCTGCCAGGAGAACTCGGCTCTCCAAGTGCCCGGGGAGGCGGGCTGACGGATCCAGTCGAGGTTCACCCGCACCCCGAGCACCCCCGCAACAGCCCATTCCACGTGCGGGCAGAGCGCGCGCGGTGCGGAGTGCACGTACAGGACTCCACGTGTCGTCACCGGGACCTCCAGTGTGGGACGAGGTCGGGAATAAACTCCAGAAAACGGACAGTATGTGACGTGATGTAATGTAACGGAAATTATTTGACATTGCGTTGCGGGACTTGCGGCCGAAACGCCACGGGAAAAAGCTACCGTGCGCCGGGGGTCATGGTGTGACGTACGGTCGCTCCCAAGCCCGTAAACACAGAGCATTCACTCAGCAGGACGCCGCCGAATGACGCGGGGGCGACGAGGAGGGACCTTCCGCATGCGCACCACCGCCCCACGCCGCCGCGCGCGTCGGACTTCCGCGGGCGCCGGTGCGGGCGCGATGGTCGCCCTGACGCTCCTGGCCGCGGGGGCGCTGACAGGGTGTTCGGCGGACGGGACGGAGCCCGGGGGCGAGCGCGGGGCGCAGGCGGCTCCGCGGTGGAACACCGCGCCGGCCTCGGTCGCCGCCGTGGGCGACTCCATCACGCGCGGTTTCGACGCCTGTTCGGTGCTGGTCGACTGTCCGGAGGCCTCCTGGGCCACCGGGGACGATCCCGAGGTCCGCTCGCTGGCCGCCCGGCTGCTCGGCGAGGCCGAGGCGCCCGCGCGGAGCTGGAACTACGCGGTGACCGGCTCCCGGATGATGGACCTGCCGGGACAGCTCGCCTCGGCGGCCGCGCACAAGCCTGGCCTGGTCACGGTGATGGTGGGCTCGAACGACGCCTGCCGGCCCTCGGCTTCGTCGATGACTCCGGTCGCCGATTTCCGCTCCGGCTTCGAGAAGGCGCTGGCCGGTCTGCGGGCGGCCTCGCCGGCCTCGCAGGTGTACGTCTCCAGCGTCCCGGACCTCCAGCGGCTGTGGGAACAGGGCAAGGACGACCCGATGGTGCGCCGGATCTGGAAGCTGGGCATCTGTCAGTCGATGCTCGCCGATCCGATCTCGGCGGCCACCGGTGCGACGGCCCGGCGGGAGAAGGTGCGGGCGCGCGTGGTCGAGTACAACGAGGTGCTGCGCGAGGTCTGCGCGAAGGACGAGCTGTGCCGCTACGACGGCGGCGCGGTCTTCCAGTACCCCTTCTCGGCGGAGCAGTTGAGCCGCTGGGACTGGTTCCACCCGGGCAAGGACGGGCAGGCGCGGCTCGCGGAACTGGCGCACCGACAGGTGACCTCCATCGAGCCTCCGCGTTGACGCGGTGGACGGATCGGACCGGGGGCGCGTGTCAGGGCCCGCCCCCGGTCCAGCTGTGGGATCACCTCCGAGTGGGGTGATTTCCGGCCATTACAGGTCGAGGGCCGCCGTCAGCCGCGTGTCGCCGTGCGAACGGCTCGCGCGCACCTCGTAGCCGCCGCCGATCCGGCGCCAGGAGAGGGACGGCTGGTCCCAGATCTCGAAGGCCCGCTCCGGCAGCGGGATCTCCACGTCGACGCTCTCGCCGGGGCCGGCGGTCACGCTCGCGAAGCCCGCCAGCCAGCTCGCCGGGCGCTCGACACCGTCCGCCACGGGCGCCAGGTAGACCTGTACGGTCTCGCGGCCCGGCCGGGTGCCGGTGTTGGTGACGCGGACCTTCGCCAGCGTGGGGGTGGCTTCCAGGGACTCGTAGGCCCAGTCCGTGTAGCCGAGGCCGTGCCCGAAGGGGAAGGCGGGGGCGATCCCGTGCTTCTCGTAGGCCCGGTAGCCGATGAAGAGCCCCTCGGTGTACTCCAGGCACCCCTCGACGGGGGTGACTTCGGTGACCGGCGCGTCGGCGAACTCGGCGGGCCAGGTGGTGGGCAGCCGCCCGCCCGGCTCGGCCTCGCCCAGGAGTACGTCGGCCAGCGCGGCCCCGCCCTCCTGCCCGGGGAACCAGGTCAGCAGGACGGCGGCGACCTCCTCGCGCCACGGGAGTTCCACCGGGGAGCCCGCGTTCACGACGACCACGGTGTTCGGGTTGACCGCGGCGACGGCGCGCACCAGGTCGTTCTGGCGGCCCGGGAGGGTGAGGTCCTTGCGGTCGAAGCCCTCGGACTCCACCCGCTCGGTGGTGGCGACGACCACGACGGCGGTGTCGGCGGCGCGCGCGGCCTCCACGGCCTCGGCGATGAGCTCGTCGGCGGAGCGCTGCGGGCCGAGGTGGAGGAAGGAGAACATGATCGCCTTGAGCGGCAGCGCCGTCACGTCGGGGACCTGGTAGGTCAGCGAGACCTCTACGGCCTCGCCCTCGGTGAGGGTGAGGCGGGCCCGCTCGTTGGGGGCGCCGAAGAAGGCCTCGAAGGGGTCGGCCTCGCTGCCCATCTGCTGGACTCCGTGCCAGCGGACCTCCCCGCCGACGGCGAGGCTGAACGCACCGAGTCCGCGGGTGCCGAAGGCGTGCTCGCCGCTCTCGCGCGGGACGAACGTACCGACGACCTCGATGCTCGCCATCGTCTCGTACGTGACGCCCTCGGGCAGGTCGTCGCCGATCCACTGGAGCTGCCCGGTGGGCAGGGAGCCCGAGCCGAGGACGTCCCCGGAGGCGTCGCGGCAGATCGCGCGGAGTTCGAAGCCCTTGTCGGCAGGGGTCAGTTCGTCGCTGGGGTCGGCGCCGACCGTGAAGGTCAGGGCGCCTTCGGGCAGGGCCTCGGTGAGCCCGTCCAGCGGGGAGACGATCCGCTCGGGGAAGACGGTGGCCGAGCCGCCGCCGAGGACGCGGGCGTCGCGGGCAGCCGCGCCGATGAGGGCGACGGTGCGGCCGGGGGCGGTGTCGAGCGGGAGGGCCGGGCGCTCGCCGGCGACCGCCTCGTTGCGTACGAGGACGAAGCCGCGGGCGGCCAGCTCGCGGGCCAGTGCCTGGCCGTCGACGGGGGCCGGGACCTCGCCGACGGCGGCGGGGGCGCCCTCCAGGATGCCGACGCGGGCGGCGAGGCGCAGGACGTTGCGGACGGCGTCGTCGACGGCGGACTCGGGGACCTCGCCCGCGCGGACGGCCTCGGCGAGCGGGGCGCCGTAGACGGAGACCGGGCCGGGCATGACCACGTCGAGGCCGCCCAGGATGTCGCCGGTGGTGGAGCGGGCGGCCATCCAGTCGGAGACGTTGGCGCCGTCGAAGCCCCACTCGGCGCGCAGGACCTCGTTGACGAGGTGGGCGTTCTCGCTCATGAACACACCGTTGACCCGGTTGTAGGCGGTCATGATGCCCCACGGGTGGGCGTTCGCGACGATCGCCTCGAAGGGGGCCAGGTACAGCTCGCGCAGCGGGCGGGGGGCGATGACGCTGTCGACGGTGAACCGCTCGGTCTCGGCGTCGTTGCCCACGAAGTGCTTGACGGTGGTGCCCACGCCGCCGTCCTGGACGCCGTTCACGTAGCCGCTGCCGACGGCGCCGGTGAGGTACGGGTCCTCGGAGTAGCACTCGAAGTGCCGGCCGCCGAGCGGGGAGCGGTGCAGGTTGACGGTGGGCGCGAGGAGGACGTGGACGCCCTTGCGGCGGGCCTCCTGGGCGAGGAGCCGGCCGGCCCGGCGGGCCAGCTCGGGGTCCCACGCGGCGGCGAGCGCGGTCGGGGAGGGCAGGGCGATCGACGGGTCGTCCGCGGTCCAGCGCACGCCGCGCACTCCGATGGGGCCGTCGGAGAAGACCAGGGACTTCAGTCCGATCTCGGGGACGGCGGGCAGGGACCACATGTCCTGGCCGGCCAGGAGCCGGGCCTTGGTGTCGAGATCCAGCTTGCCCAGCGCCGCCTCTACGACGTCGTTGCGGACCTGATCGGCATCGGTCACGGCCATGCCTCCTCGTTGAGTGCGGGTGCGCGGTGCGGCGCGGTGACCCCATGGTGGACCCGTTACCTGTAGAACGGTAGGGTTCGTAACCTGTTCGTAATCGATCGATGTCGTACGGTCTGCTGGCAGCTGTGGAACGGAAGGGGTGGCGGGCGATGGTCAGGGCCAGGAGTGAGGAACGGCGCGCGGAGATCGTCCGCGCGGCCCTCGAGGTGATCGCCGAACGCGGCTACCGGGGCGCCGCCCTGGGCGCCGTCGCCGAGCGCGTGGGCCTGACCCAGCAGGGGCTGCTGCACTACTTCCCGAGCAAGGAGGCCCTGCTCGTCGCGGTCCTGGAGGAACGCGACCGCTGGGACACCGGCGGCGGCAGCCGCGCCATGGCCGACGCCTGGCGCCCCGACCTGCTGGCCTCGCTGGTCGAGTACAACGCCATGCGCCCCGGCATCGTGCAGACCTTCTCCGCGCTGCTCGGCGAGAGCGTCACCGAGGGCCACCCGGCACGGGAGTTCTTCGCCGAGCGGTACGCGCAGGTGCGCTCCGCGATGGCGGGCGTACTGCGCGCGGAGTACGGTGACCGGCTCCCCTCGGGCCTCACCCCCGAGCAGGCGGCCCCGCTGCTGGCCGCCGTGATGGACGGCCTCCAGTACCAGTGGCTGCTGGCCCCGGAATCCGTGGACATGCCCGGCACCTTCCGCGCCTTCCTGGACCTGATCCAGGGACGCCGGGCGGCCTGACCCGGGGACACCGGGCGGCCGGGCCGGGGTCGGGGTCGGGCCTTCCCGGGGCCTTCCCCCGGCCGGCCTGCGGCCGTTCGGGGCCACGTCGGGACCCGGGAGGAGGGCTGGCATGCTGGGCCGGGTGAAGATCGCTGCCGCGCAGCTGAGCTGCGTCCCCGCCGACGTGTCCGCCAACGCCGCACGGGCGGCCGCGCTCGCCGTGCGGGCCCGGGAGGAGGGCGCCGGGCTGGTCGTGTTCCCCGAGCTCACGCTGACCGGCTACGAGTTGGCCGCGCTCGGCGCCGACCCCGGGCTGTGGCTGGCCGACGCCGAGGATCCCCGGCTGGACCCCGTGCGTTCCACCGGGATCGCCACCGCCGTCAACGCCGCGCTGCGCACGGACGGCCCGCGGCCCCTCATCGCGACCCTGGTCCACGACGCCGACGGCGCGCACGTGACCACGTACGCCAAGCAGCACCTGTTCCGCCACGAGCGGGAGTTCTTCGCCGCGGGGACGGCCCCGGGCCGCTTCGAGCTCGGCGGGATCCGCTTCTCCCTTGGGATCTGCTTCGACAACCACTTCGCGGACGTGCCCGGCGCGGGCGCCGCGGCCGGCTGCCGGGTCCACCTGGCGAGCTCGCTCTACGGAACGGGCGACGGCATCGCCGAGCGGGCGGCGGTCCACCCGGGGATCGCCCGGGACTTCGGGATGTACGTGGCCCTCGGCAACCACGTGGGTCCCGCCGGACCGTGGACGGGCTGCGGGGGCGCGGCCGTATGGGCGCCGGACGGGACCCTGCTGGCCGAGGCGGACGCGCACACGGCGTCGATCGCCGTGGCGGAGGTGCCGGTGGAGGTGCCGGAGGAGGTGCCGGTGGAGGGGTCGGCGCAGGTCCGGGCCTGACGGGGCGTCCGGGTGCGCGGCTCCGGAACCCGTAGGGAAACAGGGCCCGGAGCAACCGGGAAAGGGCCCGTGAGGGCGCTGGAAGAGGTCTTGGGGCGTCCGGCCTCCCCGCCCGCGGGGGCGGGGACCGGCCCGGCCGCACCAGGGCGCCAGACGGCCCGTCAGGCATGCTCCACACCCGCCCTGACCTGGGCTTTTCCCTGGTCCGCCGATAAAATCGGGAACATCTGAAAGGGGTTCGGATGGACCGGAACATACGCAGTGTCGACGACGTACTCGCCCTCATGGACGGCCTCTTCGCACCGGAGGCCGACCGCTGGACGGCCGCCGGCTCCGACTGGTGGGACGGCTTCTACGCGGACCGCGAGCGGTCGGTGCCCTTCTTCGTGGCGAAGCCCGACGAGAACCTCGTCTCCTGCCTCGACCGCGGGCTGGTCCCCGCGGGCGGCCGCGCCCTGGACCTCGGCTGCGGCCCCGGCCGCAACTCCCTGTACCTGGCCGCCCGGGGCTTCGAGGTGGATGCCGTCGACCTCTCCCCGACGGCCCTGGCCTGGGCCGGGGAGCGGACTTCGGCCGCGGGGGCCCGGATCCGTTTCCACCAGGGGGACGCCTTCGGCGCCGCCGGCGCCGGGCTCGCGGGCCCGTACGACCTGATCTACGACTCGGGCTGCTTCCACCACCTGCCGCCGCACCGCCGGGTCAGCTACCTGGCCCTGCTGGACCGGCTACTGGCCCCGGGCGGCCGCTTCGCCCTGACCTGCTTCGCCTCGGGCGCGATGGGATCCGAGCTGCCCGACGAGGAGTTCTACGGCCGGGCCCGCCTCGAAGGCGGGCTCGCCTACACGCCCGAGGAGCTGCGCTGGGTCTTCGAGGACCTCACCGAGGTGGAGCTGCGCCGGATGAACGACGAGCCCGCATCCTCCGGCTCCTTCGGCGAGGCCTTCCTGTGGACGGCGCTGTTCCGCCGCCCGGAGTGAGGACCCGGTCCTCTCCTCACATGGGGACCGTCCGGGCGGCGTCCGGGAGGAGGTGCTTCGTGCCCCACGCGCCGAGGGCCTCCATGGCCTCGTTCAGCTCGTGGCCGAGCGGGGTCAGCGAGTACTCCACGCGCGGCGGGACCTCCTCGTAGACCTCGCGGTGGACGATGCCGTCCGTCTCCAACTCGCGCAGCTGGGCCGCGAGGACCTTCTCCGAGACCCCCGGGACCAGGCGGCGCAGCTCGCCGAAGCGGCGCGGGCACTGCTCCAGCTCCCACAGGACCGACACCTTCCACTTGCCGTCGATCACGGACATCGCCGCGGCGATCCCGCAGTGATCCGCCCCCGGCCGCTGTGTCATTGCCATCGCGCACCCCTCCCCACCTGTTCGCTCACCTCGGGGTAATCACCCACTCCGAAGTGCGTACTTGAGCACCTGACGTCCCTCCACCAGGCTAATCGGCATGACCGACACCAGCACGAAGACCGGCACGAAGACCGGCACCGACAACGCGGCACAGACCCCGCTCACCCTCCTGGGACTCGGCGCGATGGGCACCGCCCTCGCCCGCACCTGGCTCGCCGCCGGGCACCCCCTCACCGTGTGGAACCGCACCCCCGCCAAGGCCGAGGCCCTCGCGGCCGAGGGCGCCGTCGTCGCCGCGACCCCCGCCGAGGCGGTGGCCGCGAACGGCCTGATCGTGGTCTGCCTGCTGGACCACGCCAGCGTCGGCTCGGCCCTGGAGGGCCTGGACCTCACCGGCAAGGACCTGGTCGACCTGACCACCGGCACCCCCGCCGACGGCCGCGCCCGAGCCGCGTGGGCCCAGGAGCGCGGGGCCCGGTTCCTCGACGGCGGGATCATGGGCACCCCGTCGATGATCGGCGCCCCCGCGGCCGGCGGGTACGTCTTCTACAGCGGCTCCCCCGAGCTCTTCGAGGAGCACCGGAGCACGCTGGAGGTCCCGGCCGGCGTCCGCTACGTCGGCTCCGACCCCGGCCACGCGGCCCTGCACGACGTGGCCCTGCTGAGCGCGATGACCGGGCTGTTCGCCGGGATCTCGCACGCCTACGCGCTGATCGAGGGCGAGGACGTCTCCCCCAAGGACCTGGCTCCGCTGCTGACCGAATGGCTGGGCGCGATGGGCTTCTTCGCGGGCGCCGCCGCCGAGCGACTGGTCTCGGGGGACTTCACCACGGGCGTCGAATCGAACCTGGCCATGCAGGTCGCGGCGAGCGCCACCTATCTGCGGACCGCGGCGGAGCAAGGGGTCAGCGCCGAGCTGATCAGCCCGTACCTGGACCTGATGCGGGAGCGGCTGGAAGCCGATCCGGCGGCGCACGGCGGCGAGGACACCGCCGGGGCGATCACCCTGCTCAGGCGCTGAGCCGCTTTCCCCGCGGCCGGGCCTGGGACTGGCCCTGAGTCGGGTCCTGGGTCCGGGTCGGGCCCTGCCCCTGCGCCTGCTCCTCTGCATGCGCCTGCTCCCGGTCCGGCTCCCCCGTGGTTTCGCCCACCAGGTCCCGGACCATGAGCGTCGCCCCGGCCACCGCGCCGGGCATCAGGAACACGGCGACGAAGGGCACCAGGAACGACAGCACGAGCGGCACCCCGAAGCCGAGCGCCAGCATCCGCCGCCGGCGCAGCAGCGCGAGCTGCTCGGTGAGCTGCACCCGGCGGCGCATCAGGGCGACGGAGGTGAGCTCCTGGGCGAGGAAGAAGCCGGAGACGCAGAAGCCGAGGACCGGCACCACGGTCTGCCCGATCACCGGAACGAAGCCGAGCGCGAAGAGCAGGATCCCGAAGAGCAGCACCCGGCCGAGGATCCGCAGGCTGTCCCGGGCGGAGATCCACAGTTCCCGCGCGAGCGTGAGGCCGGACTCCGGGACCTCGCCGCCCTCGGTGCGGTCGACCTGCTCCGAGAGGGACTCGTAGAACGGCTGGCCCACGAGCAGGGTCACGGCGGTGAAGGTGATCACCGCGAGGAAGAGGCCGAGGCAGAAGACCAGGGCCGTCAGGAAGCCGCGGAAGAGCCCGAGCCACGGGGAGGACCAGCCGTCGGCGAAGGGGGTCGCCCAGGCGGTCAGGTCGTCGGCGCCGTAGCCGAGGCCGATGAGGGCTCCGGCGTACAGCACCAGGGAGACGAGCCCGGGCAGCAGCCCGAAGCCCAGCCATCGGCCGTGGCCCAGTACCCATCGCTGTCCGGCCAGCAGATAGCCGAATCCCCCCGCAAGATCACGCATGGCTCCAGTTTAGGTCGGGCGCCCGGGCAGGAGGATGCCGGGCATGACGAAGGCCGCACCCCGGTGCCTGGGTGCGGCCTTCGACGTAGATCAGACCGCGAGCTCGACCGTGATGTTGCCGCGGGTCGCCTTGGAGTACGGGCAGACCTGGTGGGCCTTCTCGATGAGGTCCTTGGCGGTGGCGGCGTCCACGTTCGGGATGGAGGCCGAGATCTTGACGATGATGCCGAAGCCGTCGTCGTTCTTGCCGATGCCGACCTCGGCGGTGACCGTGGAGCCGGAGATGTCGGCGTTCTCGTTGCGGGCGACGACGCCGAGCGCACCCTGGAAGCAGGCGCTGTAGCCGGCGGCGAACAGCTGCTCGGGGTTGGTGCCCTCGCCGCTGCCACCGAGCTCCTTCGGCGGGTTCACGACGACGTCGAGGCGACCGTCGTTGGTGGCGACGCGACCGTCACGGCCGTTCTCGGCGGTGGCAACAGCGGTGTACGCGACGTCGGACTGCTGGATGGACATGTAAGGAAATCCTCCTGGTAATCGCCGGGACTCGCGCCCACGCGTCACGGCGGTGTGGAGTGAGCCTAACCGGTGAAAGAAACGATCATCTTTCCGGTGTTGTCACCGCGCAGCATTCCGAGGAAGGCGTCGGCGGCGTTCTCCACTCCGCGGACGACCGTCTCGTCCGCGACGAGCTCCCCGGAGCGCAGCCAGCCGGCCACGTCCTGGACGAACTGCGGCTGCAGTCCGGCGTGGTCTCCGACCAGGATCCCCTGGAGGCGCAGCCGCTTGCCGATGACCAGGGCGAGGTTGCTCGGGCCGGGGACCGGCTCGGTGGCGTTGTACTGGGCGATGGCCCCGCACAGGGTGGCCCGGCCGTGGACGTTCAGGGAGGAGATCGCGGCCTCCAGGTGGTCCCCGCCGACGTTGTCGAAGTAGACGTCGATGCCCTCGGGCGCGGCCTCGCGCAGCTGCTCGGCGACGGGGCCGTTCTTGTAGTTGAAGGCGGCGTCGAAACCGTACTTCTCCGTGAGGAGCGTCACCTTCTCGTCGGAGCCGGCGGAGCCGATGACGCGGGAGGCGCCCTTGATCTTCGCGAACTGGCCGACGAGGCTGCCGACGGCGCCGGCGGCGCCGGAGACGAAGACGGAGTCGCCCTCCTTGAAGGAGGCGACCTCGAAGAGCCCGGCGTAGGCGGTCAGACCCGGCATTCCGAGGACGCCGAGGTAGGCGGAGAGCGGGGCGAGCGCGGCGTCCACCTTGGTGGCGTGCTTGGCGTCCAGCTCCGCGTACTCGCGCCAGCCCAGGCCGTGCAGCACGTGGTCGCCGACCGCGAAGCGCTCGTCGGCCGAGGCCACGACCTCGCCGACCGCGCCGCCGTCCATGGGCCGGTCGAGCTGGAACGCCGGGATGTACGACTTCACGTCGTTCATCCGGCCGCGCATGTACGGGTCCACGGACATGTGGAGGTTGCGCACCAGGATCCGGCCGGCGGCGGGCTCCGCGTTCACCGGTACCTCGCGCAGGGCGAAGTCCTCGGCGACGGGCCAGCCCTGCGGACGGCGGACGAGGTGCCACTCGCGGCTGACGGCAGGAATCTGGGACATGTGGCGCTCCTGGGATGAGGGGAGGAAATGCTTCACAACGTGAAACAACCATGCGCCTGGATATTTCATGTTGTCAAGTAAATGGGTACGCTGGATCCATGCCCAGTCGTCGCGCAGACCCCCTGACCCTCGAGGTCGTCGAGCTCATCGGCGACGTCGTGGCCCGCTACCACCAGGAGTACGAGCACGCGGCCTCCAGCCACCAGCTCACCGGCGCCCAGGCCCGCGTCCTGAACCTGCTCTCCCTGGAGCCCATGCCGATGCGCAAGATCGCGCAGAAGCTGCGGTGCGAGCCGTCGAACATCACCGGGATAGTGGACCGCCTGGAGACCCGCGGGCTCGTCGAGCGCCGCCCCGACCCGGCCGACCGCCGGGTGAAGCTCGCAGCGGCCACCGAGGAGGGCCTGCAGACCGCCGACCGGCTCCGCGAGTCGCTGGACTTCGCCCGGGAGCCGCTGGCCGGGCTCACCGCGGCCGAGCGCGCGGTCCTACGGGACCTGCTCAGGCGGATGCTGGGCTGAGCTCCCCGCTCACCAGCACAGCCCGTTCACCAGCACAGCGGGTTCCACCACGGGCAGTCCGGGGTGGGCTCCGGGGTCGGCGTCGGAGACGGCTTCGGATTCGGATTCGGCTTCTTGGTGGGCTTCGGCGGCTTGGGGTCCCTCGAACTCGGGCTCCCGCTCGGAGTCGCGGAGCCGCCGGACCTCGATGCGGTCGGAGTCGCGGACGTGGGGGTCCGGGAAGCGCTCCGCGACGGCTCCGCCGGCTCGGAGGCGGACGGCCCGGCACCGGAGGCCCCGGTGCTCCGACCGGTCCCGCCCGGCTTCGGACCCCCGGCCGTGGCCTTCCCGGAGCCGGCGGCCCGGCCCTTCCCCGAAGCCGTGCCCGTGGGCGCGGCGGGCCCGTCCGTCAGACCCGGAAGCGGCGCCGGCTCCGCGGGACCCGCGTCGTCGGTCAGCACCACCGTCGCCGCCCGGTCGGTGCGCTGCCCGTCGACCGCCAGCCTGGCCAGGCCCAGCGTGGCTCCGGCGGCGAGCAGCAGCCCGAGCCCCACGGTGAGCGCGGTCCGGCGGCGTCTGCGGTGGCCGGCGCGGCGGCGGTCGGCGGCGCGGCCCCGGGCCCGGCCGCGGCCCTGCCCCCGGCCCTGCTCGCGTTCCCCGGACAGCACGACGAGGGAGTCGGCGTACACGTCGGCGAGTCCGGCCGGGTCGCTTCCGAAAGCGGCGGCGGAGCCGGGGGCGGGCGCGGCGGGCACTGCCGGCGCGGCGGATCTCAGGTGTTCCGCCGGGGTCCCGCATCCGGCGCACGCCAGCGCGCCGTTGAGGTACCTGCGGCAGGCGATGCAATAGTCCATGGCGCCCCGCAGGCTACGCGTTCACTCACAACGGCCGTATACCGGGATCGTGAGGATCCTGTGTGGAAGGCTTGATTCCATGACAAGGACGCCAAGGACACCGGGGTCGCCGGGGGCGCCGGGGGCACGGCCCCCCGCACCGGGCCCCTTCGGCCCCGCCGGCTTCCAACTGGTGCTGCTGCGCCGGATGGCGGACTTCCAGCCGGGCCTCGCGGAGGAGGCCCGGCGGCTGCTCGGCGTCTCCCCCGCCGAGCAGCGGGAGGCCAACAAGCGCTGGCAGGCCATGGTCCGGTCGCCGCGCTCGCGGGGCGCCCTGGCCCGCTACCGCTCGGTGCTCGGCCCGCCCGAGGCCGTCTCCTCGCGCACGATCGGCGATCTGACGTGCGAGGCCCTGCTGTGGCCGGTGCCCCTCTGGCCCGACCTCCGCTTCGAGGTGCTCGCCGCGCCGGACGGGGCCGTGTGGAACGAGTGGCTGGTCCGGGCCCCGGGCGCGCCCGGTCCCGTACTGGAGTCGCCCGAGGACCTGCTGCCCTGGTCGGCGACGGTCGACGAGGTGGCGCGGGCCTTCGCCCCGGTCCGCCCGATGGAGGGCAGCGCCCCGACGCGGTGGCGCCTCGCGTTCACCGCGTCGGGGCGGGCGTGCGTCGCGGAGTTCACGTACGGCCTGCTCCAGGAGGTCGCCGTGGAGAGCGGCTAGGGACGGCCTAGGAGCGCAGGAAGGCCCGTACGCCCGCCGAGGTGGGGTCGTCCCCGAGCAGGTCGTTGTGCTTGAGGCAGCCGACCGGGGTGTTGGTCGCCCCGGTGAGCGGGACGCTGTCATCGGGGTTGATGACTTCGTCGCAGGGGGACCAGAAGGTGGCGTACCGCACCGCGCCGGGGGTCTCGTCGCCGGAGTTCAGGTTCTTCACCACGTAGGAGCCGGGGGTCATGTCCCGGCATGCCTGGTCCCACAGGGCGCAGGCCCAGGCGGTGGAGGTGCCGCGGTTGGGGCCGGCGAGGGAGACCCAGCGGTCCACGTACGGGGCGCCGCCGCCGAACTTCACGTACCAGCGGGTGACCAGCGAGCCGAAGGAGTGCGCGACCAGGTCCACCCGGGCGGCGCCGGTCTGCCGGCGGACCCCGTCCACGTACGCGGCGAGCCGTCCGGAGAGGACCTCGTTGACGGACTGGTGGGTGTCGTAGCCGAAGGAGAACAGCTCGGAGTCGGCGTAACCGTCGGCGCGCAGGTCCTCGCGCAGGGAGCCCCAGACGCCGGGGTCGGCGTTGTAGCCGTGCACGAAGACCAGCGGATTGCGCGCGGCGGCCGGTCCGGAGGACGCACCGGGGGCCACCCCCCAGATCGCCCCGGAAGTCGCGCCGGGAGACGCGCCCCAGATCGCCCCGGGAGAGACGCCGACGGCCTGCGCCGGGAGCGCGGGCGCCGCGAGGAGCGCCAGGCAGAGTGCCAGGAGGGCGAGCAGTCGCTGGCGGACCGTCAGCATCGAGTCCCCTTTACCTTGTTACGCACGAGTAGCACGATCGGTGCGGGCATGGTCGCGCCTGGCGTCGCAGAATTCCACCCCCGTGCAGCACTCACCCGCACCCCTCGTGACCCTTCCGTATCTCACGACACCCCCCACCCGGAGCATCAAATCGGGCAATACGGGTAATTCACCCGAGAAGATACGAAGTGTGACCGGCAACCGCCGGTCTTCTTGCGTCAGCGTCTCGGGAGGATCTGCCGTGACCGTCAGTCTTGAGCAGTTGCGCCGCTGCCACGTGGCCGTCGACCTCGGAGCGGCCAGGACCCGCGTCTACGTCAAGGGCCTCGGCCTGGTCGTGGACGAGCCCAGTGCCGCCGCCGTGAACACGCGGACCGGCGCACTCATCGCCGTCGGCACCTTCGCCGAACGGATGACCGGCCGCACGCCCGACTACATCCGCGTCGTCCGCCCCATCTCCGGCGGCACCGTCGTGGACATCGAGATGGCCCAGCGCATGCTGCGCCACCTCCTCGGCGAGAAGCTGCGGCGCGCCCTGCGCCGCAAGCCCCGGCTGCGGGCCGCCGCCTGCACCCCGCACGACGCCGACCCGCTCGCCCAGCGCGCGACAGTGGAGACGATGGTCGGACTGGGAGCCCGGCGCGTCGAACTGGTCGACACCCTGATCGCGGCGGCCGTCGGCTGCGGCCTCCCCGTGGAGCAGCCGACCGCGACGATGATCATGGTGTGCGGGGCCGCCGCCACCCAGGTCGCCGTCCTCTCCCTCGGTTCGATCGTCACCGCCGTACGGATCCCGGTGGGCGGCGAGGCCATCGACCACGCCGTCGTCCAGCACCTGCGCCACGCGCACGAGCTGATGCTGCCGAGCCAGGCCGTCCGCCCGCTCCAACTGGCCCTGCACGGCAACGGCATCACCGCCGGCGGACCGACCTCCACCCTCATCCACGGCCGCGACGTGGCCACCGGACTCGCCCGCTCCGTCCACGTGGACACCGCGGCCGTCCGGGACGCCATCCACACCCCGCTGACCGCCGTGCTCGACGGCATCGGCAAGGTGCTGCGCGACTGCCCGCCGGACCTGGTGGCCGATCTGACCGACCGAGGGATCATGATGGTCGGTGGCAGCGCCCTGCTGCCGGGCCTGGACCAGATGCTCCGCGATGCGACCGGGATGCCCGTGGCCATCGCCGAACGGCCGGACGTCTGCGCGGTACTGGGCCTCGGCATGATGCTCGAAGGGAAGATCGCCCCCATGGTTCTGAACCCCCTGGCCGAATGACGCACACCGATCCACCCCCGCCGGGCCCCGGGAACGGGCAGGCCGTCGCCGCCCGACAGGCGGCCAGCCTGCCCGTCCTCCTGGAGGCGGTCCTCAGCGTCGGTTCCGAACTCGAACTGCGGACCACCCTCCAGCACCTCGTGGATTCGGCGACCGAGCTGTGCGCGGCACGGTACGGAGCGCTCGGGGTCGTCGACCCCGAGCGCGCCCGGCTGACCGAGCTCTTCACCTCCGGCATGACCGAGGCCGAGAAGGCAGCCATCCTCCACCTGCCGGACGGCCGTTCCGGCCTGCTCGGCGCCCTGATCACCGATCCGCGCCCGCTCGTGCTGGAGGACCTGAACCAGGACCCCCGCACGGCGGGCTTCCCGCCGGGACACCCCCCGATGAAGGGTTTTCTCGGCGTCCCGATCCGGGTCCACACCGAGGTCTTCGGCAACCTCTACCTCACCGACAAGCGGGGCGGCGGCCCGTTCACGGACGAGGACCTCGCGCTGGTGCGCGTCCTGGCCTCGCAGGCGGGGATAGCGATCGGCAACGCCCGGCTGTACGAGACCGCGCGCCGCCGGGAGCGCTGGATCGAGGGCGCCGCCGCCGTGACCACCACCCTGCTGGCGGGCCGGCCCGCGGCGGACGCGCTGATGTGCGTGGCCGAACGCGCCCGGCTGCTGGCCGACGCCGTGGCCGGGGTCGTCCTCCAGCCGACCCCCGAGGGCGGCATGGAGATCGTGGCCGCCTCCACGCAGGGCGACCCCGGTGACCTGGTGGGCACGGCCATCGCGCCCGGCTCGGCGGTCCTGGAACAGCTCCTGGGCGGCGAGCCGGTCTTCATAGAGGACTCGGCGACGGACCCCCGGATGACCACGCACGTGCGCGAACGCTTCGGCCCGAGCATGATGCTGCCCCTCCAGAGCGGCGGTCAGCTCATCGGCACGCTCGCCCTGCCGCGCGCCCGCGGCGGCCCCGCCTACGACGCGGTCGACCGGCTGCTGGCCTCGCAGTTCGCCTCCCAGGCCGCGCTGGCCCTGGTCCTGGCGGACGCCCAGCACGACCGGGAGCAACTGGCCGTCTACGAGGACCGGGACCGCATCGCCCGCGACCTCCACGACCTGGTGGTCCAGCGGCTGTTCGCGACGGAGATGATGCTGGAGAGCACCCGTCGGCGCTCCGCCAAGGCGCCCAGCGGGGACACCGTCGGCGAGGAGCTGGGGCGGGCCGTGGACGAGCTCGACTCCACCATCCAGGAGGTCCGCACGGCCATCTTCGCCCTGCAGCAGCCGCCGACGGACGCCCCGACCACCTTCCGGGGCCGGGTCCTGCGGGAGACCGGCGGGGCGGCGGTGCTGCTGGGCTTCCAGCCGTCGGTGCACTTCGCGGGCACGGTGGACGCGCTGCTGCCCGATCCGGTCGCGGACGACCTCCTCTCCGCCCTGCGCGGGGCCCTGGCCGCGGCGCACCGCCGGTCCGAGGTCACCTCCATCGAGGTCGAGGTCGACGCGGTCCCCAGCCGGGTCCGCCTCACCGTCTCCGACGACGGCCGCACGGACTCGGGCACCCGCGGCACGACTCTGACCTGGGAAGCCCCGCTCTGACCCTGGCGGGGGGGTGGGTCGACCCTGCGGGGCTGTCCCCTACCCGCCCTTCCACCGTTCCCCGGGGCTCCGCCCCGGACCCCGCGCCTCAAACGCCGGCGGGGCTGGATTTGCCGCTGCGCGGCAAACTCCAGCCCGCCCGGCCGCACCGGCCCGTCGGCCCCGCCCCAGGCGGCAGTGGCGGCCACCACCGGGGAGGAGCCACCACAGCCCTGCGAGCGGAGCGAGAGGGGGCACCCGTAGGGTGACGCCGTGACGACCCGCCCCTCGGCCCGCGCCGCCATCGCCTCCGCCACCGACCCCGGCAGCTTCACCGAACTCCCCGCCCCACCGGGGCACTCCGCCCCCGACGGCCCCCTCGGCTGGGCCGGCTACGACGACTCCCGTGCCCGCGCCGCGCAGCGGACCGGCGAGGACGAGTCCGTCGTCACCGGCACCGCCCGCATCGGCGGCCACGAAGCCACCGTGATCTCCTTCGAGTTCGGTTTCCTCGGCGGGTCCCTCGGCCACCGCACCGGCGACCGGCTGGAGGCGGCCTACACCCACGCCCGCACCCACCGCCTCCCTTTGGTCTCCCTCATCGCCACCGGCGGATCCCGCATGCAGGAGGGCATGCTCGCGCTGACCCAGCTGCAGCGCGTGGCCCGCCAGTCCGCCCTCACCCGCGCCTCCGGCCTCCCGCAGATCGCCGTCCTGCGCGACCCCACCACCGGCGGCGGCTGGGCCACCCTCGGGGCGGGGGCCGACGTGATCCTCGCGCTGCCCGGGGCGCAGGTCGGGTTCGCCGGGTCCCGGGTGCGGCCGCCGGACGCGGATCCGGCCGCCTACACCGCCGAGGGGCAGTACGCCGCCGGGCACGTGGACGCCGTCGTCCCCGCCGCGCAGCTCCCCGTGACCCTGACGGCCTGGCTCCGGGTGCTCGCCGCGCCCCGCTCCCCCGAGGCCGTGGAACCCCCGGCCGCGCTGGCCGACGTAGCGCTGCCGGCCACGGGGTGGGACGCCGTCCGGCAGGCCCGCCACCCCGGCCGGCCGCGCGCGGAGCAGTACCTGGACGCGTACTTCGAGCTCCGTCTCCACCTCTCCGGGGACCGGGCGGGCGGCACGGACCCCGGGATGCTGTGCGGGTTCGGGCTCCGGGAGGGCCGGGCCGTGGCCTACGCCGCCCAGTGCGGCACCGCCACCCGCCCGGCCGGGTACCGTACGGCGGCCCGCGTCGTCCGGCTCGCGGACCGGCTCGGGATCCCGGTGCTCACCCTCGTGGACACCCCCGGCGCGGCCAACGACGCCGCGGCCGAGCACGCGGGCGCCGGCGCGGCCATCGCCGACGTCTTCGCGGCGCTCGCCTCGGCCACGGTGCCCCTCACCACGCTCCTCATCGGCGAGGGCGGCTCGGGCGGGGCACTCGCCCTGGCGGCGCCGGGCAACACCTGGGTCACCCCGGACAGCTACTTCTCGGTGATCGCTCCCGAACTGGCGGCGGCCATCCTCAAGCGCCCCCCGGAGTCGGCCCCGGCGACGGCGGACCAACTGCGCGTCCGCCCCCAGGACCTGGTCGCCCTGGGCGTCGCCCGCGGCATCGTCTCCCCGGCGAAGGACGCGCAGGATGCGGAGGACGCCTAGGAGGAGGCCCGCCAGGCGCCGTCCGCCGGATCAGGGACGGACCGCGAGGCGACGGACCGGGGCTGAGCCGACGGCGGGGACGGGGCCGCTCGTCGTCAGGACCTCGCCCGTGTCGGCGAACTCCCAGGTGGTCGCGTGCCTGCCTCCCTCGGAGGGCCAATCGACGCGGACCACAGGGCGGCTCAGCAGGCTCTCGAACCAGTCCGCGCACCGCTCCGCGAGCTCCGCGACCGTGCCGGAGGCCCGGAAGAAGCCGCGCTCGGGCGACTCGTCCAGGTGGAAGAGCTGGTCACGGACCCGCCCGGCCCGCACGTGCGTGCCGTGGAAGTGCACGGCCCACTCGCCGAGCACGATCCGGCGGGCCTCGTCGACAAGGCTGATGTGGACGAGGAACGACGACTCGTCCTCGGGCCGTCCGACCTGGCTGGGAGCCCACGGCACCCGCCAGTCGGCTGCCCGGCCCCGCAGGGCCGCCAGGAAGGCGAGTTCGGCCTCACCGAAGTCCCATGGCTCCTCGCCGCACTCCTCGGGGTCCTCGACCTCGAACCACCAGCTCGTGACGTCCACGGACGAACTCTAGAACCACCGGCTCCGGGCCGGGAGCTTCACGTCCACCCGGTACAGCCGGGTGATCTGCTGTGCCAGCTCGTTGTCGTCGCTGGTCAGCAGCAGCCTTACCCGACCGGACCCGTCGTGATCCGTCACCACCATGCCCTCGACGTTGTCGACCAGCGGGTGGTTCTGCGGCAGCTTCGAGGGCGCGCCCAGCGTCGGGCAGCCGTCGAGGTCCCCGATCGGGGTCTTGCGTGCGGTCCGCAGGGCCGGGCCCTCCGCCAGCGCCGCCACCTTCGAGGTGTCCGTGGCGCCCAGGGGGTCGGCGACGTACAGCCGCACCGTGATCTTGAACTGCTGTGTGAAGCCGCGCTCCAGCACGATCAGCCGGCCGTCGCGCGTCGGCGCGAGCTCCACCAGCCCGTGTCCGGCGTCCACCGGGTACGCGTACTGCCGCCCGAGGACGAACTCACCGTCCCGGCCGCGGCGTTCCCAGGTCTGGATCCGCTGGAGCGTCCGCCCCTGCGCGTCCTTCCCGTCGCCCGCCAGCGCTCCCTCGACGCCCGCGACGAGGGTGTGCCCGCCGGGCAGCAGGGTCAGGGACTCGAAGGTCTGGTTGACCGTGGCCCGGCCCTCGGGCGCGAGCTTGAACCCGGCCGGGATCGGCAGCGAGCCCAGCACCTCGCCGGTGCGGGCGTGCCGCCGGATGGCCGGCGCGGTCTCGTCCGTCACCAGGTAGGTGCCGTCGCGGTCGACGACGATGCCCTCGGAGTCGAGGACCTTGCCCGCGCCGTCGGTCAGCGGCAGCCGCGCGGCGGCCGTCGCCGTCGGGGTGTCGCCGCGGCCCACGTTCAGCTTGTACAGCACCGACTTGTCGGAGATCGCGGCGACCGTGCCGTCCCGGTCCACCGCGAGCCCGGAGAGCCCGCCGACCGGCTTCCCGTCGACGAGGGCCTTGTCGAGGGAGTCCGCGTAGCCCGCGATCGAGAGGTACGGCGAGCAGGAACGGTCCGCCTTCGGCACCCGGTGAGCCGCGGAGGCCTGGGCCTGCGGAACGAGGGCTCCGGCGAGCGCGGCGGTGGCCACGGCGGTGGTGACGAGCGTACGAAGGCGCATGAAGGCCTTCCTCCTGGATCGACTGGGTCTGGGGGCGGGGGGTAGGGGCGGGGGCCGAGGCCGGAGCCTCGATCTTCCGAACTGTCATATGGCTAATCGAAAGAAAATGGAAGACCCGGCAACACGACGGCAACGAACCCGCCAACTTCCCTTCACACCCGCCCGGATCGGGCGAACCGCCCCGGACCGATCCCCACGTGCCGCCGGAAGTGCCGTGCCAGGTGCGCCTGGTCGTAGAAGCCCGCCGCCACCGCCGCCTCGGCCGGCCGCGTCCCCGCCAGCAGCAGCCGCCGCGCCTTCGCGACCCGCAGCCCGGTGAGGTAGGCGTGCGGAGGGAGCCCGAACGCCTGCCGGAAGCTGCGGATCAGGTGGGTGGGATGGGCGTGTCCCAGAAGCGCGGAAGCCTCCTCCAAGGTGATCCCGCCGATGACCCGCGCATCGAGGAGCTCGCGCAGTCGTACGGCCGTATCCGGGCCCGGAGCCCCGTACGGGATCACCTGGCGCCCCTCCAGCCACGTGCGCAGCCGCTCCTGCACGAAGGCGAGCCGCGACTGCGCCTCCAGCCGCTCGACCGCACCGGCCGGCAACTCCCGCGCGCCCAGCGCGCGGTGCAGTCCGTGGACCCGGTCGCGCAGGGCGGCGTCGAGGAGCAGCGGCGCGTCGACGGCGGCCCCGGTCAGCGACTGGGGCAGCACGGAGGCGTCGAGGTACAGCACACGCTTGCGGAAGCCCGCCTCGGTGACGGTCCGCCCGTCGTGCACCACCCCGGGCGGCAGCAGGGCCACGGTGTCCGAGCCGCCCACGCCGTGCCGTTCGCGGTCGAGCCCGAAGTCGACGCGGCCACCGTCGAGGATCATCAGCGTCCACGTGTCGTGGACGTGCGCGGGGTAGGCGTGGTCGGTGAACCGGGCGTGGAACACCTCGGCGATCCCCGGCACCGGCGGCTGCCAGGCCGAGACCGTACTGGGCGGACGCATCGCAACCATCCTTGGACTTGTGTCGGTATCCCCGGCTTCAGCCGGGGAGGGAAACGCACCTTTGTCTCCGGCGGCGCGAAGCGTCTGATTTCACCGCACCCGTGTCCGCTTCCAGGGCGTCGGGCACGTCAAGGTCAACCAGCACCGGCCCGTGGCCGGCATCGACATGGGCATAGCGTCGTTCCTCACCACCTCCAACGGCGTACACGTCGACAACCCGCATCACGGCCGCCAGGCCGACGCGAGGCTGGCAGCGGGAGCTGAGCCGCTGTCCACGCCGCAAGGCGAAGGACCGCACACGGATGGGGGGCGTTCCTGACGATCCTGCACGCCAAGGCTGAAAGCGCCGGACGGGAAGCGATCGCCGTGGACCCCCGCAACACCTCCCGGACCTGCCCCGAATGCGGGCACGTCTCAGCGGAGGACCGGCCCCCACAGGAGCAGTTCCCATGCGGCGCCTGCGGCCACCAGGTGCACGCCGACCCCGTTGGAGCACTCAACGTTCTACGGGCCGGGCTGGTCCGTCGCACAGCCCACCGGGCCTGGCGAGAAGCCCCCTCGTTCACGAGGGGGAGGAGTCACGTCAGGAACGTACAAGACCGGGAAGGGCGCACCCGGGCAGCCTGCCCCCATGACGACACCCGAGAGCACGCACGAGAACGGCCGCCCGGCAGACACGGCGGACGCGGCACACGTGGTGAACATCGCGGAGAAGCTCGCCGGTTTCACCGAGCAGTGGACCCCGCACCGGATCGCGCGGGTCAACGACTACGAGGTCAAGATCGCCAAGATCCAGGGCGAGTTCATCTGGCACACCCACGAGGAGACCGACGAGCTCTTCCTCGTCGTCAGCGGCACCCTGAGGATCCGGCTGCGCGCCGGGGACGTCGTACTGAACCCCGGGGAGATCTACGTGGTCCCGCGCGGGGTGGAGCACTGCCCGCAGGCCGACGGGGAGACGGCGATCCTGATGTTCGAGCCCGCCGGGACCGCCAACACCGGCGGGGAGGTCAGCGACCGCACCCGCGAGCCGGTGGACGCGTGAGCCCACCGGGGCGGACGGCCGGCCCCGCCCCGCCTCAGGCCTGCGGCGATCGCGCGTCGTAGCGGGCGAAGCCCCGCCAGCGCGCGGCCAGCAGCGCCAGGACGAGGACGCAGCCGAGCCCGCCGCCCGTGATCGCGACGGTCGGGGAGGTGAGCTCGGCGGTGGCCCCGGCGAGGAAGTCCCCGAGCCGGGGTCCGCCGGCGACGACCACGATGAAGACGCCCTGCAGGCGGCCCCGCATGTCGTCCGGGGTCGCGGCCTGGAGCATGGTGGTGCGGAACACCATCGAGACGCTGTCGGCGCATCCGGCCAGGGCCAGGAAGAGCAGCCCGAGCCAGAGGTTCCGGGTCAGCCCGAAGACGGCGATGGCCAGACCCCACCCGGCGACGGAGAGCAGGATCGCCGCCCCGTGCCGGCGGATCCGCCCCTGCCAGCCGGAGAGCAGTCCCCCGAGCAGCGCCCCGACGGCGGGGGCGGCCACGAGCAGCCCGACCGTCTTGGCGTCGCCGCCGTACCAGAGCACGGCGATGGCCGGGAACAGCGCCTTCGGCTGGGCCAGCACCATGGCGGCCAGGTCGGAGAAGAAGGTCATCCGGATGTTGGGCCGGGTCCCCAGGAAGCGCAGGCCGTCGAGCACGGAGGCCCGCCCGGTGCGGCCGCCGGCCCCCTCTGGCTTCATCGGCGGCAGCCGCCACATCGCGTAGAGGGCGGCGACGAAGGTGAGGGCGTCGATCAGGTAGGCGGCCTGGTAGCCCCACCAGCCGACGATGACCCCGCCCAGCGCCGGGCCGACGGTCATCCCGAAGGTCCATGTCATGGAGTTCAGGGCGTTGGCGGCGGGCAGCTGCTCCGCGGGCAGCAGCCGCGGGATCATCGCGGACCGGGCGGGCCCGTTGAGGGCGCCGCAGAGGGACTGGAGCGCGACCACGGAGTACAGCAGCCAGACCCGGTGGTAGTCCAGGAGCGCGGCACCGGCCAGGGCGATGGACAGGGCGGCCAGACCGAGCGCGCTCACGAGGCCGAGCATGCGCCGGTCGACGGTGTCGGCGATGGCCCCGCCGTAGAGCCCGAAGGTGACCAGCGGGATGAGCGAGCAGAGCCCGACGAGTCCGACGGAGAAGCTGGAGCCGGTGATCTCGTAGACCTGGAGCGAGATGGCCAGGGCGGTCATCGCCTGGCCCAGCGAGGAAACGGTTCCCCCGAACCACAGCCGGCGGAAGTCCGGGGACGTTCTCAGCGGGGTGAGGTCGGCCCATATGCGGCGGCGGGGGCGGAGGGGCTGCGAGGGCGGAGCGGTCGTACGAGTCACAACGGATGATAAGCCGACCCCGGCAGGGGCCGGACCGGATCCCACCCCGGGGACCACTCGAAGCCGGACCGGATCCCACCCCGGGGACCACTCGGAGCCGGACCGGACCCCACCCCCGGGGACCGCCCGGAACCAGGCGGGAGCCCACCCCGGGGGCCACCCGAAGCCGGGCCGGAGCCGGGAGGGAGCCCACTCTGGGGACCGCCCTGAGCCGGCCCGGAGCCGGGTGGTGGCCCACTCTGGGGCCGCTCGACGCCCGCCCAAAGCCCGCCCAGAGCCCGCCCGGAACCCGGCCGGAACCCGGCCGGATCCCGCTCGAAGCCCGAGGGCGCGGGCTCCCGCTCCTCCCGCACGCGCACCATTCACCCCACCCGGAACCCGGGCCCCGCGGCGGCCGGATCCTTGCCGCTAACTCGCCACTATCACCGGACATTTGACCGAATAGACGTGCGCTCCTCGCCTGAAGTTCAGCTCATGATGAAAAGACTCGTATGTCCAGGGAGGCGCAGTGATCGAACCTGGCACCAGCACCACGAGCACCGGCACCACGAAGACGGGCGCGCTCCGCGCGACCGCGACCGATCCGGTCTTCCCCCTCACCCTCGGCGTCGAGGAGGAATTCCTCCTCGTCGACGCCCGCACCCTGCGGGTGGTCCCCGCCGCCCCGCTCGTCCTGTCCACCGCCGCGGGGCTCCCCCACGAACTGCACCCCGAAGGCACCCGCTACCAGGTGGAGATCTCCACCCCCGTCGCCGACTCGGCCGCGACCCTGCGCAGCGAGCTCGCGACCCTGCGGCGCACCCTCGCGCGGGCCGCCCGGGCCCACGGCTGCCGGCTGCTGGCCGCGCCCTCGCCGGTGGTCGCCCTGGAGGGCCCGCTCCACCTGACCGACGACGAGCCGCGCCAGCGCGAGCAGGCCCGGCGGTTCGGCGCGCTCACCGACACCCTGGTCAGCTGCGGCCGGCACATCCACATCGGCACCCTCGACGTGGACACGGCGGTGGCCGTCTCCAACCGGCTCCGGCCCTGGCTGCCCACGCTGATCGCGCTGGCGGCCAACTCCCCCTTCTGGGGCGGCCGCGACACCGGTCACGCCAGCTGGCGGGCGATGGCCTGGGCGGGCTGGCCCTCGGCGGGCCTGCCCCCGCACTTCACCTCGACGGCCCACTTCCGGCGCTCGGTGCAGACCCTGCTCGGCTCCGGGGCCGCCCTGGACACCAAGATGGTCTACTGGGACCTGAGGCCCTCGGGGAACTGGCCGACGCTCGAACTGCGGGCCCCCGACATGTCCCCGGACATCGACTCGGCCATCCTCCAGGCCGAACTGGCCCGCGCCCTCGTCGCGACGGCCCTGCGCGAGATCGCCGAGCAGCGGCCCGACCCGCCCGTACGGGAGGACGTACTGCGCCTCGCGCGCTGGCGGGCGGCCCACGACGGCCTGGAGGGCTTCGGGCTGGACCCGTACACGGGCGTCGAACTCCCGGCGGCGGATCTGGCGGAGGCCCTGCTCGACCTGGTGGCCCCCGAACTGGCCGCGTCCGGCGACCTCGACCACGCGGCCAGAACCATGGCCGGCCTGCTGCGCGACGGCTCGGGCGCCCACCGCCAGCGCACGGCCTTCGCCCGCCGCGGCGACCTGAAGGACGTGCTGCGCCACCTGGCGGACGAAACGGAGGCCTCCTGACCCCGGCCCCGGCGGCGAGGTGGCCGCGCCGGGGCCGGCCCGCCCCCGGACGACCCGGTGGCGCCTGACCGTCAGACGGCGACCGCGCGGCGGTAGCGGCTCGGCGGGACGCCCAGTTCACGGGTGAAGGCCCGGGAGAAGGCGAACTCGGAGGCGTATCCGACCTTGCGGGCGATGATGCCGAGGGAATCGTCGGTGTCGCGCAGTTGGCGTGCGGCCTGGTCGAGGCGGACGCGGGAGAGGTAGGCGAGGGGGCTGGCGCCGACGGTGGACTTGAACCGGCGGGCGAACGTGGGCCGGGACATGGCCACCGCGCGTGCGAGGCTGTCGACGGTCCAGTCCTCCTGCGGCCGCTCGTGCATCAGCGACAGTGCGGCGCCGATGTCGGGGTCGCGCAGAGCGGTCAGCCATGACGGGCCCGAGTCCTCGGCGCCGGCGCGCTCCAGCCAGTTGCGGACGGTCAGCACGAACAGTACTTCGGTGAGGCGGGTGGCGACCGCTCGGGATCCCGGCCGGCCGTTGGTGGCTTCCGAGGCGAGGAGCCGGACGACGCTCTGGAGCTGGGGATCGGCCGCCATGCCGGGCACGTGCACCACTTCGGGCAGGACCGACAGCACCGGATGGCGGTCGGTGGACGTCGCGTACTGGAATTTCCCGCACACGATGCGGACCAGCGGGCCGTCGCCGCCCAGGTGCACGACGCCCGTGCGACCCGGAGGATTCTCGGCCGCGACCTCCGAGTAGGGGCGGGTCTCGGTGCCGGGGCTGCCCAGGAGCTGGTGCGGGGTGCCCCTCGGGAGCAGGACCACGTCGCCGGACACCAGCTGTACCGGCGCTGTGTTCGCGGTCCGGAGCCAGCACGCACCGTCGGCGATCAGGTGGAATCCGGCGACGCTTCCCTGGTCGAGGTCGCACCCCCACTGCGATCCGTTGGAATGGAGCTGCGCGAGAAGTGCTCCCGTGAACCCCGTGGACGCCAGAACGTCGGCAAGTACATCCATGCTCGTCACGCTATCCGCATCCCGCCGCTGACTCCATACCCCTTACGTCACCTCGATGAGCGTCAGGGGTATGAGGATGAGCTCTTCTGCCATGGATGCTCTCACTCCCGAAGACCTAGCGTGTGGTGCAAGCGAGGATGCGGACGGCTCGGAGCAGCGCCGTCCCGTCGCCCGGACCGCACCTCACGTACCGGAAGTGGTGACAGCACGATGTCAAAGGAACAGCAGACTCCCCTGGGCAGCGGATTCGGCCCCGAGAGCACCGTGGACGATGTCCTCGAGGGCATCGACCTCACGGGGCGGTTCGCCGTCGTGACGGGCGGGTACTCCGGCATCGGCCTGGAGACCACGCGGGCGCTGGTCGGCGCGGGCGCCACCGTCGCGGTTCCCGCCCGTCGTCCGGATCTCGCCCTCGGGGAACTGAAGGACCTTCCCCGGGTGGAGGTCGGCGCGATGGATCTCACCGACCTCGGCAGCGTCGCCTCCTACGTCCGCGGCCTGGAGTCCGCCGGCCGGCGCATCGACCTGGTCATCAAGAGCGCCGGCGTGATGGCCGCACCGCTCACCCGGGTCGGAGCCGAGGGCTGGAAGTTGCAGGTGGCCACGAACCACCTCGGACACTTCGCTCTCGTCAACCGGCTCTGGCCCCTGCTGAGCGGCGACGCCCGCGTCGTCGCCGTCTCCTCGCGCGGACACTGGACCGTCTGGCGCGCGACGCCGGCCCCCGCGCCTTCGCCCTGCACCCCGGCGTCATCGCCACGCCCCTGGGCCGCTACCTGAGCGATGCCGATCTGATCGCCGCAGGCGCCATGGACACCGACGGCAACCTCACCCCCAACTTCGGCAAGTCGCCCCGGGCCGGAGCCGCGACCCAGGTCTGGGCCGCCACCTCGCCGCTCCTCGAAGGCAAGGGCGGTCTCTACCTCGAAGACGTCGACATCGCGGCCGTCTTCGACAGCCGTACGGAACGAGGCGAGGTCCAGGAGTACGCGATCGACCCGGACGAGGCCGCGCGGCTGTGGGACTGGTCGGCGGAGCTGACCGGCGTCAACGCCTTCGGCTAGACGCCGGGTACGTCCCGACCAGCCGAACACCTCGCCTCGCACAATCCAGATCAAGAACGGAGACCGTTCCCCTGCCCGAGTACGCCGCCTCCCGGCCCCAGGCCCTCATCCTGCTCTCCTCAGCGCGCGAGCTGCCCCTGAGCGAACCGGCGGACCACCGTCTCTCCACCGGATTCTTCCTCGTCGAGGTCGCCGCGGTCCTGGCACGGTTCGAGAACGACTACGACTTCATCCTCGCCACCCCCGACGGCAAGCCGCCGCAGCTCGACATGAACGGCCTGGGGCTCAGCTTCCACGCCGGCCGGAGCACCGGCACCGCGGCGGCCCGCACCACCCTGCAGAGCGCCGGCAAGCGGTTCACTCCCGAGGGTCTGCGAAGGAAGAACCCTGAGCTCGTCGAGCGCCGCGACGCCGAACTCGCACTGGCCCGGCGCCACCTCGGACGCATCTCCGTCTCCGCCCCACTGCCCAGGACGGACAAGGAGGCCGTCTCGATCCGGGACGAGGTCGTCGCCGGCTTCGAGGCCCTGCCCGAGAAGACGTACTTCTCGATCCAGGAACTGATCGAGCGGCACCGCGACCCCGACACCGCGTTCTCCTTCCAGGACCTGGCCTTCGTGCACGCGCTCGGCGGCCACGGCCCGATGGTCGACTTCCACGCCAACCCGTGGATGGGAGAACTCCTGCACAGCCTGCGGGAGAACCGCGTCCCGATCTCGCTCATCTGCCACGCCCCCGTCGCACTCACCTCGGCCAGGTACCGCGTCGCCGAGGACGGAGGGGTCACCACCGATGACCGACACGCTTTCAAGGGCGCCAAGATCACCACGTTCGCCCAGGTGGCCGAGCGCATCGTGCTCGCCTCGCAGTACCCCAAGGTCCCCGGGCGGCGCACCCGGCTCCCCTACTTCGTCGATGTGGCACTCAAGGACGCCGGATACGACGTCAGCCTCGCCGTCAGCCCCTCGGGGGTCAAAGTGGTCTGGGCCGAAAGGCACGCCCTGCTGACCGGCAACGGCCCGCAAGCCATCGACGCCCAGACCGCCCGTCTCGCCGAGATCACGCGCAGCCGGCCCTCGGCCCGAACCGGGGCCGGACGCGGTCGTCGTAACGCCTGAACGAGCTGCGGGAGATAGCGACCCAGGCCCAGACGGTGAACAGGCCGGACCTGGCAGCCGAGGTGTGGCGCACGGTCGCGCGGAACGCCGTCTGATCCACAGGCGCCGGGCGGCCGGGGTTTTGACTGCGACGGCCCATAGGAACGTATCCGCACGTCAGAACGATTTTGCTGTGGTGGGGCGGGTGGGACTCGAACCCACGGCCGACGGATTATGAGTCCGCTGCTCTAACCGGCTGAGCTACCGCCCCTTCACGGCGTGGCGCGTACATGTGTGCGCGCCGTCTGCCGCAGCATAGCCGCTCATACGATCTCCTGCCTCGGATGCCTCGCATGATCGGCTTCGCCTGCCCAGAGAGACCGCACCGGGCCGTGTCCGGTTGCGCGTGGAGGGCAGAAAAAAGAAAAAAGGACCCACCTGGGGTCCTCGTTCCTTCTTGCTCCCCCGACTGGACTCGAACCAGTAACCTGCCGATTAACAGTCGGCTGCTCTGCCAATTGAGCTACAGGGGACCGCGCTCCCCCGACTGGACTCGAACCAGTAACCTGCCGATTAACAGTCGGCTGCTCTGCCAATTGAGCTACAGGGGATTGCTGCGTTGCACCGAACAGCCCACCTCTGGCCTTGGCCAGGGGGCGAGCGCCCGTTGCGAGTCATAGATTAGCGCAAGCAGGGGGGTGCTCCGCCAATCGGTATCGCCAGCGGGCCGGGCACCACACGACGAAGGGTGGCAGGCATGCGGTACAAGGTCACGTTCGCGGTCGGGCTGGCCCTCGGGTACGTGCTCGGGACCCGGGCCGGACGCGAGCGGTATGAACAGTTGAAGAAGTCCGCGCGTGAGTTCGCGCAGAACCCGGCCGTCCGCAACGCCGCCGAGAGCGCAGGTCAGAGCGGCCGGGAGTTCGCCGGCAAGGCCTTCGCCGCGGTGAGCGACAAGGTGGGCGACGCGGTGCCGGACGCCCTCGCAGGGCGGGTACGGGGCCTGCGGGCACGGGTCGGAGGCAACGGCGCGGGCGAGGACGACTGGGGCACCAGCAACACCTGACCGGCCCGGCCCGGAGCGGGGTCCTCCTGCGAGGGCCCCGCTCCGGGGTGCCGTCCGGCCGTGGCCGTGGGGTTCCGCATAAGGGACGGCGCGCTCCGGGGCGGTCGCGCCCGCCCCCGCGTGCGGCAGAATTCTCCGCATGGGGATAGTCGCCGGGCTGGACAGCTCTTCCGCGTTCACACGCATCGTCGTCTGTGACACCGAGACGGGCGCCGTGCTGCGCCAGGGGTACGCCCCTCATCCGCAGCCCACCGGCGAGGCGGTGCCGCACGAGACCGATCCACAGGCCTGGCTGCTCTCGCTCGGCGAGGCCGCCGGCGGCGGGCTCCTCGAAGGGGTGCAGGCCATCGGGGTCTCCGCGCAGCAGCACGGGCTGCTGCCGCTGGACGCGCAGGGCGGCCTCGTGCGCCCCGCCCTGATCGGCAACGACAAGCGCGGGCAGGCCGCCGCCGCCGAGCTGATCGAGGCCTTCGGCGGCCGGCAGGCCTGGGTCGAGGCCGTCGGCTCCGTCCCCCATGCGGCGCAGCCCGTCGCGAAGCTCGCCTGGCTGGCCCGTACCGAGCCGGAGGCGGCCCGGCGGGTGGCCGTCCTGATGTCCCCGCACGACTGGCTGGTGTGGCAGCTGCTGGGCCGCCCGGCCCGGCGGACCACCGACCGCGGCGGCGCCTCCGGCACCGGCTACTGGTCGGCGGCCGCCGGCGCCTACCGCCCCGACCTGGTCGAGCTCGCGCTGGGGCACCGGGCGCTGCTCCCCGAGGTGCTCGGCCCGGCCGAAGCCGCCGGGACCACGCCCGAGGGGCTGCTGATCTCCGCCGGCACCGGGGAGACCATGGCGGCCGCGCTCGGGCTGGGCATGGGACCCGGCGACGCCGTGGTCTCGCTGGGCGCGTCCGGATCGGTGATGGCGGTGCACCACGAGGCGCTGTCGGAGCCGGGCGGGCTGATCACTTCCCTCGCCGACGCCACCGGGCGGCACCTGCCGGTGGTGAACACCCTGAACGCCGTACGGGCCCTGCGCGGCACCGCCGAACTGCTGGGCACCGATCTGGAGGGGCTGAGCGAGCTCGCGCTGAAGTCGACGCCGGGCGCGCACGGGCTCGTACTCCTGCCGTACCTGGAGGGTGAGCGGACGCCGAACCTGCCGCACACCGCCGGGACCCTGTCGGGGCTGCGCCGGGACTCCATGAAGCCGGAGCACCTCGCGCGGGCCGCCTTCGAGGGCATGCTCTGCGGGCTGGTGGACGCGCTCGACGTGCTGCGCAGCCGCGGTGTGGAGATCCGCCGGGTGTTCCTGCTCGGCGCCGCCGCCGAGCTGCCGGCCGTTCAGGCCTTCGCGCCGGGGCTGTTCGGTACGCAGGTCCTCGTCCCGGCGCCGGCGGACTACGCGGCCCTGGGCGCGGCCCGGCAGGCCGCGTGGGCGCTCGGCCTGGCGCAGGGCGGCGCGGCCTCGAACACCCCGCCGGTGTGGCCGGCCCCCACGGCGCAGCTGTTCGAGCCGGACGAGGAGTACCCGGCCTGGCAGGGCGCCCGCCAGCAGTACGTCGCGACCCGGGACCAGATCCACCCGGGGGCGTTCCAGAACCCGGCCTAGGCCGGGCCCGGGCCCCGGCCGTACCCGGCCCGCGCCCCGGCCTACGCCCTCCCGTGCCCGGCCTACTCCTTTTGACCGGGCTTTACGAAAAGCGGTGGGTTCCGGCCTCCGGTTGGCAGAAGATGGAGTGAACCCCCTCGATCATGCCGACCGGAGCCTGCGCGTGCTCATACGACTTCTGCGGAACCACCTGGGTCCGTACCGGAAACCGATCGCCGTGCTGGTCCTGCTGCAGCTGCTGCAGACCAGTGCGAGCCTCTACCTGCCCACGCTGAACGCCGACATCATTGACAACGGTGTCGTCAACGGCGACACCGGCTACATCCTGCGCTTCGGCGCACTGATGCTCGGCGTCTCGCTCGTCCAGCTCGTCTGCAACGTCGGCGCCGTCTACTACGGGGCCCGCACCGCCGCGGCCTTCGGCCGGGACGTCCGGGCCGGCATCTTCGACCGCGTGCAGAGCTTCTCCGCGCGTGAGCTCGGCCACTTCGGCGCCCCGTCGCTGATCACCCGTACGACGAACGACGTGCAGCAGATCCAGATGCTCGTGCTGATGACCTTCACCCTGATGGTCTCCGCGCCGATCATGTGCGTCGGCGGCATCTTCATGGCGCTCTCGCTGGACGTGAAGCTCTCGGGCGTCCTGCTCGCCGTCGTCCCGATCCTCGGCCTGTCGGTCGGGGCGATCGTGCTGAAGACCCGGCCGCTGTTCCGTGCGATGCAGACGCGTCTGGACACGGTCAACCGGGTCCTGCGCGAGCAGATCACCGGCAACCGGGTGATCCGCGCCTTCATCCGCGACGACTACGAGAAGGAACGCTTCCGCGAGGCCAACGCCGACCTCACCGGCGTCTCGCTGGCGGCCGGCAAGCTGCTCGCGCTGATGTTCCCGACCGTGATCGTGGTCGTGAACATCTCCAGCGTCGCCGTCGTCTGGTTCGGCGCGATGCGCATCGACTCCGGCGACATGGAGATCGGCCAGCTGACGGCGTTCCTCGCCTACCTGATGCAGATCGTCATGTCCGTGATGATGGCCACCTTCATGTTCATGATGGTGCCGCGCGCCGAGGTCTGCGCCGAGCGCGTCCAGGAGGTCCTGGACACCGACTCCAGCGTGATCCCGCCCACCGACCCCGTCCGCGAGCTCGCCCGCCACGGTCTGCTGGAGCTGCGCGGCGCCGACTTCCGCTACCCGGGCGCCGAGGCCTCCGTCCTGCGCGGGGTCGACCTGGTGGCCCGTCCCGGTGAGACCACCGCGGTGATCGGCTCGACCGGCAGCGGCAAGTCCACGCTGCTGGGGCTGATCCCGCGGCTCTTCGACGCCACCGGCGGCGACGTGCTCGTCGACGGCGAGGACGTACGGCGCCTCGACCCAGACCTGCTCGCCAGGACGGTCGGCATGGTCCCGCAGAAGCCGTACCTGTTCTCCGGGACCGTCGCCAGCAACCTGCGCTACGGGCGCCCCGACGCCAGCGACGAGGAGCTGTGGCACGCGCTGGACGTCGCGCAGGCCAAGGGCTTCGTGTCCGAGCTGGAGGGCGGGCTCGAAGCGCCGATCGCCCAGGGCGGCACCAACGTCTCCGGCGGCCAGCGCCAGCGGCTCGCGATCGCGCGCACGCTCGTACAGCGCCCGGAGATCTACCTGTTCGACGACTCCTTCTCGGCCCTGGACTACGCCACGGACGCGGCGCTGCGCTCCGCGCTCGCCCGCGAGACCGAGGAGGCGACCGTGGTCATCGTCGCCCAGCGGGTCTCCACGATCCGCGACGCGGACCGGATCATCGTCCTCGACGAGGGGCAGGTGGTGGGCGAGGGGCGCCACCACGAGCTGATGGCCGGCAATGAGACCTACCGGGAGATCGTGCTCTCCCAGCTGACGGAAGCGGAGGCGGCGTGAGCGGGCCCGGAGGACGGATGATGATGGGACCGCCGACGACGCGGTCCATGGACTTCAAGGGCTCGGGCAAGCGGCTGCTGAGCGCGCTGGCGCGCGACCGGGCCAAGCTGTGGGGCATGATCCTCGCGGTCGTCGGCAGCGTCGCCGCGTCGGTGACCGGGCCCAAGATCCTCGGCGAGGCCACCGACCTGGTGTTCGCGGGGATCGTCGGCCGGAACTTCGACAAGGGCCTCACCAAGCAGCAGGCGCTGGACGGCCTGCGCGCCAGGGGCGAGGGCGGGATGGCGGACATGCTGTCCGGCACCGCCTTCACCCCGGGCAAGGGCATCGATTTCGGCGCGGTCGGGGTGGTGGCGCTGTGGGCGCTGGCCGTCTTCACGGCCGCCGGTCTGCTGATGCTGGTCGCCACCCGGCTGTCGAACCACATCATGAACGGCACCGTCTACCGGATGCGCGAGGAGCTCCAGGCGAAGCTGTCGCGGCTGCCGCTGTCGTACTTCGACCAGCAGAAGCGCGGTGAGGTGCTCAGCCGGGCCACGAACGACATCGACAACATCGGGCAGACGATCCAGCAGACGATGGGTCAGCTGCTCAACTCGCTCCTGACGATCGTCGGCGTGCTGGCGATGATGTTCTGGATCTCGCCGGTGCTGGCCCTGGTCGCGCTGGTGACCATTCCGGTGTCCGCGTACGTCGCCGCGAAGATCGGCAAGAAGTCGCAGCCGCAATTCGTGGCGCAGTGGAAGACCACGGGCGCCCTGAACGCGCACGTCGAGGAGATGTACTCGGGCCACACCCTGGTCAAGGTCTTCGGCCGGCAGAAGGAGTCCGCGGCCCTGTTCGCCGAGCAGAACGAGGCGCTGTACCGGGCCTCCTTCAAGGCGCAGCTGGTCAGCGGGATCATGCAGCCGGTGATGCTGTTCATCTCGAACATCAACTACGTGCTCGTCGCGGTCGTCGGCGGTCTGAAGGTCGCCTCCGGCACCCTGTCGATCGGTGACGTGCAGGCCTTCATCCAGTACTCGCGCCAGTTCTCGATGCCGCTCACGCAGGTCGCCTCCATGGCGAACCTGGTGCAGTCCGGCGTCGCTTCCGCGGAGCGGGTCTACGAGCTGCTGGACGCTCCGGAGCAGGAGGCGGACGCGGAGGTTCCTGAGCGTCCGGAGAACCTGCGCGGGCAGGTCACCTTCGACAAGGTCGCCTTCCGCTACGAGCCGGACAAGCCGCTGATCGAGAACCTCTCGCTGAGCGTGGACCCCGGGCAGACGGTCGCCATCGTCGGCCCGACCGGCGCCGGCAAGACCACGCTGGTCAACCTGCTGATGCGGTTCT
Organism: Streptomyces sp. NBC_01264; assembly: GCF_026340675.1. NCBI lineage: Bacteria > Bacillati > Actinomycetota > Actinomycetes > Kitasatosporales > Streptomycetaceae > Streptomyces > Streptomyces sp. NBC_01264. The sequence continues at coordinate 3,435,191 of NZ_JAPEOX010000001.1, forward strand.
ACGAGGTCACGGGCGGGGAGATAGCCCTCGACGGGGTGGACATCGCGAAGATGACCCGCGAGGGGCTGCGCGGAGGCATCGGCATGGTGCTCCAGGACACCTGGCTGTTCGGCGGCACCATCGCGGAGAACATCGCCTACGGGGCCACGCGCGAGGTCACGCGCGCCGAGGTCGAGGAGGCCGCGCGGGCGGCCCACGCCGACCGGTTCATCCGTACCCTGCCCGAGGGCTACGACACGGTGCTGGACGACGAGGGCGCCGGAGTCAGCGCGGGCGAGAAGCAGCTGATCACCATCGCGCGGGCGTTCCTGTCCGACCCGGTGATCCTGGTGCTCGACGAGGCGACGAGCTCGGTGGACACCCGTACCGAGGTGCTGATCCAGAAGGCGATGGCGCGCCTCGCGCACGGCCGTACGTCCTTCGTGATCGCGCACCGGCTGTCCACGATCCGCGACGCGGACCTGATCCTGGTCATGGAGAGCGGCTCGATCGTGGAACAGGGCACGCACGAGGAGCTGCTGCTCTCGGGCGGCGCCTACGCGCGGCTGTACGCGGCGCAGTTCGCGCAGGCGGTCGCCGAGGTCGATTAGCCGAGGTCGAGCGGCACGGCCGGTATCGGGAGGGGCGCCCTGCGGGGCGCCCCTTTTCCCGTACTCAGTCCAAGTACCCGCGCAGCTGGTCCGCGAAGGCGTGGTCGCGGAGCTTGTTGAGGGTCTTGGACTCGATCTGCCGGATCCGCTCCCGGGTCACCCCGAAGATCCGCCCGATCTCCTCCAGGGTGCGCGGCCGCCCGTCGGCGAGTCCGTAGCGGAGCTGGACGACCTTGCGCTCGCGCTCCCCGAGGGTGGAGAGCACCGCTTCCAGGTGCTCGCGGAGCAGGAAGAACGCGGCCGATTCGACCGGCGAGGCGGCGTCGCCGTCCTCGATGAGGTCGCCGAGGGCGACATCGTCCTCCTCGCCCACGGGTGCGTGCAGCGAGACCGGCTCCTGTGCGAGGCGCAGCACTTCCAGCACCCGCTCGGGGGTCAGCTCCAGGTGGACCGCGACCTCCTCTGCGGTGGGTTCGTACCCCCGCTCCTGGAGCATGCGGCGCTGGACGCGTACGACGCGGTTGATCAGTTCGACGACGTGGACGGGCACCCGGATGGTGCGGGCCTGGTCGGCCAGTGCCCGGGACATCGCCTGGCGGATCCACCAGGTGGCGTAGGTGGAGAACTTGTAGCCGCGGGCGTAGTCGAACTTCTCGACGGCGCGGATCAGTCCGAGGTTCCCCTCCTGGACCAGGTCGAGCATGGTCAGTCCGCGGCCGACGTATCGCTTGGCGACGGAGACGACGAGCCGCAGGTTGGACTCGATGAGGCGCCGTTTGGCCATGCGGCCCATGACGACGAGCTTGTCCAGGTCGAGCGTGAGCTGCAGGTCGAGCGTGGCTCCGCTGCCGAGCTTCTCCTCCGCGAACAGTCCCGCTTCCACGCGCCGCGCGAGCTCGACCTCCTCGACGGCGGTGAGCAGCGGGATCCTGCCTATCTCGCGCAGGTACTGCCGGAACAGGTCGGCGGAGGGTCCCGCTCCGCCGGAGCCTTCCGCCGGGCGCTTGCGGGGCGGGGGCACCTTCTCCAGCAGGTCCGGGCCTTCCGACTCCGCAACCTCTTCGGCCTCCTCGGCCTCCTCCTCGTGCATGGCGTCGGCCTCGGCCTCGGGCTCGGGCTCTTCGGCCACGGGCGCTTCGGCGGGCGGGCTGACGGTGACGGTCAGGCTCTGGGTCTGCACGGGGGCGACCTCCACAGGGCTCCGAGGACGGGTGCACCGCACCTCAGTGTGGGGTACGACACATCGCTGCCACGAGGGGCGTGCGACCACTTTCTGGGTCCGGTGCGTGACCCATGGTTACCCCCGGACCAGAACCCCGATGCGGATCGGACGCATGTCCGAGAGGATCGTGGCCATGTCTGTGTACGAAACGCACGTCACCGTGCGCTGCCCGGATCCGGTGGAGTTGGCGCGGCTCGAATCGTGGTCCGCGCGGCGGGAGTTGAAGGTCACGCACATCGTGCTGGCCAGGGGCCGGATGACCTCGCAGCCGATGCTGACGCTGCCCGACCGCGACGGGCACGAGGTCCTGGTGCCCGGGCTGCGCGCGGCCGGCTTCGACCCGGTCCGGGTCAAGGTGGAGACGGTCCCGTGGACCGCGGAGCCCCCGGGGCCGGGCGGCGGGTACTTCGAGCACCACCTCAAACTGCGGCTCCCCGCGGACTGGGACCGCCCGGCCCTGGAGTCCCTGGTGGTCCGGCACGCGGCACACGTCTCGTGGAACGCCCGCCGGGTCCTGCCGGGGGCGGGGCAGGAACGATTCGTGACCCAGCGGTGGCGGGGTACGGCGGCGGAGGCGGGGGCGGCGTGCGACGCGCTGGTCGCCGCGCTGCTGGGGGCCGGGTACGAAATCCGCTCGGAAGAGCGGGAGTTCGTGCTGTACGACAGTGACCTGTCGGTGGACGACGGGTGGATCGAGGAGGGGGACGCGCGATGAGCGGCCAGGAGTGGAAGCCGTCGATTCCGGGCGGCCCGGACGATCCGGCGGAGCCGGAGGCGGAGCGGCGGCGGCGGATGCACCAGCCGCCCCGGACCTTGAGGACGGGCGACAGGGGTGATCCGACCGCGGTGGCCTTCGATCCCGCCCTCAAGCACTTCTCCGAGGCGTACCGGCCGCTGGATCCGGTGATCCCGGAGCCGGCGGCGCGAGCGGCCTGGCGGTCGGCCCGACGGGCGGCGATGGACGTGGCGTTGGGCGCGGTCGGGGCCTCGGGCGATGCCGGTTCACTGGTGCTGCGCGGCAGCATGCTGATGTCCCGGTGGTTCGGGAAGATCGCGCGGGAACCGCACGACCTGGACTTCGTCGTGGTCCCCGCGGACTGGATGATCGAGGAGGACCGCACCGGGCGCATGCTGGACGCGATCGCGGCCGGGGCCGAGCGGCTGGCCCCGTACGGCGGCCTGGTGATGCCGGCTTCGGAGGCGGTCTCCGAGTACATCTGGACGTACGAACGGGTTCCGGGGCGCAGGCTGGTCCTGCCCTGGTCCGCACCGGGGATGCGGGGCGGGCAGGTCCAGCTGGACTTCGTCTTCAACGAGCACCTGCCGGCCGCGCCGGAGCCGGTGGAGGTGGCGGGGGTACCGCTGCTGGGGGCGGGCCGGGAGCTGTCCCTCGCCTGGAAGCTGTTGTGGCTGGCCGGGGACCTGTACCCGCAGGGCAAGGACCTCTACGACGCGGTCCTGCTGGCGGAGGACTGCGCGCTGCCGTACCCGCTGCTGGCGGAGGTGTTCCGGCTCTCCGGGGAGTTCGAGGTCGGCGGCGGGCAACCGGTGCCCGCGCCCGCGCACTTCGAGGAGCTCGCGCGGACGGACTGGGCCGCGTTCCACCAGGAGTACCCGGGGATCCCCGGCTCCGCCGAGTCCTACGCGGACCGCCTGCTGGCGGCCCTGGCGCCCACCTTCGCCGGAGCCCCGGAAGGGACGGCCTAGGCCGGTTCCACCCGGACCGCGCACACCTTGAACTCCGGCATCCGGGAGACCGGGTCCAGCGCCGGGTTGGTCAGGGTGTTGGCCCGGCCCTCGCCCGGCCAGTGGAAGGGCATGAAGACGGTGTCCGCGCGGATGGTGTCCGTGATGCGGGCCGGGGCGACCGCGCGGCCGCGGCGGGAGGTGACCGCGAGGGGGGCTCCGTCGACCGCGCCGATGCGGGCCGCGAGGCGGGGGTGGAGTTCCACGAAGGGGCCGGGGGCGGCCGCGTTGAGCTCGTCCACCCGGCGGGTCTGCGCGCCCGACTGGTACTGGGCGACGACCCGGCCGGTGGTGAGGAGGAGCGGGTACTCCGTGTCCGGCACCTCGGCGGCGTCGCGGTGGGAGACGGGCACGAAGCGGGCCCGGCCGTCCTCGGTGGCGAAGCGGTCCAGGAAGAGGCGCGGGGTGCCGGGGTGGGGCCCGGCGGCGGGGCCGGGCTCCGCCGGGCAGGGCCAGAAGACGCCCTGCTCCGCTTCGATGCGGGCGTAGGTGATGCCCGAGTAGTCCGCCGGGCCGCCCGCCGAGGCGCGGCGCAGCTCCTCGAAGACCTGCTCGGGCTCGCTCGGGAAGGCCTTCGGCATGCCCAGGCGGGTGGCCAGGCCGTGCAGGACCTCCAGGTCGGAGCGGACCCCCGGCGGCGGGGTCAGGGCCCGGCGGCGGAGCAGGACGCGGCCCTCCAGGTTGGTGGTGGTGCCGGTCTCCTCCGCCCACTGGGTGACCGGGAGGACCACGTCGGCCAGGGCCGCGGTCTCGGACAGGACCACGTCGGCGACGGCCAGGAAGTCCAGGGAGCAGATGCGGTCCTCTATGTGGCCGGCGCGGGGGGCCGAGACCACCGGGTTGGAGCCCATCAGGAGGAGGGCCTTGACGTCCGAGCCCAGCTCGTCGAGGAGTTCGTACGCGCTGCGGCCGGGCCCGGGAAGGTCGTCGGGGTCGATCCCCCAGACCCCGGCGACGTGGGCCCGGGCCGCCGGGTCGGTCAGCTTGCGGTAGCCGGGGAGCTGGTCGGCCTTCTGGCCGTGCTCGCGGCCGCCCTGCCCGTTGCCCTGGCCGGTGAGGCAGCCGTAGCCGGAGAGCGGCCGGCCGGCCCGGCCGGTGGCGAGGCACAGGTTGATCCAGGCTCCGACGGTGTCGACCCCCTTGGACTGCTGCTCGGGGCCGCGCGCGGTGAGCACCATCGCGGATTCGGGCGCGCAGAACATCGCCACCGCGTCGCGGAGTCTGGGGACGGGGACGCCGGTGATGCGCTCCACCAGCTCCGGCCAGTGCGCCATCACGGCCGCGCGGGCCTCCTCCCAGCCGCTGGTGCGCCCGGCGATGAACTCCTCGTCGGTGTGGCCGCCGGCGACGACGAGGTGCAGCAGGCCGAGCGCCAGCGCCAGGTCGGTGCCGGGGCGCGGGGCCAGGTGCAGGTCGGCCTGTTCGGCGGTGCGCGTGCGGCGCGGGTCCACCACGATCAACGTGCCGCCGTTCGCGCGGAGTTCCCGGAAGAAGCGCAGCGCGGGCGGCATGGTGTCGGCGGGGTTGGAGCCGACGAGGATGACGCAGCCGGTCCGGGGGATGTCCTCCAGCGGGAAGGGCAGCCCCCGGTCGAGCCCGAAGGCCCGCTGGTGCGCGGCGGCGGCCGAGGACATGCAGAACCGGCCGTTGTAGTCGATCTGCGAGGTCCCCAGCGCGATGCGGGCGAACTTCCCGAGGGCGTACGCCTTCTCGTTGGTCAGCCCGCCGCCGCCGAACACCCCGACCGCGTCTGCCCCGTACGACCGCCGCGTGCGGGCGAGGCCCTCGGCGACGGCGTCCAGGGCCTCCTCCCAGGTGGCCGGCTCCAGCCGCCCGGCGCGGGTGCGGACGAGCGGCTCGGTGAGGCGCATCCGGGAGGAGAGCACGGCGGGGGCGGTGCGGCCCTTGCCGCACAGCGCGCCCCGGTTCACGGGGAAGTCGGCCCGCTCCTCCACTGCCACGCCGCCGACCGCGCCCGGCTCGGGGCGCAGGTTCATCCCGCACTGCAGCGCGCAGTACGGGCAGTGCGTGGCGGTAACGGACTCCGAGGTGTGCATGCGGCCCAGCGTGCGTCGGCGGTGTTACACGGGCCGCCGCCCCGCGTTACGAGTCTGCGTGCTCCGCCTCAGCGTCCGCCGCCGGCTCCGGTGAGGCCCTGCGCAGTGGGGGGCGGCAGAGGACCTCCACGTACACGATCCGGCCGTCGACGGCGTCGACGTGCAGCATGCCGCGCTCGGGGAGCAGGGGCACCGTGCGGTGGCCGGGCCCGAAGGGCGTGCCCGGCGGCGGGCATCCGAATGTCCGCCGGGGCGCCGGGGCCGGGTCACTGGCCCGTCAGGTACTTCACCGTGAGGCCGGCCGTCCAGCCGCCGTCGACCGCGAGCTCGGCGCCGGTCATGTAGCCCGCGGCGTCCGAGAGGAGGAAGGCGACGGCGGCGGCGATCTCCTCGGGGAGGCCGACACGGCCGAGGGGGGCGCCGGGGTAGTTGCCCTCGCCCGCCCGGATGCCGACCGGGGCCGTCATTGGGGTGAGCGTCATGCCGGGGTGTACGGAGTTGACGCGGATCCGGGACTCCGCGAGCTCCACCGCGCCGATCTTCGACAGTCCGCGCACGCCCCACTTGGAGGCTCCGTAGCCGGCGGTCAGGGCGAGGCCGGTGAGGCCTGCGGCGGAGGAGATGTTGACGATGGAGCCGCCGCCGTTCTCCCGCATCAGCGGGATCGCGGCCTTGATGCCGATGAAGACGCCGACCAGGTTGATCTCGACGACCTTGCGGAAGTGCTCGACGCTCTCGTGCTCCAGGAACGCGCCGGAGGCGATGCCCGCGTTGTTGACCAGTCCGTCGATGCGGCCGAATACGGCGAGGGCGAAGGCGAGGGCCGCGTCCCAGTCGGATTCGCTGGTCACGTCGTGACGCAGGAAGCGCGCCGCGTCGCCGAGCTCGGCCGCCGTCTCGGCGCCCTCGGCCTCCAGGACGTCGGTGATCAGCACCTTGCCGCCGCCGTCCACGACGGCCCGCGCGGCCGCCGCGCCGAGGCCCCGGGCCCCACCGGTGACGACGACGACCTTGCCGCTCAGATCCACAACAGCCACGGTTCCACACCCCTGACGCACGAGACAGATCGGTATATGACTAATCGGCATATGCCGATCGCGGCGTCAGTCTGCCACGGAGGCCAGGGCGCGCGACACCCCCTCCTCCTTCGGCCCCAGGAACCGCGGCTCCGGCTCGAACACCGCGTCCAGTGCCGCCTTGCCCGCCGCGAAGACCTCGCGGGCCCCGCCGTAGTACCAGGTCGCGTCGTGCACGTCGGACACCCCGACCCCGTAGGAGTCCACGCCCGCCGCCCGGCAGAGCGCGACCGCCCGGCGGATGTGGAAGCCCTGGCTGATCAGCACCGCCCTGTGCACGCCGAACACCTCCCGGGCCCGGACGCAGGAGTCCCACGAGTCGAAGCCGGCGTAGTCGCTGACGACGCGGGAGTCGGGCACCCCGTGGCCCGTCAGGTACGCGCGCATCGCGTCGGGCTCGTCGTAATCGGTACGGCTGTTGTCGCCGGTGACCAGGACGACCCTGACCTTCCCCGCGCGGTAGAGCTCGACGGCGGCGTCGAGGCGGCGCGCGAGGTACGGGGTGGGCCGGCCGTTCCACAGCCCGGCGCCGAACACCACGGCCACCTCGGCGGCGGGCGCGTCGGCGGTGGTCCGCAGCCGGGGCCCGGCGGACGCGTGCGTCCACGCCGAGGGCAGCAGGGCCAGCACGCAGCCCGCCATCACCACCCGCACGGCCCGCCGCCGGGCCCGTACGGTCCGGGGCACCGTGATCCGTACGGCCCCCAGCCGGCCCCCTACGGCCTTCAGCCGGCCCCGGGTCGCCCCGAACAGGTCACGTACCGCTGCGCGCTTCAATGCAATGCCCTCCTGGTGGTCCTGTCGACTACGGACGCGCGGACGCCCCCGGCGGTTTCCCCGAGGCCAGCGCCTCTCGGGGTACGCCGCCCCCGGCGCCGGAGGAGCTGGATTCCCCCCGCCGTCCACCCCCCTGTGAGCAGGTGGAAAACACCCGTCACGCCCGCGCAACGCACCGGCAACCTGCCGCGCGCAGGATCGGTTCATGACGGAGCCGGCGCACCCTCCCGAATTCCTGCCCATGCCCCTTCCGCCCGCGACCACCGCGGAGCTGCTGACCCGGATCACCGCCCAGCTCGGTACGCAGCTCAGCGGGCTGCGTCCCCGACACCACGCAGGAGTCCTCCCATGCAGCAGCCCGCCCTCGTCGCCGTGGCCCACGGCAGCCGCGATCCGCGCGCCCTCCACACCGTCGAAGCCCTGCTCGAACGGGTCCGTGAGCTCCGCCCCCGCCTCGACGTCCGGCTCGGTCACATCGAGCTGAACCACCCGCTGCTGGAGCGCACCCTCGACCGGGCCTCCGGAGACGCCGTCCTCGTACCGCTGCTGCTCGGCCGTGGCACCCACGTCAAGCGGGACCTGCCGGCCGCCGCCGCCCGCGCCGGGCATCTGCGGGCCCGTGTCGCCGCCCCGCTGGGCCCGCATCCGCTGCTCGTCGAGGCCCTGTACGAGCGGCTCGTGGAGGCCGGCTGGAGCCCCGGGTCGGCGGTGGTGCTGGCCGCCGCCGGGTCCCGCGACCCCGACTCCGGCGCCGATGTGCGCGCCACCGCCGACCTGCTCTCGGAGCGCCTCGGCGGGGTGCCCGTGGTGCCCGCCTACGCCTCGGGCACCGCGCCCTCGGTGCCCGCCGCCGTACGGGCCCTGGCCGCGCGGGGCCTCCACCCGGTCGCGGTCGCCTCCTACTTCACCGCCCCGGGCCGCTTCGCCGCCGCGAGCGCCGCCGCCGCGCCGGGTCCGGCCGCCGCCCCGCTGGGCGACCATCCGGCGCTGGCCCGGCTGGTGCTCCAGCGCTACGACGAAGCCGCCGCCGCGCTCGCAGGGCCCGTAGCGCACGAGGAGCCGCTCGAACTGGCCACCGCCTAACGGCCGGGTTGGGTCCCAATCGCTCGGATTGCTCCTCTTGCCTCGTCTTGTCGGTTCGTGCGGTTACCGTTTGACCATGGAAGGCATGGAAGGCACCACCGCACCTGTCCGACCCGCCCTCGACCTGCCCGGCGAGCCGTACGATCCCGCCGATACCGAGCGCTGGGCCACCGAGCCCGACAAACGGCCCGGGCGGACCGCCTTCCAGCGTGACCGCGCCCGCGTGCTGCACTCCGCCGCCCTGCGCCGGCTCGCGGGGAAGACCCAGGTGGTGACCCCGGGGACGCGTTCGTACGACTGGGACGCGAGTCCCCGTACGCGGCTGACGCACTCCCTCGAATGCGCCCAGGTCGGCCGGGAGCTCGGCGCCGCGCTCGGATGCGATCCCGACCTGGTCGAAGCCGCCTGCCTGTCGCACGACATGGGGCACCCGCCCTTCGGCCACAACGGCGAGGAAGCGCTCAACGAGTTCGCCAAGGACTGCGGCGGTTTCGAGGGCAACGCCCAGTCGCTGCGCCTGCTGACCCGGCTGGAGCCCAAGCGGTTCGTCCCCGATCCGGTGAGCGGCGAACTGGTCAGCGTCGGGCTCAATCTCACCCGGGCCTGCCTGGACGCCGCCACCAAGTACCCCTGGGCGCGCGGGGACCACCCCACCGACCCCGGTTCGGTGAAGTTCGGCGCCTACGAGGACGACCTGCCGGTCTTCGACTGGCTGCGCCGCGGCGCACCCGCGGACCGCAAGTGCTTCGAGGCGCAGGTCATGGACTGGTCCGACGACGTGGCGTACTCCGTCCACGACTTCGAGGACGGCCTGCACGCTGGCCACCTCGACCCGAACCTGCTCTTCGCCGAGCCCGAGCGCACCCAGATCTGGCGGGTGGCCATCGGCCGGTACGTGCCCTCCGACACCGAGCCGGAGGAGCTCCGCGAGGCTCTGGACCGGCTGATGGAGGAGGAGTGGTGGCCGCACGGCTACGACGGCTCGGCCGTGGCCCAGGCCCGGCTGAAGGACGCGACGAGCCAGCTGATCGGCCGTTTCTGCCTGGCCGCCGAGGGCGCCACCCGGCAGGCGTACGGGACCGGGCGGCTGACCCGGTACGCGGCGGAGCTGGTGGTGCCGCGCGAGGCCCGCAACGAGTGCGCGGTGCTGAAGGCGGTCGCCGACCTGTACGTCATACAGCGCGACGAGCAGGAGCGGATCCGCGCCGATCAGCGCATCGTCCTGGCCGAACTGGCGGAGGCCGTCAGCGCCCGCGCGCCGGAGGGTCTGGACCCGCAGTTCCGTGCGATCTTCGACGCGGCCCCGGACGACCGGGCCAGGAAGCGGGCGGTCGTGGACCAGCTCGCGGCCCTCACCGACGCCTCCGCGCGCTCCCTGCACGCCCGCCTCACCCAGCGCGCGCGACGCGCCGAAGGGTGAGGCGATCGGGCCACTCCCCCTTCACGCGGCAGGCTCGGTGCGGGACGCTCGCATGTGGTCGCATGTGGCGCAGAGGTTATGAGGAGGCATCAGGTGGTCGACGCACACCGGACGTTCGTCATCGTCGGCGCAGGGCTCGCCGGGGCTAAGGCGGCCGAGACGCTGAGGTCCGAGGGGTTCACGGGGCGGGTGATCCTGATCGGCGACGAGCGCGAGCATCCCTACGAGCGGCCGCCGCTCTCCAAGGGGTACCTGGCGGGCAAGGAGGAGCGCGAGAGCGTCTTCGTCCACGAGCCGTCCTGGTACGCGGCCTCCGACATCGAGCTGCACCTCGGCCAGCCCGCGGTCCAGCTCGACCGGGAGGCCAAGAAGGTGGTGCTCGGCGACGGCACGGCACTGCCCTACGACAAGCTGCTGCTCGCCACCGGCGCCGAACCGCGCCGACTCGACATCCCGGGCACCGAACTGGTCGGGGTGCACCACCTGCGCCGGCTCTCGCACGCGGAGCGGCTGCGCAAGGCCCTGGCGGGCCTGGGCCGGGACAACGGGCACCTGCTGATCGCGGGCGCCGGCTGGATCGGCCTGGAGGTCGCGGCGGCGGCCCGCGGGTACGGGGCCGAGGTCACCGTGATCGAGCCGGCGCCGACCCCGCTGCACGCGGTGCTCGGTCCGGAGGTCGGCCGGCTCTTCGCCGACCTGCACACCGAGCACGGGGTCCGCTTCCACTTCGGTTCCCACCTGACGGAGATCGTCGGGCACGACGGCATGGTGCTGGCGGCCCGTACGGACGACGGGGAGGAGCACCCGGCACACGCGGTCCTCGCGGCGATCGGGGCCGCCCCGCGGACCGCGCTGGCGGAGACCTCGGGCCTGGCCCTGGTGGACCGGGAGCACGGGGGCGGGATCGCCGTGGACGCCTCGCTGCGCACCTCGGACCCGGACGTCTTCGCGGTCGGGGACGTGGCCGCCGCGCACCACCCGGTGCTGGGGGCCCGGCTGCGGGTGGAGCACTGGGCGAACGCGCTGAACGGCGGGCCGGCCGCCGCGCGGGCGATGCTGGGGCAGGAGGTCTCGTACGACCGGGTTCCCTACTTCTTCTCCGACCAGTACGACGTGGGTCTGGAGTACTCGGGGTACGCCCCGGCGGGCGGCTACGACCAGGTGCTGATCCGCGGGGACGCGGGCAAGCGGGAGTTCATCGCCTTCTGGCTCTCGGACGGCCGGGTGCTGGCCGGGATGAACGTGAACGTGTGGGACGTCACGGAGGACATCCAGGCCCTGATCAGGTCGAAGGCGCCCGTGGACCGGGAGAAACTGGCGGATCCGTCGATTCCGCTTTCGGCCCTGGTTCCGGCGGAAGGGGCCTGACGGGATTGTCCCCGCCCGGCCGTAGACTGGCGCGGTGGCAGGACGGATCAACGACGACGACGTGAAGGCGGTACGGGACGCGGTCCCGATCGACGCCGTGGTCTCGGAGTACCTCCAGCTGCGCAACGCGGGCGGCGGCAACCTCAAGGGCCTCTGCCCCTTCCACGACGAGAAGTCCCCGTCCTTCCAGGTCAGCCCCAGCAAGGGCTTCTACCACTGCTTCGGCTGCCAGGCGGGCGGGGACACCCTCGACTTCGTCATGAAGATCGACCACCTCTCCTTCTCGGAGGCGGTGGAGCGGCTCGCCGGCCTGGCCGGCATCACCCTGCGGTACGAAGAGGGCGGCTACACCGCCGGCAGCAGCGGGCGCGGCGAGCGGATCCGGCTGGTCGAGGCGCACAAGGCGGCGGCCCAGTTCTACATGGACCAGCTCGGCAGCGCCGAGGCGGAGATCGGCCGCAAGTTCCTGGCCGAGCGCGGCTTCGACCAGGCCGCCGCCCAGCACTTCAGCGTCGGCTACAGCCCGGCCGGCTGGGACCACCTGACCCGCTTCCTGCGCGGCAAGGGCTTCAGCGACAAGGAACTGATCACCTCGGGCCTGTCCCAGGACAGCCGCAGCGGAAAGCCCATCGACCGCTTCCGCGGCCGGCTGATGTGGCCCATCCGCGACATCAGCGGCGAGGTCGTCGGCTTCGGCGCGCGCAAGCTGCGCGACGACGACAACGGCCCCAAGTACCTGAACACCCCCGAGACCGCGATCTACAAGAAGTCCCAGGTGCTGTACGGCATCGACCTGGCCAAGAAGGAGATCGCCAAGACCTCCCGGGCCGTCGTGGTCGAGGGCTACACCGACGTGATGGCCTGCCACATGGCCGGGGTCACGACCGCGATCGCCACCTGCGGCACCGCCTTCGGCGGCGACCACATCAAGATCCTGCGCCGGCTGCTCATGGACAACGCGACCGCCGAGGTGATCTTCACCTTCGACGGGGACGCGGCCGGGCAGAAGGCCGCGCTGCGCGCCTTCGAGGACGACCAGAAGTTCGCAGCGGAGACCTCCATCACCATCGCCCCGGGCGGCATGGACCCCTGCGACCTGCGCCTGGCCAAGGGCGACGCGGCCGTGGCGGGGCTGGTCGAGGCCCGCACCCCGCTGTTCGAGTTCGCGCTGAAGCACATCGTGGCCCGGCACAACCTGGAGAACCCGGCGGGGCGGGCGGCCGCGCTGGAGGAAGCCGCCCCGATCATCAAGAAGATCAAGAACGTCGCGATCCAGCACGAGTCGGCGGTCCAGCTCGCGGGCATGCTCGGCATGCGCGACGAGCAGTTCGTGGTCAAGCGGATCGCCCAGCTCGACCGCTGGGCCCGCGAGCGCGGCAACCAGCCGCAGCAGGGGCGCCGGGGGCCGTCGGGCAACTCCGGCGGCTCGGGCCACTCCGGCCACTCGTACGAGGACATCCCCGCGCCGTCCGCCACCCCCACGGGGCCCGCGCTGAACCTGCGCAGCCCCGCGCACATCACCGAGCGCGAGCTGCTCAAGCTGGCGCTCCAGCGCCCGGCGCTGGTCTCGCCCGCCTTCGACGCGTACGGGATGGACGAGTTCACCGCCCCGCCCTACGCGGCCGTCCGCCAGGCCATCCTGGACGCCGGCGGCGCTTCGCTCGGCACCGAGGACTACGTGACCCGGGTCCGGGACGCCGCGCCGAACGACACCGTCCGCGCGCTGGTCACCGAGCTCGTCGTGGAGGCCATCCACGCGAAGACCGTGGACGAGGTCTACGCCGGGGTCCAGCTGGTCCAGGTCAGGCTCCGTGCGGTGGACCGCCGGGTGCACGAGATCCAGGGCACCCTGTCCCGTCTCGGCCACCAGGACGCGCCGGAGCAGCTGGCGGCGGTCCAGGAGGAGCTGTGGGTCCTCCAGCAGTACGGCCGCCGCCTGCGCAACCGCGGCGCGGAAGGCCTGTAGGACCGCAGGGCGCGCCCTAGCGCCGCAGCCAGTCGCCGCCCGGGATGCGCGTGCCGGAGCGGGCGAGGTGGTGGGCCAGCGGCGGGGCCGCCAGGTAGACCCAGGCGCGGACCGGGGTGCCGTCGGGACGCAGGGCCTCGCGGGCGGTGCGGTCGTAGATGTTCGCGGGGTGTCCGGGGCCGGCGTACTCCTCCAGCAGGTCGAGCGCCGCGAGGAGTTCCCCGTAGGCCCCCGGGACCGGGGTGATCAGCTCCCCGGCTATGGCGGAGCCGGGGCGGTGCACGGCGTACGGGTATCCGGGGCCTTCGTACAGGGCCGCGTCCGGGAGTCGGGCGGGTTCCTCGGCGGCCGTGCGGCCGCGCAGGAACAGGTCGTGGTTGACCTCGCCGGGGCGCAGGGTCCCGTAGACGAAGAACGGGAGCTCCTCACTCTGAGGAATCGTTTCTTCGGCGTGACCTTCCGGCCGATCGGCCGATGTCATGCGGGCCTCCCTCGATTCAGACTGAGCTGCTGACCGGACTCCCACCGGCCGCGGGGCGGGCCGAAGGTCCCGAGTTCGGCCCCGGGAGCCCGCGTACGCACCGCTGTTACACGTCCGCCCGGTTCCCGTGACCGACGCCTTCTACCGTCAGTCTGCCTCTGCGCACCCAGCCCCCACGCCCCGCCCTCCCCACCACCGACGGTTCCGCCTTCCATGACTCGACCGACCTACCGCCGCCTCGCCGCTGCCGCCCTGCTCTGCATCGGCCTCGGCGGCTGCGGCACGCCCGGGGGCCTCGGATCCGGCGAGGTCGCGCCGCCCGTCTCCTCCCAGCCCCGGCCGAAGCCGCTGTGGCCCTCTTGGACCGAGTCGCCGAGCGCCGGCGGTACGGCGGTGGCCGGCCGGGAGGCGCCGCCGAAGCCGCTCGAAGGCGCCCCGTCGGTGGGGCCGGAGGGGATCGAGGAGGTCGACATGATGGCCGTGATCCGCGCGGACAAGAACATGAAGCGCTTCAGCCGGGAGAAGCAGATCCAGGCGCCGGGCAAGGCCGGGGTACGGCCGGCCCGGTACATGGATCTCACGGGCGACGGGAAGCACGAGCTGATCGTCGCCGCCGACACCCAGACCGGGCGTTCGGTGCTGAGCGTCTACACCGCCGCCGGCGGGAAGATCGTGCCGATCCTGTTCACCAGCGGCCGGCGGATGAGCATCGAGACCCTCGGCGCCGACCTGCTGGTCCGCACCACCGACGAGGACGGGTCCTCGCACGACATCCGCTACCACTGGGACGGCCAGCGGATGAGCGTCCTCAGCGACGACCACAAGTTCGGCAACGCCATCTCCGTGCCGCGCTCCGGCACCTGCCCGGCCCCGCAGCCGTCCTACGCCCAGCCCCCCGCGCCCTCGAGCCGGGCGGCCAGGTGAGGCGCTTCGTGCTCCGCTGCCGCCGCCTCGTGCACTCCCTCGGCCTGCGCTGGAAGATCGCCGTCCTGCTCGCCGTCGGCTGCTCGCTCGTGGCGCTCACCATCGGCATCCTGATCCACGAGGCCCGCGCGAACCAGGTGGCCGACGCGGCGCGCAAGAGCGCCCTCGCGCAGCTCGTCCGGGTGCGGCAGGTGTACGAGCTCACGGGCCAGCTCGACTTCGACAAGGTCGGGGAGGCCGACGCGCGCCTCGACTGCCCGACCCTGCCGCAACCCCTGCGGAAGGCCGCCCTGGCCGGGGAGCGCACCACCTACCTCGACCTGCACGGACCCCACCCGGCGGTGTGGGCCGCCCGGCCGGTCGGCGGCGCCCAAGTGCTCTCCGTACGCCAGTCACTGGCCGGGGAACAGTCGGAACTGCGGGAACTGGACCAGAAGTTGATGGCCTTCGGGGTGGTCGTCGTCACCCTCGCGGGAATCGGCGGGGCGGCGCTGGCCAGTCGGCTGAGCAAGGACCTGCGGTCCGCGGCCGAGACGGCCCGGCGGATCAGCACGGGCGAACTCGACGCGCGCATAGGCCCGTCGGGCGTTCCCGGGACGCGGAACGAGGTGGCCGAGCTGTCCGCGGCGGTCGACACGATGGCGGCGAGCCTGCAGCGGCGGCTGGTGGCGGAGCAGCGGTTCGCGGCGGACGTGGCGCACGAACTGCGGACCCCGCTGACCGGTCTGCTCACCGCCGCCGAGCTGCTCCCCCCGGGGCGGCCCACGGAGCTGGTGCGCGACCGGGTCGCGGCCCTGTGCGGTCTGACGGAGGACCTCCTGGAGGTGGCCCGGCTGGACGGGGACCGGGAGGTGGCGCAGCTGGACGTCCACCTCCTGGGGCCGCTGGTGGAGACGGTCACCCGGCGATCGGGAGTGGAGGCTCAGGTCCTGGGCGCCGCCGACGGCCATACCCGGGTCCGCACGGACGTCCGGCGGCTGGAGCGGATCCTGACGAACCTGCTGCTCAACGCCCGCAGGCACGGCGGGGGCCCGATCACCGTGACGGTGGCCGCGAACACCGTCACCGTCCGGGACCACGGCCCGGGCTTCCCCCAGACGCTGCTGCGGGACGGCCCGCAGCGGTTCCTGACGGGCGCGACCGAACGCGGCCAGGGCACGGGCCTGGGCCTGACCATCGCCCTGGGCCAGGCCCAGGTCATCGGCGCCCGCATCACCCTCACCAACGCCGCTCCCACGGGCGCCTCGGCCGCCTTGACCCTCCCCCCGGCATAACCCTCCCGAAGCGGCACCCCCGCAGCGACACCCGCACCCGCGAGGCCACCGTCACCCGGACGGCGTGGGGCCCCGCAAATGCCCTCCCACCCCACCCCACCTGCGAGAACACCCCACCGCCCCGTCCCCCCGGCGCCAATCTGACACCACATCAGCAGGCGCCCGCCCGGCCGCCCCGGTTACCTCGGAGACACGACCCCGTGTCCACAGGAGACCCCCCATGCGCCGACGCACCGCCCACGTGCTCACCGCCACCGCGCTGACCGCCGTCGCGTTCACCGGCCCGGTGGCCGGCGCGGTCGCCGCCGCGGACCTGGGCATGACGGGCTTCGGCATGACGGGCTTCGCGGCCGGCGACTTCGCCCCGCTGGAGGTCTGGCCCACGTCGGCCGCCCCCGGCACCACCGTCACGGTCAACACGAAGGCCTGCGGCCCGGGCAGTCACGCCGAGGGCGATGCCACCACCGTGGGGGGCGGCCGCTTCAAGCTGTCCCCGGGCACCCACAAGGAGGTGGTCGTGGGGCAGTTCCAGGTCGCCCGCGGAACCCACCCCGGCACCCACGCGATCGGCGCCACCTGCGCGAACGGCAAGTTCGCCACCGGCGACCTGATCGTCACCGAGCACGACCGCGCCCCCCAGGGCCACGTGCGCACCGGGGTGGGCGGTGGCACGACCACCACCACCGACCCCGCCAAGATCGCGGCGGGAGCGGCAGTGCTGGCCGCGACCGCCGTCGGCGGTACCTGGTTCCTGCGTCGCCGGGCGAGCGGCACGCGGAACTGACGGACGCCCACCGCGGCTCCGGCCGCAGTCCGACCGGTACCGTCCCCCGTCGCCCGCCCCGCGAGGTCCCCCCCGTTCGCGGGGCCGGGCGACGGCCAGTCACCACGTCATCCCGTCACCACATCACCACGTCACAAGCCGAGGGGGCCGCATGGAGGCAGAGGCACGCCGCGCCCGCGCCCGCGCCGGCGGGCTCGTCGCGCTCGCCACCTGCGTCGGCGTCTGGCTCATCGGCAGCGGCTCCGGCGAGCCCGTCCGGCCCCCGCTGCCCTCCCTCGGTGAGGCGCTGAGCGCCCAGGCCCGCTTCACCGGCGCCATCGCCGCGCTCCCCGGCTCCCCGCCGACCCGGATCCGCATCCCGTCCATCCGGGTGGACGCCCCGCTCACCGGGCTCGGGCTGCAGGCCGACGGCAGTCTCGAGGTACCGCCGCCCTCCCGTCGGAACCTGGCGGGCTGGTACCGGGAGGGCACCACCCCGGGCGCCGACGGCACCGCCGTCGTCGCCGGGCACGTGGACGACGCCACCGGGCCCGCGGTCTTCTACCACCTCGGCGCGCTGCGCCGGGGCGCCCTGATCGAGGTCGCCCGCGCTGACGGCCGTACGGCCGTGTTCACCGTCCACGCGGTGGAGGTCTACGACGCCAAGGCCTTCCCCGACTCCCGCGTGTACGGGTCGGCGCCGCGCGCCGAGCTGCGCGTCATCACCTGCGGCGGGGGCTTCTCCCCGCGCACCGGCTACCAGGGCAACGTGGTCGTCTTCGCCCACCTGACGGGCACGTACTAGGGTCCTGCCGGCTAGGGGGCCGTCCCGCCGGTGCGGACGACCGCCTGGTCCCCGTGGGGTCCGAACAGGTGCAGGATCTCCACCACCTCGCCTTCGGCGGGGCCGAACCAGTGCGGTTCGCCGGTGTCGAACTCGGCGACCTCGCCGGGGCGCAGGGTGAGGGTCCGCTCGCCGATGACGAGGCGGAGCTCGCCGGCGAGCACGTAGAGCCACTCGTAGCCCGCGTGGGTCACCAGTTTCGGCTCCCGGTACGCGAGCACCTGCTTGAAGACCTGGACCCGGCCGGGGTACGTCGTCAGGGGGACCAGGACGCTCCCGTCCCTGCGGCGGGGCTTCAGGTGGACGCGCGGGTCGCCGGTGACCGGGGCGGCCACGAGCTGGTCCAGGGGCACGCGGTGGGTGCGCGCGAGCGGGATGAGCAGTTCGAGGGTGGGGCGCCGTTTGCCCGACTCCAGGCGGGAGAGCGTGCTCACGGAGATTCCGGTGGCCCGCGCGAGCGCCTCCAGGGTGAGGCCGCGCTCGCGCCGCAGCGCCCGCAGGCGCGGGCCGATGGCGTCGAGGGTCCGCGCGAGTTCGGCGGGGTCGGTCGGTTCGGCGGGGTCGGTCGGTTCGGCGTCCCTGTCCATGGGGCCATTTTGCGGTATCGGCAAATTTCCTGGGCCGCGGGCGTCGCCCGGTCGGAGCATGGGCCGACATCCGAAGCCGGAGGCCGACAGGCCCTCGCGGACCGAAGGCGGACCCATGACCCCGACGACCACGACGATCCCGGCCGGGACGGCCGCCGGACCAGCCCCCGGCGCGCGCCGCCGGTGGACGGTACTGGCCGTCTGCGCGCTGAGCATGTTCCTCATCGGGGTGGACACCACCATCGTCAACGTGGGCCTGCCCGCGATCGGACGGGGCCTGGGGGCGGGCACCCGCGGGCTGGAGTGGGTCGTGGACGCCTACACGGTGGTCCTCGCCAGCCTCCTCATCGCCTCCGGCGCCCTCGCGGACCGGTTCGGACGCCGCCGCGTGTTCCGCTGCGGGCTGGTGGTCTTCGCCCTCGCCTCGGTCGCCTGCGCCCTCGCCCCGTCGCTCGGCCTCCTCACCGCGGCGCGGGCCGTCCAGGGGGTCGGGGCCTCGATGCTGAGCCCGGTGGCCCTGGCGATCGTGGTCAACGCGATGCCCGACCCGCGGGAGCGGGCCCGGGCCATCGGCATATGGGCCTCCGTCTTCGGACTCAGCATGGCGGCGGGCCCGGTCATCGGCGGGACCCTCATCGCGGCCTTCGGCTGGCGGTCGGTGTTCTGGATCAACGCCCCGGTGGTCGCCGTCGCGCTCGTCCTGGTCGCGGTGTTCGTACCGGAGTCCCGCGGACAGCGGGCCCGGCGGCTCGACCTGCCCGGCCAGCTGCTCCTGACGGCGGCCCTGTGCGTGTCGGTCGGCGTCCTGATCGAGGGCCCCCGCATCGGCTGGGCCTCCCCCGCGGCCCTGGCCTGCTACGCGGCCGTCGCGGCGGCCACGACGGCCTTCGCCCGGGTCGAACTCCGCCGGACCGAGCCCCTGATCGACCTCCGCCTGTTCCGGCGGCCGCCCTTCGCCTCGGCGGTACTGGGCGCGGTCGCGGTGTTCGCCGCGCTGAGCGTGAGCCTGCTGCTCACCACCCTGTACCTGCAGAACTCCCGAGGCTGGACCCCGCTCGCCGCCGGCGCCGCGACCCTGCCCATGGCCCTCGGGGCGACCGTGTGCGCGCCGTGGTCCGGCGGCCTGACCGGGCGTCTGGGGCCCCGGCGTCCGCTCCTCCTCGCGGGCGGGTTCACCGCCGCGGGCGGGCTCTGCATGGTGGGCCTCGGCCCGGACCCGGGCGTGCCGTCGCTGCTGGCGGCCTACCTGCTCATCGGCATCGGGTTCGGCTTCGCCAACGCCCCGCTCACCCACACCGCGGTCGGCGGACTGCCGCCGTCCCGCGCCGGTGTGGCCGGGGCCGTCACCTCCACCGCCCGCCAGGTCGGATCGGCGGTCGGCGTCGCCGTGGCGGGAGCCCTGGCCGCGGGCGTCGCCCCGGACGGCCTCGCCCGGGCGGCCCGGCCGGGCTGGCTGCTCGTCACGGCCTGCGGACTGTTCCTCTTCGCGGTGGCCCGGGCCTCCGGGCGGGGGCCTGATCGACAAGACACCCCCTAGACCGGAAACGCGTACCAGCGGCGTTGGACGTACGGCTCCACGCACAGCACCGCGGCGCCCGCCACGACCGCCACCAGGAGCGAGGTCCAGCCGCCTCCGGCGACGAGCGCACCGGCGCAGGCCCCGGCCACGATCAGCGGCCGGGCCAGGGTCAGCGGGCCGAGCCCGATGACCATGGCGAGGGTACTGGCCCGGTACGGCAGGGCGAAGTAGGAGGCGAGCGAGAGCCCGACGGCGAGGGCGTAGGCCGCGAGCGGGAGGAGGAAGCCGGTCCCGCCGTCGGCGAGGGCCGCGTACGCCCGGTCCGGGTCCTCGGCGAGCAGCAGCACGGCGCCGGCCGTGACGGCGGGGGCCAGCAGCAGGACGGAGCCGACGGCCAGGCCGCGCAGGGCCGCGCGGCCGACGGCACGGTGCTTGCGGATCCGGGCGTCCCGGCCGGCGTAGGCGCGGAAGCCGCTGAACGCGGCGTCGACGAGGCCCAGGACGAGCAGCGGCAGGACCGGGTTCATCGCGCGGCCCCGGCGGCGGATCCGGCGGCCGACCCGGCCCCCGCGGCCGACCAGGACGCGGCGTCGTGCGTCGGCGCTCCCCCGCGGGTCAGGTGCTCCACGCCCACGAGGCGGCGGGAGGCGCGGCCGAGGGCCTGGCGCAGCGGGTCCTCCAGGTAGGGGCGGATGCCCAGGACCGGGCGCAGGGTGGTGCAGAAGGGGTTGGACAGGCCCCGGGGTTCGTAGACCAGCGGCCGGATGCCCGGTACGTTCGCGGCGCGCAGCAGGGTTTCGTCCGAATGGGCGCGCCGGGCGGAGGCGACCCCGTCGTGGCGGCCGAGCGGATGGCGCATGCGGGCGCGGTGGAACATCCAGGCGCCGACGGGTGCCAGCCGGGTGGCGGCTATGTCGAAGTGGCAGAAGGCGAGGGCCTGGGAGTCGGCCTGCGCCTCGAAGAACTCCGCGAGCGCGGGGCCGCGGAAGTGGTGCAGCACCCCGGTGGAGACGTAGACGGTGGCGACCTCGGGCAGGTCGAAGGCGTTGCCGTGGACGAACCGGCAGTCGAGTCCCTCGGCGCGGGCCAGCCGGTCGGCCTCGGCGACGAGGGCGGCGTCGAGGTCGACGCCGATCAGCTCGACGTTGCGGCCCAGGGCGCCGGTGGACGCCAGCCAGCGGACGAGGTAGCCGAGCCCGGACCCGATGTCGACCAGGCGGAACCGGCCGTTGCGGCCGGCGATCTCCCGGATCGCCTCGAACAGCGGGTCCAGTACGTGCACCAGCCGTTCCCCGATCCGCAGTTCCTCGCTGAGCCGCTGCAGCCCGGTGTGGACGCCGATCATCAGCCGGTCCACGGCGAGCGGGTCGAGCACGTCGTCCGGGCCGGCGGGCAGACCGGCGACGATCCGGGCGCCGCGCGGATCCCCGGCCTCGTCGAACCGGCGGACCACGTCACCCCGGCGGACGGGCAGTCGAGCCCCGCTGAGCGGGTCGGTGACGGTGATCAGGTCGGATATCTCGAGGTGGGGCACGACGGAAACCTTATCCCCCGGACAGGCCGGTCAGCGGCTGGTCGCAGCAGGTCAGCCCCACTGTTCGAGGCCGAGTTTGACCACCAGGGCTCCGACGACCGTCAGGAGGACCCCGCGGACGAAGCCGCTGCCCTTCTTCAGCGCCATCCGGGCGCCGACCATGGCGCCCGCCAGGTTGAACACGGCCATCAGGGCGGCCAGTTGCCACAGCACCATGCCCTGGTAGGCGAACATGGCGAGCGCTCCGGCGTTGGTGCACACGTTGACGATCTTGGCCGTGGCGGAGGCGGTGACCAGGTCGAGGTGGAGGAGGGCCGTCAGCGCCAGAACCAGGAAGGTGCCGGTGCCGGGGCCGATGAGCCCGTCGTAGAAGCCGATGCCGAGGCCGGCCAGGGCGATGGTGAGCAGGACGCGCCGACGGCTGACGGCGGCCGCCCCGGGAGCGGCGCCGAAGGCGGGCCGGAAGAGGACGAAGGCCGCGACGACCACCAGGACCACCATGATCAACGGGCGCAGCGCGTCCTTGCTGATGCCGCCAGCCAGGGCGGCCCCGCCCATCGAGCCGACGAGCGCGGCCAGGCCGATGCGGACGGCGAGCTTCACGTCCACCGGGGTCTTGCGCAGGTACGAGACGGCCGCGCCCGAGGTGCCGACGATGGCCACGGCCTTGTTGGTTCCGAGGACGGTGGCGGGGTGGGCGTTCGGCAGGCCGAGGAGCAGGGCGGGCAGGAGCAGCAGTCCGCCCCCGCCGACGACGGCGTCGATCCAGCCGGCCGCGGCGGCGGCCACGCACAGCACGATGATCATGGTTGTCGATATCTCAGGCACGGCCCGACCCTATGGAGCGGATGGGTGCACTGACCATCAATCCCCGGAAACTTGCGCAAAGGTTGAGCTTCGCCCGGCCGGCGCCCGGTCCGGGGACACGGGAGCCGCCGGATCCACCACCACCGTCAGCACGCTGGCGGCCACCGCACTGACCAGCCCGAGCCCGACCCCGACCCGCCTGCCCGGCGGCACGGAACCCAGCACGCCCAGCACCACGCGCACCGGCGAGCTACGCGGCCGCCGATGCCGCGCCACCACCACGGGAACACCCGCCGCGGGCGCGGCCAAATCCAGCCCGTCCGGCGTCTGAAGACCGGGGTCCGGGGCGGAGCCGGGGCCGGAGCCGGGGCCGGGCGCGGCCAAATCCAGCCCGTCCGGCGTTTGAGGACCGGGGTCCGGGGCGGAGCCCCGCAAAACGGGGTCCGGGGCGGAGCCCCGCAAAACGGGGTCCGGGGCGGAGCCCCGGGGAACGGGCGAAGGGCGGGTAGGGGACGAGCCCCGCGCAGCGGCCAGGGACACGGGCAGGGTGACGTGCAACGGGTGACGCACGGGGCGGCGACCTCTCGGGGCCTCGGGGGCGGAACGGAACTGGGCACGGAAGCGGCAGCGAACCAGTGGCGGGCTCAGAGGCCGAAGCACTCGGCGTGGATCCGCCCCACCGGCACCCCGGCCCGCACCAGCGCGGCCATCGTCGCGTCCGCCATCCCCGGCGGCCCGCACAGGTACACGTCGTGCTCGGTCAGCTCCGGGACCAGCGCGGCCAGCGCCTGCGGGGCCAGCGGGTCGAAGGCGGCGCCCGACGGCCCGAGCAGGTAGTGCAGCCCGGCCCGCCGTTCGGCGGCGATGGCCTCCAGCTCCTCCCGCAGCACCAGCTGCTCCTCGGCGCCCGCCCGGTAGAGCAGGGTGATGTCCCCCGGCCCGCCGGGCAGGGTCTCGAACAGGGCCCGCATCGGGGTGATCCCGACCCCGCCGGCGATCAGCAGCACCTTGGTCCGGGTCCGCCGCGCCGCGGTGAGCGCCCCGAAGGGCCCGGTGGCCAGGACCCGCGTGCCCGGACGCAGCCGGCGGATCCGCCGCGAGTGGCCCCCCAGCGCCTTCACGGTGATGCGCAGGGTGTTCCCGCGGACCGGCGCCGACAGCGAGAACGGCAGCGCGGTGTGCCACAGCCTGCGCTGGAGGAACCGCCAGCGCAGGAACTGCCCCGGCTCCGCGCGCAGCTCCGCGAGGTGCTCCCCGTAGACGAGGACGGAAACGACCCCGGGCCCCTCCACCCGGACCTCGGCGACCCGCAACGCGTGCCGCAGCGCCTGGCGTACGGGGACCACGGCGCGGTACCAGACCAGCAGGACGGCGACCCCCGCGTGGGCCAGGGCCCAGAACCAGGCGACGGGGCCCAGGTCGGGCCCGGCGAGCTGGTGCCCGAAGGCGAGCGCGGCGGCGAGGTACACCAGGAGGTGGACCCCCCGCCAGGTTTCGTGGCTGACCCGGCGGCGTACGGAGCGGGCGGAGGTGACGCCGACGGCGACGAGGAGGGCGGTCCCGGCCGTCGCGGCGGCCAGGGCCGGATAGCCGAGCAGCTCCCGGACCGCCGAGAGCACGTCGACCCCCTGGTGCACGGCGTAGCCGCAGAGCGCGAAGGCCGCGTGCCCGAAACAGAGCAGCAGGACGTGGCGGCCGCCCAGCGCGTGCCAGCGGGCGAGCCGGGCCGCGCCCACCCCGTGCTCGACGGCGGGGACCCGGGCCATGAGGAACAGGAGCACGAGCACCCCGTACCCGGCGAGCAGGCCGGACAGGTGCGCGGCGGTCGCGAACAGCGCGTCGAGCCGGGCCGAGGGCCGCACCTGGGCGGCCCACAGCAGGGCGACGGTCCCCGCCCCGCCGAGCATCCCGCCCTTGACCCGAACCGCCATGTCTCGCTCTCGCATACGGCCACGCTACGGGCGGTCCCACGGGCTCCCGAGCCCTCCCGGTGATCCTTAAGGCGGCCTTGAGGAACGCCTCACGGACCCTTAACCCGCGCGCTGAGGTCGGCGTTCCGTCCGGGTAACAACGGCGATGCCGTGGGGAAACAGCGGCCGCGCACTCTCGTGTCATGACCTCGGAACAGCAACGCGTGGTGGTGATCGGCGGCGGCCTGGCCGGCCTGCGGCTCGCCGCCCGGCTGGGCGGGGACGTCCGCGTCCTCGGTGAGGAGGAGCACGCCCCGTACAACCGGGTCCTCCTCGCGGAGGTCCTGGCCGGCCGGTACGCGCCGGAGGTGACGGCCCTCCCGGCCCCCGGCCCGGCGCTGCGCCGGGGCGTGCGGGCGGTCCGGATCGACCGGGCGGAGCGGGTGGTCCACTGCGACGACGGCTCGGTCGAGCGGTACGGCACCCTCGTCCTGGCCACGGGATCGAACCCGGTCCTCCCGCCGCTGCGCGGCCTGTTCGAACCCGAGGGCCGGGAACTCCCCGCCGGGGTCCACGCGTTCCGCACCATGGACGACTGCCTGGCCCTCTCGGCGGCCGTACGTCCCGGCGTGCGCGCGGTGGTGATCGGCGGCGGCCTCCTCGGCGTCTCGGCGGCCCGCGCCCTGGCGGAGCGGGGCGCGCAGGTGGTCCTCACCCAACAGGGCGAGCGCCTGATGGAACGCCAACTCGACGCGGAAGCCTCGGAGCTCCTGAGCATCCACCTCTCGGGCCTGGGCGTGGAAATCCACACGGAATGCCGAGTCCGCGGCCTGTCGACAGCTCCGCTCCCGGGGCTCCGCCCCGGACCCCGCGCCTCAAACGCCGGCGAGGCTGGAATTGCCCAGTCCACCGGCTCGCACGTGCAGGCCGACGCCAGCCGTAAACCAGCCCCTCCGGCGTTTGAGGAAAGGGGCACCCCCAGCGGTAGCCGGGGGAGGGTGCGGGCGGAGCCCGGAACGCCCCGCAGGGCCGCCGCTCCCGAAGCCGGACCCGCCCGCGTCCCTGGCCGGCACCCGGGAGCCAACCCCAGCCAGGGGCCCCGCCGGGTCACCGGCGTCGAGCTGGCCGACGGCTACCGCCTGGACGCCGACCTCGTCGTCCTCGCCTGCGGCGTGCGCCCCCGCACGGGCCTCGCCCAGGCCGCCGGCCTCGACGTCCGCAAGGGCATCCTCGTCGACGACCGGCTCCGCACCAGCGACCCCCGCATCCACGCCATCGGCGACTGCGCCGAGCACACGGGCCGCGTCTACGGCCTGGCCGGCCCCGCCCTGGAACAGGCCGAGGCCCTCGCCGGCGTCCTCCTCGGAACCGGCGAGGGGATCCCCACCGGTGCTGCCTCCGGATACACCGGAACCCACGCGCTGACCCGCCTCACCCTCACCGGCGGCGGCGACCGGCCCCTCGATCTCGCCGCCTTCGGCGAGACCACCCCGCTCCCCGGCGACGACGTGGTCCGGCTCGCCGACGCCACCCGCCGCACCTACCGCAAGGTCGTCATCCGCGGCGACCGCCTCGTCGGCGGGGTCCTGTTCGGCGAACTCTCCAGCGTGGGCGCCCTCGCCCGCAGCTGGGAGGACGGCGCCCCCCTCACCGACCAGCACGGTCCCACCGACCTGCACCACCTGCTCACCGACGACGGAGGCTCCTGATCATGGCCGCAGCCACGCCCCATCCCGCCCAGGCCCCGGCCACCGCCCCCGCCAACGCCCCCGCCCTCGTGCTCATCGGTCACGGCATGGTCGGCCAGCGCTACCTGGAGGCGCTCGCCGAACTCGGCGCCACCGCCACGCACCGGATCACCGTGCTCTGCGAGGAGCCGCGGCCCGCCTACGACCGCGTGCACCTGACCTCGTACTTCTCCGGCAGCACCCCCGAGGACCTCTCCCTCACCCCCGCCTCCTTCATGGCGGAGCACGGGATCGCCCTGCACCTCGACGACCCCGCCGAGCGCATCGACCGCGAGGCCCGGACCGTCACCTCCCGCTCGGGGCAGGTGTTCCCGTACGACGTGCTCGTGCTCGCGACCGGCAGCTACCCCTTCGTGCCGCCCGTCCCCGGCAAGGACGCCCCGGGCTGCTTCGTCTACCGCACCATCGAGGACCTCCTCGCGATCGAGGAGTACGCCAAGACCCGGACCACGGGCGCCGTGGTCGGCGGCGGCCTGCTCGGGCTGGAGGCCGCCGGCGCGCTCAAGGGCCTCGGACTCGCCACCCGCGTCGTGGAGTTCGCGCCCCGGCTGATGCCCGTCCAGGTCGACGAGGGCGGCGGCGCGGCCCTGCTGCGCACCATCGAGGACATGGGACTGACCGTCCACACGGGCGTCGGCACCCAGGAGGTCCTCACCGGCACGGACGGCTCGGTCAGCGGCATGAAGCTGTCCGACGGCTCCAGCGTCGACACCGACCTGGTCGTCTTCTCGGCCGGTGTCCGCCCCCGCGACCAGCTCGCCCGCGAGAGCGGCCTGGCCATCGGCGAACGCGGCGGCATCTCCGTCGACGCCCGCTGCCGCACCTCCGACCCGTACGTCTACGCCATCGGCGAGTGCGCGCTGGCCTGCGACGGCCGCGTCTACGGCCTGGTCGCCCCCGGCTACGAGATGGCCGAGACGGCCGCCGCGGACCTGCTGGGCCGGGAGAAGGAGTTCACCGGCGCCGACCTCTCCACCAAGCTCAAGCTCCTCGGCGTGGACGTGGCCTCCTTCGGCGACGCCCACGGCGCCACCGCCGGCAGCCTCGACGTCGTCTACTCCGACTCCCGCTCCGGCGTCTACAAGAAGGTGGTCGTCTCCGCCGAAGGCGTCCTGCTCGGCGGCGTCCTGGTCGGCGACGCCGACTCCTACGGTCTGCTCCGCCCGCTCACCGGCTCCGTACCGCCCGTCACCCCCGAGCAGCTGGTGCTGCCCGCCGGGGCCGGCGCACCCGTCGCACTCGGCCCGGCCTCGCTCCCGGACGGCGCGGTGATCTGCTCCTGCCACAACGTCACCAAGAAGGCGATCACCGCCCACAGCACCGTCCCCGAGGTCAAGAAGTGCACCAAGGCGGGCACCGGCTGCGGGAGCTGCCTCAAGGTGATCGGCCAGCTCATGCCGCCCGCCGCCGACAAGGGGCTCTGCGACTGCTTCCCCTACACCCGCGCCGAGCTCTACGAGATCGTCCGCACCCTGCGCGTGACCTCGTACGAGAAGCTCCTCGACAGCCACGGCCGCGAGGAGGCCCGCGGCGGTGAGGGCTGCGAGGTCTGCAAGCCCACGGTCGGTTCGATCATCGCCTCGCTCGCCCCCACTCTCGGCGCGAGCGGCTACGTCCTGGACGGGGAGCAGGCCGCCCTCCAGGACACCAACGACCACTTCCTCGCCAACCTGCAGCGCAACGGCTCGTACTCGGTGGTCCCGCGCATCCCCGGCGGTGAGATCACCCCCGACAAGCTCATCGTGATCGGCGAGGTGGCCCGCGACTTCGGGCTCTACACGAAGATCACCGGCGGGCAGCGCATCGACCTCTTCGGCGCCGCCATCGACCAGCTCCCCCTCATCTGGGCCCGGCTCGTCGAGGCCGGTTTCGAGTCCGGGCACGCGTACGGCAAGGCCCTGCGGACGGTGAAGTCCTGCGTGGGCCAGACCTGGTGCCGCTACGGGGTCCAGGACTCCGTACGGATGGCCATCGACCTGGAGCTGCGCTACCGGGGCCTGCGCGCCCCGCACAAGCTCAAGTCGGCGGTCTCCGGCTGCGCCCGCGAGTGCGCGGAGGCGCAGAGCAAGGACTTCGGGATCATCGCGACGGCGAGCGGCTGGAACCTCTACGTCGGCGGCAACGGCGGGGCCACCCCGCGCCACGCCGACCTGCTCGCCCAGGACCTGTCCGACGCCGAACTGGTCCGGCTCATCGACCGGTTCCTGATGTTCTACATCCGCACCGCCGACCGGCTGGAGCGGACCTCCACCTGGCTGGACCGGCTGGAGGGCGGCCTCGACCACCTGCGGGACGTGATCGTGCGCGACTCCCTCGGGCTGTGCGCGGAGCTGGAGTCGCTGATGGCCGACCACGTGGCGCACTACCGCGACGAATGGGCCGAGACCCTGGACGACCCGGAGCGGCTGCGCCGGTTCGTGTCCTTCGTCAACGCGCCGGGCGCACCCGACCCGAGCGTGAAGTTCGTCCCCGAACGCGGCCAGGTCAAGCCCGACCTGACCGTCCTGACCCTGGAGCCCCTGGGAGGCACCCGATGACCGTGGAACTTCAGGTGGCGGAGGGATGGCTCACCGTCTGCGAGCTGTCGGCGCTGATCCCCGGGCGCGGAGTGGCGGCCCTGCTGCCCGATGGGAGCCAGGCCGCCGTGTTCGTCGACCGCGCGGGACGCCCGTACGCCATCGGCAACCGGGACCCCTTCACCGGGGCGCAGGTGCTCGCGCGCGGGCTGGTCGGCTCGGCGGCCGGGCGGGCCTTCGTGGCCTCGCCGCTGCTCAAGCAGCGCTTCGACCTGGAGTCGGGGCACTGCCTGGACGACGAGGAGGTGACGGTCCGGACGTACCCGGTACGGACCGCCGCGACCTCGGTGGGCGCCTGATCAGCCCTGGATCATCGCCGGGTCCATCCACATGATCTCCCAGGTGTGGCCGTCGAGGTCGTCGAAGGCCCGGCCGTACATGACCCCGTGGTCCTGGGCGGGACGGGGCTCGGTGGCGCCGGCCGCCAGGGCCCCGTCGACGAGCTCGTCCACGGCGGTGCGGCTCTCGGCGCTCAGACACAGCAGCACCTCGGAAGTCTTGGTGGCGTCCGCGACGGCCTTGTGCGTGAAGTCCTTGTACCGGGCCTCGGTCAGGAACATGGCGACGATCGAGTCGGTGATGGGCATCGAGGCGCAGTTCTCGTCGGTGAACTGGGCGTTGTAGCTGTAACCGAGCTTGCTCCAGAAGGTCTTGGTGGCCTCCAGGTCCTTGACCGGCAGGTTGACGAAGATCATGGTGGAGGACATCGCGGTCTCTCTTCTCTCGGTGCGTTCGCGTCGCTTTCGAGAGGTAGACCGGAGCCCTCCGGGAAACTCATCGCTCCCCGCGAAACTTTTCCAAGAATCTCCGAACCCGCAGGTCAGAACCTGGTCGAGCGCAGCTCCAGGGCCGCCAGCGGTACGAAGCCCAGCCCGTCGGCGCTCTCCGTCGAGGCTTCGGCGCCGGCCAGCCGCTTGTGCAGGGTCAGCGCGATCCGCTCGCCGTGGGCCTTGGCCCGCTCCGCGTTCGGCCCCCGGTGCAGTCCGTCGATCGTGGCCCGCCACAGCTGCACCCAGCGGCCGAAGTCCTCGGCGGTCATCGCGCGGGCCGACTGGAGGGCCGCGTGCGGGGCGAAGGCGTTGCGCCGGTACTCGGCGCTGCGGAAGAGGGCCCGCTCCCAGAAGTCCGTGATCCGGGGCAGGTGCACGTCGAGGTCGGTACCGGCGATCTCGGTGAAGAAGGGCCCGATCCGCGGATCGGCGAAGGCCGCCGTGTAGAAGCGGCGCAGGACGACGTCGAGGTCGGCGCGGCCGGCGATGTCGGTTATGTCGGTGAGATCGGTGATGTGAGCGATGTCGGTGACGTCGGCAGCGGCATGGGGGGTCATCACTCCACCATCCTCCCGCACCCGCTCCCTCCCCAGGGCAGAAAGTCCCGCATTACGCCGTCCCGCACTGCTTCGCGGTACTGCCGCGATACCGCTTCCACGCCTCCGGGATTTCAGGAAATCCCTGCGGGCGGATTGACCTCGTGCCGGTCGCTCCCGCGTCATGTGGAATTGATGTCGCGTCAACTCCACGCTCCTAGGTTCCTCGACGCGTGCGTGACTCCCGCCCGACCGGGTGCGGAGCCCCTCCTCCACAGGAGTGACCGTGGAACGTCGTACCTTCCTTCGCGGGGCCGTCATCGGCTCCTCCGCCGCAGCCTTCGGCGGC
This sequence comes from Streptomyces sp. NBC_01264, assembly GCF_026340675.1. NCBI lineage: Bacteria > Bacillati > Actinomycetota > Actinomycetes > Kitasatosporales > Streptomycetaceae > Streptomyces > Streptomyces sp. NBC_01264. Next base: position 3,465,118 of record NZ_JAPEOX010000001.1, read on the forward strand.
ACGCTGATGCACGGCGCGGCCTACGCGGCCCCCGCCCAGCCCGGCGCCGGACCCTACGGGGCGCTCGGTGCCGCCGACGCCAACGGCATCATGCTGCCCGCCGGCTTCAGCAGCCGGGTGATAGCGCGCTCCGGCCAGACGGTCACCGGCACCTCGTACACCTGGCACAGCGCCCCCGACGGCGGCGCCTGTTTCGCCGACGGCACGGGCTGGATCTACGTGTCGAACTCGGAGATCAACCCCTCCGGCGGCGCGAGCGCGGTCAAGTTCAACTCCTCCGGCACCGTCACTGGCGCCTACCGGATCCTCTCCGGCACCCGGCAGAACTGCGCGGGCGGCAAGACCCCGTGGAACACCTGGCTGTCCTGCGAGGAGGTCGACCGCGGCTTCGTCTACGAGACCGACCCCTACGGGGTGAACGCCTCCGTGCAGCGCCCCGCGATGGGCCGCTTCAAGCACGAGGCGGCGGCCGCCGACCCGGTGCGCAAGGTCATCTACCTGACCGAGGACGAGACCAGCGGCTGCTTCTACCGCTTCATCCCCACCGCCTGGGGCAACCTCTCCTCCGGCACCCTGCAGGTCCTCAAGGCCGGCACCGCCACCTCCGGCTCCTTCACCTGGGCCAACGTCCCCGACCCGGACGGCTCGCCGACCTCCACGCGCACCCAGGTCTCGGGCTCGAAGAAGTTCAACGGCGGCGAGGGCTGCCACTACGCCAACGACACCGTGTGGTTCACGACCAAGGGCGACAACCGGGTCTGGCAGCTCAACCTCGCGAACAGCACCTACGAGCTGGCCTACGACGACTCCCTGGTCCCCGGCGGCAACGCCCCCCTGACGGGCGTGGACAACGTCACGGGCTCCTCGTACGGCGACCTGTACGTCGCCGAGGACGGCGGCAACCTGGAGATCTGCGTGATCACCCCGGACGACGTGGTCGCCCCCTTCCTGCGGGTCACCGGCCAGTCCTCCTCGGAGATCACCGGCCCGGCCTTCTCCCCCGCCGGCAACCGCCTCTACTTCAGCAGCCAGCGCGGTACGAGCGGCAGCTCCTCGGGCGGCATCACGTACGAGGTCACGGGCCCCTTCCGCACCTGACCGGCCCACCGACCGCACCCCGACGGGTCACGAACCCGCCGGGGTGCGGCGCGTCACGACACCACGGACCCGCCCTTGAGCAGCGCGGCGCCCAGGGGCGTCACCGTGTGCAGCACGGCGTTGCCGCGCCGCAGCGTGGTGACCAGCCCGGCCTCCCGCATCACCCCGGCGTGCTGGCTCGCGGAGGCCAGCGACACCCCGGCCCGGCGCGCCAGCTCGCTCGTGGTGGCCCCGTCACCGATCGCCTGGAGCACCACCGACCGGGTGTGCCCGACGAGCTTGCCCAGGGTGTGCTGGCGGTGCCGGCGCCGCTCCTCCGCCGGGCGGGCCGCCTCGCCGCCGGCCTGCGCCGAGGAGAGTTCGGCCGCCGCCGGATACACCAGTACGGGCGCCAGCTCCGGATCGTGCAGGGTCACCGCCGTGCGCCGGCAGAAGAAGGAGGGCTGGAGCAGCAGCCCGCGCCCCCGTAGCCGTACGTCCCGGTCCACGGGGTAGTCGCACTCCAGCACCGGCGCCCGCCAGCGCAGCATCGGCGGCAGCGAGGCCAGCAGCTCGTCCGCTCCCCCGTCGAGCAGCGCCCGACCCCGCGCGGCCCGCTCGGCCTCGATCTGCGCCTGGATGTGGCTCCAGTACGGCTCCACGGCCGCCCGGTGGTACCCGCGCAGCTCCCCCAGCAGCCGGGGCAGGTGCGCGGTGTCCCCCTCCATGAAGTCCCGCAGCCGCCTGGGGACCGGGCTCTCGGAGCCCCGGTACGCGCCCCCGTCGGCCGCCGCCGGCATCCCGAAGGCCGCTGCCATGCCGGAGCCGGCCTCCACGCCCCGCCCGAGCAGGACGAGTTCGCGGCGCAGCCGCTCGGGGCGGATCCCGCGCAGCGCGTCGAGGCCCACGTCCCACCCGTACTGCCCCTCCGTGGGGGTCAGGAAATCGGGGAAATACCCGCGGCTCGGTATCAGCGCACCGAGAAGTCGTGTTTCACCATTCAACCTGGTGCGCGTTTCCGCACGCCAATCGCCGAAGAGCCGGGTATCCCGCCGGTCCCTTAAGCGGTGAAAACTCAAGATGGTTTCCCACAACGCATCCGGACGCCCTGCCATCCTTACGCGTGCGAGGTCCACTCCAGTGAAATGGATACGCAGCACCCGAACCCCCACCTGTGCAACCGCAATCCCCCCGCCCCTTGAGTATGCACGCCGTCACACGTGGTCACCATGGCCTTTCAGCCACAGTTGAAACCCCTTTCGGCGAAGGTGTGACAACCGAAATCCTGTACTCCGCCGGGCACACTCCGGCGCGACCGAAACGCTCCGCGAAGGCCGTGGGGGGCTTTGCGGGGCCTGGCGGTCGGTCGCACCGGGAAGCGCCGACGTGTCCGGCGGATTGGCGGCAGGCGGTGGACGGGTGGGGATCCGTCCACCGCCTGTTGCCGTTAAGGCATCTGGAACAACATTGAACCAATACTGGCCCGGGAGAACGCTCGGGTACGGCGGAGAACGGCGGAGAAGGCCGGGGAAATAGACGCGCCTGCCACCGGACGTCAGGGAACCCGGGGGCAGGCGCGGTCAAGGGGGCCCCGGCGTCAGGGCCGGGCGGCGGCGGTCAGCGGCTGTCGCTGCCCTTCGCCTCGGCGGCGGCGCGGCCCGCCTCCAGGCGCGCGACCGGAATCCGGAACGGCGAGCAGGAGACGTAGTCCAGGCCGACCTCGTGGAAGAAGTGGACGGACTCGGGGTCGCCGCCGTGCTCTCCGCAGACACCGAGCTTGAGGTCGGGGCGGGTGGCCCGGCCGGCCTCCACGGCGCTGCGGACCAGCGTGCCGACGCCGTCGCGGTCGATGGTCTCGAAGGGCGAGACCCCGAAGATGCCCTTCTCCAGGTAGGCGGTGAAGAAGCTGGCCTCGACATCGTCGCGGGAGAAGCCCCACACGGTCTGGGTCAGGTCGTTCGTGCCGAAGGAGAAGAACTGCGCGGCCTCGGCGATCTGGCCCGCGGTGAGGGCGGCGCGGGGCAGCTCGATCATGGTGCCGATGGTCAGCTTGAGGTCGGTGCCGGTGGCGGCCTCGACCTCGGCGATGACCGCGTCGGCCTCCTCGCGGACGATCTCCAGCTCCTGGACGGTGCCCACGAGCGGGACCATGATCTCGGCGCGCGGGTCGCCCTTGGCGTTCTTGCGCTCGGCCGCGGCCTCGGCGATCGCCCGGACCTGCATCTTGAACAGGCCGGGGATGACCAGGCCGAGGCGGACGCCGCGCAGACCCAGCATCGGGTTCTGCTCGTGCAGCTTGTGCACGGCCTGGAGCAGGCGCAGGTCGTTCTCGTTGGCGTCCTTGCGGGACTCGGCGAGGGCGACGCGCACCGACAGCTCGGTGATGTCGGGCAGGAACTCGTGCAGCGGCGGGTCGAGCAGGCGGACGGTGACGGGCAGCCCGTCCATCGCCTCGAACAGCTCGACGAAGTCCTTCTTCTGGAGCGGCAGGAGGGCACTGAGTGCCTCCTCGCGCTCGTCGTCGGTGTCCGCGAGGATCAGTCGCTCCACCAGTTCGCGGCGCTCGCCGAGGAACATGTGCTCGGTGCGGCACAGGCCGATGCCCTGGGCGCCGAAGCGGCGGGCGCGCAGCGCGTCCTCGGCGTTGTCGGCGTTGGCCCGCACGCGCAGGCGGCGTACGCGGTCGGCGTAGGCCATGATCCGGTGCACGGCGGCGACGAGCTCGTCGGCGTCGTCCGCACCGGCGTGCATGCGGCCCTCGAAGTACTCGACGACCGGGGACGGTACGACGGGTACCTCACCGAGGTAGACCTTGCCGGTGGAGCCGTCGATGGAGACGACGTCACCCTCCTCGACGACCGTTCCGCCGACCGTCATGCGGCGGCGCTTGGTGTCGACCTCGAGGTCCTCGGCGCCGCAGACACAGGTCTTGCCCATGCCGCGGGCGACGACGGCGGCGTGCGAGGTCTTGCCGCCGCGCGAGGTCAGGATGCCCTCGGAGGCGATCATGCCGTCGAGGTCGTCCGGGTTGGTCTCGCGGCGGATCAGGATGACCTTCTCGCCGGACCGCGACCACTTGACGGCCGTGTAGGAGTCGAAGACCGCCTTGCCGACGGCCGCGCCCGGGGAGGCGGCGATGCCGCGGCCCAGCAGCGTGGTCTTGGCGCCCTCGTCGAAGCGCGGGAACATCAGCTGCGCGAGCTGGGCGCCGTTGACGCGCTGGAGGGCCTCGGCCTCGTCGATGAGGCCCTGGTCGACGAGCTGGGTGGCGATGCGGAACGCGGCGCCGGCGGTGCGCTTGCCGACGCGGGTCTGGAGCATCCACAGCTGGCCGCGCTCGATGGTGAACTCGATGTCGCAGAGATCCTTGTAGTGGTTCTCCAGCGTCGTCATGATCGTCATGAGCTGGTCGTACGAGACCTTGTCGATGGTCTCCAGGTCCGCGAGCGGCACGGTGTTGCGGATGCCCGCGACCACGTCCTCGCCCTGGGCGTTCTGCAGGTAGTCGCCGTAGACGCCCGCGTGGCCGGTGGCCGGGTCGCGGGTGAAGGCGACGCCGGTGCCCGAGTCGGGGCCGAGGTTGCCGAAGACCATGGAGCAGATGTTGACCGCGGTGCCCAGGTCGCTCGGGATGCGCTCCTGGCGGCGGTAGAGCTTGGCGCGGTCGGTGTTCCAGGAGTTGAAGACCGCTTCGACGGCGAGGTCGAGCTGCTCGCGGGCGTCCTGCGGGAACTCGCGGCCGGCCTGCTTGGCGACGATCTTCTTGAAGCGGGTGACCAGCTTCTTGAGGTCGGCGGCGTCGAGGTCGGTGTCGACGGTGACCTTCTTGGCGGCCTTGGCCTCGTCGAGGGCTTCCTCGAACAGCTCGCCGTCCACGTCCAGGACGGTCTTGCCGAACATCTGGATCAGGCGGCGGTACGAGTCCCACGCGAAGCGCTCGTTGCCGGCCTGGGTGGCGAGGCCGGTGACGGACTCGTCGGAGAGGCCGATGTTGAGGACCGTGTCCATCATGCCCGGCATCGAGAACTTGGCGCCGGAACGCACGGAGACCAGGAGCGGGTCGTCCGACTGTCCGAGCTTCTTGCCCATCTTCGCCTCGAGGGCGGCGAGGTGCGCGCTGACCTCTTCGCGCAGCTCGGCCGGGGCCTCGCCGCTGTCGAGGTAGACCTTGCAGGCCTCGGTGGTGATGGTGAAGCCGGGAGGGACCGGCAGACCCAGGTTGGTCATCTCGGCGAGGTTGGCACCCTTGCCACCGAGAAGGTCCTTGAGGTCGCGGTTGCCCTCCGTGAAGTCGTAGACGAACTTCTGATCTTTGTTTTCCGACACGGGTCTCGACTCCTCGAGGCTCGGTGGCTGCCCTGACGGCCAGGAACATACCCAGATCGAAGGCTTATGGGTACGTCCACTTGGCGGTCATGTGGCCGTAACCACCTGGGTGCCAGCCAATCGAATGTAACTGATGAGTAGCCAAAACCTACGAAGACCCTTCAGGTCCCGAAGGATGAGGTGCTCACTGAGGCTTGTTTCCGCTCCGATGAGCGATCATCGATACATTTGCGTTCAAGAGTTGAACGAACAAAGGGTGGCACCCAGTGCCACCCTTTGAAAGTCTTACCCGTGACCATTGCGCTCATCTGAGCGAAACCTCACCCATGCGTGGTGTATGTCACGTCACAAGTGGCACGTTTTGCCACGCGTTTCTCAGCCTCCGGACGTGTCCAGTTCGGCGTCCTCGCTCACACCCGCGCAGTCGTACGGATCGTTCAGCCAGCCCTCGGGCAGGACAACCCGGTTGTTTCCGGACGTACGGCCCCTCGGGCCGTCGGCGCTGTCGGGCCAGGGCTGATCCAGGTCCAGCTCGCTCAGATGAGCGTCCAGCTCGGCCAGGGAGGAGGTCACGGCGAGCTTCTGCCGCATCTCCGAGCCCACCGAGAAGCCCTTGGTGTACCAGGCCACGTGCTTACGGAAGTCGATCACCCCGCGCGCCTCGTCGCCGATCCACTCCCCGAGCAGCTCGGCGTGGCGCAGCATCGTGCGCGCGACCTCGCGCAGCGTCGGCTTGTGGAAGTCCTCCGGGCGCCCCTCGAAGGCCGCGACCAGGTCGTTGAAGAGCCACGGGCGCCCCAGGCAGCCGCGTCCCACGACCACGCCGTCGCAGCCGGTCTCGCGGACCATCCGCAGCGCGTCCTCGGCGCACCAGATGTCTCCGTTGCCGAGCACCGGGATCTCCGGCACGTGCTCCTTGAGCCGTGCGATGGCCTCCCAGTCGGCGGTGCCGCCGTAGTGCTGGGCGGTGGTGCGGCCGTGCAGGGCTATGGCGGTGACGCCCTCCTCGACGGCGATCCGGCCGGCGTCGAGGTAGGTGAGGTGGTCGTCGTTGATGCCCTTGCGCATCTTCATCGTCACCGGCAGGTCGCCGGCGCCCGCGACGGCCTCGCGCAGGATCGCGCGCAGCAGGTTGCGCTTGTACGGGAGGGCCGAGCCGCCGCCCTTGCGGGTGACCTTGGGCACCGGGCAGCCGAAGTTGAGGTCGATGTGGTCGGCGCGGTCCTCTTCGACGATCATGCGGACCGCCTTGCCGACCGTCGCGGGGTCGACTCCGTACAGCTGGATCGAGCGGGGCTTCTCGGTCTCGTCGAAGTGGATCAGCTGCATGGTCTTCTCGTTGCGCTCGACCAGGGCCCGGGTCGTGATCATCTCGCTCACGAACAGCCCCTTGCCGCCCGAGAACTCGCGGCACAGCGTACGGAAGGGGGCATTGGTGATGCCGGCCATCGGCGCGAGCACCACCGGGGGCTGCACGGTGTGCGGGCCGATCGCGAGAGGCGGGGGGAGCGTGGTCATCCCCCCATTGTGGCTCAGCCGTGCCGTTGATCGCATGTCGTTAGTTAGGCGTACTATCGGCCCTATGGACGAGCTGACCCAGCGGCGGCGCCTGCTGATCCTGACGATCTGCTGCATGAGCCTGCTCATCGTCAGCCTGGACAACACCGTCCTGAACGTCGCCCTCCCCTCCATGCGCCGCGATCTGCACGCCTCCGTGGCCGGAATGCAGTGGACGATCGACGCGTACACCCTGGTCCTGGCCTCGCTCCTGATGCTGGCCGGCTCCACCGCGGACCGCATCGGCCGCCGCAAGGTCTTCACCGCCGGTGTCGTGCTCTTCACCGCCGGCTCGGTGCTCTGCTCGCTCGCGCCCAGCCTCGGCTGGCTGATCGCCTTCCGGATGATCCAGGCCGTCGGCGGCTCGATGCTCAATCCGGTCGCCATGTCGATCATCACCAACACCTTCACCGAACCGCGCGAGCGCGCCCGCGCCATCGGCGTCTGGGGCGCCGTCGTCGGCATCTCCATGGCCGCGGGCCCGCTGATCGGCGGCCTGCTCGTGGACTCGGTCGGCTGGCGGTCCATCTTCTGGATCAACCTCCCCGTCGGCCTCCTCGCCCTCGTACTGACCCTGCGCTACATCCCGGAGTCCCGGGCCGACCATCCGCGCCGCCCGGACCCGGTGGGGCAGCTGCTGGTCATGGGGCTGCTCGGCTCGGTCACCTTCGGGATCATCGAAGCCCCCTCCGCCGGACTGGGCTCCCCGCTGATCCTGGGCTGCGCGTGCGTCGCGGTCCTGTCCCTGGCCGGGCTGCTGGCCTACGAGTCACGGCGCGCGGAGCCCCTGATCGACCCGCGGTTCTTCCGCAGCGCCCCCTTCAGCGGGGCCACGGTGATCGCGGTCAGCGCCTTCGCCGCGCTGTCCGGGTTCCTGTTCCTGAACACCCTCTACCTTCAGGACGTACGGGGCCTCGACGCCCTGGACGCCGGCCTGTACATGCTGCCGATGGCGGTCTTCGCCTTCCTCTGCGCCCCCGTGTCGGGACGGCTCGTCGCCACCCGGGGACCGCGGCTGCCGCTGCTGGTCGCGGGCGTGACGATGGGGGCGAGCGGGCTGCTGTTCGCCGCCTTCTCGGCCGAGAGCTCGACGCCGATGCTGTTCTGCGGGTACGTGCTCTTCGGCATCGGGTTCGGCCTGGTGAACGCGCCGATCACCAACACCGCGGTCTCCGGGATGCCGCGCGCCCAGGCCGGCGTGGCCGCGGCGGTGGCCTCCACCAGCCGGCAGACCGGCGGGGCGCTGGGCGTGGCGATCGTGGGCGCGGTCCTGGCCGCGGGGATGGCCGGCGGATCCGGCTCCGCCGCCGCGTTCGTGTCCGCGGCCCGGCCCGCCTGGTGGATCATCACGGTGTGCGGACTGCTCGTCCTGTGCGTGGGCTTCGCCACCAGCGGCGGCTGGGCCCGGGAGACGGCCCTGCGCACGGCCCGCGCCCTGGAGCCGCAGTCCGACCCCGCGCGTACGGGCTCCGCACCGCGGCGCTGAGGCGGGGCGGCGGGGGCGGGACGGCCGTGCGGCTGCCCGCGTGCCGGCCGCCCGCGCCCCTACTCGCCGCAGCTGAAGTCGTCGCTGTGCGAGTCGATCCGGTCCAGGAGGCCGCGCAGCGCTTCCTGGTCCCGGTCCGTGAGCCGGGCGAAGAGTCCGAGCTCCACCGCGTCGAGGGCCGCGTTCGTCTTCGCGAGGGCCGTGGTGCCCGCGTCGGTGATGGCGACGTTGTGGCGGCGGCGGTCGGCCGGGTCCCGGCGGCGCTCGACGAGCCCGTCGCCCTCCAGGTCGTTGAGGATCCCGACGAGCACGCTCGGGTCCACCTCCAGCCGCTCGGCCAGTGCGCGCTGGCCGATGGGGCCGCCCTCCAGGTGCGTGAGGGCCATCGCGTGGCGCGGGGTGAGTCCGGCGGCGCTGAGCGCCTGCTTCATGCGGGTCTGGGTGACCGATCCGTGCCAGGCCAGCAGCATGCCCAGCCGCTGCGGCGGGTGCGTGGGGTCCTGAGGCGCCGTCATGTCCACATCGTAACAACCGAGAAATAATTGCGCTTCATCGATCGTTGATGGTATTCAATGATTCCACATCGCCGATCGTTGGAGTCCACCATGTTCATCGCCTATGCCGTCGTCGCCGGACTGCTCGCGCTCGCCCTCGCCGGGTCCGCGACCTTCACGTTTCAGCGCAGCCCCGCGATCACGGAGAACATGACGAAGGTCGGGGTGCCCGAATCCTGGCTCCCCCGACTCGCCGCCCTGAAGGCGGCCGGCGCGATCGGCCTGGTCGCGGGCCTGTGGCTGGCCCCGCTGGGCATAGCCGCCGCCGTCGGTGTGGTCCTCTACTTCATCGGCGCGATCGTCTTCCACCTGCGCGCGAAGGACTACGCCTTCGCCCCCGCGGCCGTTCTCGCCCTGGTCGCGGCGGCCGCCCTGATCCTGCGCGTGGTGGCCTGATCCTGCGCGTGGTGGCCCGACGGTCGCCCGCCGCGACTCCCGCCCCGGATTCCTGGACGATTGCTCTCCGCGCAGATAGTCTGCGCGGAGAGCATCTACTTGGAGGCCCCCATGTGGGAGTACGAGCACGCCGTCGAGACCACCGCCGCACCCGAGGCGATCTGGGCCCTGTGGGCCGATGTCGAGAACTGGGGCGCCTGGAACGCCGACATCGAGAAGATCGAGCTCCGGGGCGCCTTCGCGGCGGGCGCGGAGATCACCATGACCCCGGCCGGCCAGGACCCGGTGGAACTGCTCGTCGCCGAGGCCGCCGAGGGCGAGATGTTCGTCGACGAGGCACACTTCGCCGGCCTGGTCCTGCGGACCACCCACCGGATCGACCGGCTCGGCCCGGAGCTCAGCCGGGTGGTGTACCGGATGGAGATCAGCGGCGAGAGCGCGGCCGAAGCGGGCCCGCAGATCGGCCCGGCCGTCACGGCCGACTGGCCCGAGACCATGGCCGCACTGGTGCGGACGGCCCGGGGCTGATGGCCCTGACACCCGGCGAGAGCCCCGGTTTCCTGCTCTGGCACGCCACCCTGCGCTGGCAGCGGGGCATCGCCGCGGCGCTGGGCCCCCTGGGCCTGACCCACGTGCAGTTCGTCCTCCTCGCCTGCGCCTGGTGGCTCAACGAGCAGGGCGAGCACCCCAACCAGCAGGCCCTCGCACGCCAGGCGGGCACCGACGTGAAGATGACCTCCCAGGTGGTGCGCACCCTGGAACAGAAGGGGCTGCTCGCGCGCGAGGTCGATCCGGCGGACACCCGCGCCAAGCGGCTGCGCGTCACGGCGGCCGGGGCCGAGCTGGCCCCGCGGGCCATCGCCGCCGTCGAAGGAGTGGACGAGGAGTTCTTCCGGCCGATCCCGCGCGGGGACGCCGTCACCCTGCTGAGCCGCCTGGCCCACCCCGAGTCCTGACGCCGCCCCTCCCCCACCCAGCCCCGTCCGCCTTGCGGGCGGGGCCTCCTCGCACGAACGAGTGACAGATATTGAAATCTGTCAGCCGTCATGCCATTCTCGTTCCATGACGAAGAACCAGAGCACCTCGGCGAGCACCTCACAGACCGGCACCCGCACCCTCGGCAGCACCGGCCCCACCGTCTTCCCCCTGGGGCTGGGCTGCATGGGAATGTCCGCCCTCTACGGCGAGGCCGACCGGGCGGAGTCCCTCGCCACCATCCACGCCGCCCTCGACGCCGGGGTGACCCTGCTCGACACCGGCGACTTCTACGGCATGGGGCACAACGAGCTCCTCATCAACGAAGCCCTGCGCACCGCCCCCGCCGCGGCCCGCGAGAAGGCGCTGACCAGCGTGAAGTTCGGCGCCCTGCGCACGGTCGAGGGCGGCTTCACCGGGTACGACGGGCGGCCGGAGGCCGTCAAGAACTTCCTGGCCTATTCGCTCCAGCGGCTCGGCCGGGACCACATCGACGTCTACCGCATCGCCCGCGTGGACCCCGACGTGCCGATCGAGGAGACCGTCGGCGCGATCGCCGAGGCCGTCACGGCCGGGCACGTCCGGCACATCGGACTCTCCGAGGTCGGCGCGGACACCCTGCGCCGGGCCGCGGCCGTGGCTCCGATCGCCGACCTCCAGATCGAGTACTCCCTGATCTCGCGCGGAATCGAGGAGGAGATCCTGCCGACCGCCCGCGAGCTCGGCATCGGCATCACGGCGTACGGCGTGCTGTCCCGCGGCCTGATCAGCGGCCACTTCACCCGCGACCGCGCACTGGCTCCGGGCGACTTCCGCGGGATGAGCCCGCGCTTCCAGGGCGACAACCTCGACCGGAACCTCGACCTGGTCGACGCCCTGCGCAAGGTCGCCGACGAGAAGGGCGTCAGCGTCGCCCAGACCGCCATCGCCTGGGTGCTCTCGCGGGGCGAGGACATCGTGCCGCTGGTCGGCGCCCGCAGCCGGGACCGGCTCGGCGAGGCACTGGGCGCCCTTCAGGTCTCCCTGACCCCCGCCGACCTCGCCGCCATCGAGGACGCGGTCCCGGCCGGTGCGGCCGCGGGCGATCGGTACCCCGCTGCCCAGATGGCCCACCTGGACAGCGAGCACTGATCCGGCTGTACGGTCGTACTCATGCCACCCGCAGCCGCCGAGCCCCTCACCCCCGAGCGCATCCTCGAAACCACTGAGGAGGTGCTGCGCCGCTTCGGCCCGACCAAGGCGACCGTGGTGGACGTGGCGCGGGCCCTGGGCGTCAGCCACGGCAGCGTGTACCGGCACTTCCCGTCGAAGGCCGCACTGCGCGAGGCCGTCACGGACCGCTGGCTCGCCAAGAGCGTGGTCATGCTGGAGGAGATCGCCTCGGCGCCGGCCGAGCCGGCCCCTTCCAAGCTGGAGTCGTGGCTGGAGGCCCTGTTCGAGGCCAAGCGCCACAAGGCGGGCGACGACCCGGAGCTGTTCGCGACGTACATCGTGCTGCTCGGCGAGAGCAGCGGCGTGGTGGAGCACCACATCACCGAGCTGATCGGGCAGCTGTCCCGGATCATCGGCGAGGGGGTCGCGGCGGGCTCCCTCAGCGCGCCCGACGTACCGGCCGCGGCGCGCGCGGTGTTCGACGCCACCGGCCGCTTCCACGATCCGCAGTACGCGGCGGACTGGCTGGAGCCGACCATCACCGCCGAGTTCGAGGCGGTCACCGCCCTGGTCGTCCGGGGCCTGCGCGCCTGACGCCCGGAAGCGGCTAGTCCGGACAGCTTGATCATCATTTGGGGCGGCGAGCCCTTGCCGTGCGGCTCCCCTGTTCCTACGTTCCCCCTTACCGCACACCATCAGGTCTGTTCCAGGGGGAACCTTGTCCACTCAGCAAGAACCGGCAGCGCGGTCCGGGCCGCCGGCCAGATCCGGATCGGCCGCCGCCATCGGCTGGATCCTGACCATCGCGTTCAACGTGGTCGCGCCCATCCTCACGTACAACATGCTGACCGACCGGGGCTGGAGCGAGTTCGCCGCGCTCCTGGTCAGCGGCGTCTGGCCGGTGGTCGACTCCGCCGTCCACCTCGCCTGGCGCCGCAAGGTCGACGAGTTCGCCGTGGTCACCCTGGTCTTCCTGGTGATCACCGCTCTCGTCGCGCTGATCGGCACGCACTCGGCGCGCGCCCTGCTCATCAAGGACTCGGGGGTGACGGGTCTGTTCGGCGCGCTCTGCGTCGCCACCCTGTTCACTCCCCGGCCGCTGATGTTCTACTTCGGCCGCAAATTCGGGACCGACGGGACCAAGGAGGGCGTCGCGTACTTCAACGGGCTCTGGCAGTACCCCGACTTCCGCAAGGCGATGCGGCGGATGACCACCGTCTGGGGCGTCGCGTACCTGGTGGAGGCCGCACTGCGGGTGGTGCTGGCGTACGCGCTGAGCGTCGACACGATGGTCTGGGTCAGCCCCCTCCTGATCTACGGCTTCCTGATCTCGCTGATCTTCTGGACCATCCGCTTCTCGAAGCGGAGCCAGGTCGAGGGCCAGGCCAGGGCCGCTGCCGCCGCGGCGGCGGCAGCCTCCGATGCCGGCAGTCCCGCACCGGCGTAACCGGCCCGGAAGACGGCAGTGGCCCGGTGCGCATCGCGCACCGGGCCACTGCCGCATCCGCGGCGGAACCTAGCAGCCGAGCAGGCGGCTGCCGAGGTAGCTCTGGATCTGGTCCAGGGAGACGCGCTCCTGCTTCATGGTGTCGCGCTCGCGCACGGTCACCGCGTTGTCGTCGAGGGTGTCGAAGTCGACGGTGACGCAGAACGGCGTGCCGATCTCGTCCTGACGGCGGTAGCGGCGGCCGATGGCGCCCGCGTCGTCGAACTCGATGTTCCAGTGCTTGCGCAGGTCGGCGGCGAGGCCCTTGGCCTTCGGCGACAGCTGCGCGTTGCGGGACAGCGGCAGGACGGCGACCTTGACCGGAGCCAGGCGCGGGTCGAAGCGCATCACGGTGCGCTTCTCCATGACGCCCTTGGCGTTCGGGGCCTCGTCCTCGTTGAACGCGTCGAGCATGAAGGCGAGCATGGCGCGGTTGACGCCGGCGGCCGGCTCGATGACGTACGGGGTGTACTTCTCCTTGGTCTCCTGGTCGAAGTACACGAGCTCCGAGCCGGAGGCCGCCGAGTGGGCCTTGAGGTCGAAGTCGGTGCGGTTGGCCACGCCTTCGAGCTCGGAGAACTCATTGCCACCGAAGTTGAAGCGGTACTCGATGTCGGCGGTGCGCTTCGAGTAGTGGGACAGCTTCTCCTTCGGGTGGTCGTACCAGCGGATGTTCTCCTCGCGGATGCCGAGGTCGCGGTACCAGTTCCACCGCTCCTGCATCCAGTACTCCTGCCACTGCTCGTCCTCGCCCGGCTTGACGAAGAACTCCATCTCCATCTGCTCGAACTCGCGGGTGCGGAAGATGAAGTTGCCGGGGGTGATCTCGTTGCGGAAGGACTTGCCCATCTGCGCGATGCCGAAGGGGGGCTTCTTGCGCGAGGTGGTCATCACGTGGGCGAAGTTGGTGAAGATGCCCTGGGCGGTCTCGGGGCGCAGGTACGCCTTGGAGCCGGTGTCCTGGGTCGGGCCGAGGTGGGTCTCCAGCATGCCGGAGAACTGCTTGGGCTCGGTGAACTGGCCCTTCACGCCGCAGTTGGGGCAGTTGATGTCGGCGAGACCGTTGGCGGGCACGCGGCCGTGCTTGGCCTCGTACGCCTCTTCCAGGTGGTCGGCGCGGTGGCGCTTGTGACAGGAGGTGCACTCGGTCAGCGGGTCCGAGAAGGTGCCGACGTGACCGGAGGCCACCCAGACCTCGGGAGCCAGGATCACGGAGGAGTCGAGGCCGACGATGTCCTCACGCCCGGTGACCATCGCCTTCCACCACTGGCGCTTGATGTTCTCCTTGAGCTCGACACCGAGCGGACCGTAATCCCAGGCAGCCCGAGAGCCGCCGTAGATGTCACTGCACGGGAAAACGAAGCCACGGCGCTTGCTCAGGCTGACGATGGTTTCGATCTTGTCGGCGGCCACGGTGCTCTCTTCATTTACGAGGACGAACGGCGAAGCCTCAAGGTTACCGGCGCCCGCACCCCCCCTTTCAAATCGGGACCCCCCTCCACGGGCTCTCCGTACCCCTCCCACCAGGGTTTTTGACAATCGTTTCCATCTTTGATGAAAATGGATGTCATGAACGTACGACGCCTCATACCCACCGCCGCCCTCGCCGGAGCCGTTGCCCTCGCCGCCACGGCCCTCACCGCCTGCTCGGGTACGGCCGGAGCCGCCGGATCCAAGGACGGCAAGCTCGACGTGATGGCGTCGTTCTATCCGATGCAGTTCCTCGCCGAGCAGATCGGCAAGGACCACGTGAAGGTGGAGACCCTCACCAAGCCCGGGGTCGAGCCGCACGACCTGGAGATCACCCCGAAGCAGACCGCGCAGCTCGGCGAGGCCGATGTCGTCCTCTACCTCAAGACGCTGCAGCCCGCCGTCGACAAGGCCGTCGCCCAGTCCGGCGTGAAGAACGTCATCGACGCCGCCACCCTCACCAAGCTGGAGGTGCACGGCGCCTCCGAGCACGGCGAGGCGGGTCACGAGCACACCGAGGGCGACGAGCACGCCGGTGAGCACGCCGAAGGCGACGGCCACAACCACGGCGAAGCCGGCGAGGACCCGCACGTGTGGCTCGACCCGGTCAAGTACGCGGAGATCGCCAAGGGCGTCGGCGCGGCCCTCACGAAGTCCGACCCCGACCACGCGGCGGACTACAAGAAGAACACCGACGACCTCGTCGCCAAACTGGGCACCCTCGACACCGAGTTCAAGGACGGCCTGAAGAACACGGCCTCCAAGACCTTCATCACCACCCACTCCGCCTTCGGCTACCTCGCCGAGCGCTACGGCCTCGACCAGGAGGGCATCTCCGGCGTCGACCCCGAGTCCGAGCCCAGCCCGGCCCGGATGAAGGAGCTCCAGACCCTCGCGAAGCAGGACAATGTCTCGACGGTGTTCTTCGAGACCCTGGCCAGCGACAAGACCGCCAAGACCCTCGCCAAGGACACCGGCCTGAAGACCGACGTCCTGGATCCCCTGGAGGGAATCTCCGACAAGTCCCAGGGCGCTGACTACTTCGAGGTCATGCGGGCCAACCTGAAGAACCTCCAGAAGGCACTCGGCAGCAAGTAATGGCGACAGCAGTAGCGGCATCGGAGGCGCGAGCCATGGAGTCCACGCCCACACAGGCCCTGGACCAGCCCGTCATATCCCTGCGCGGGGCCGCGGCCTCGCTCGGCTCGCGCCCCGTGCTGCGCGGCATCGACCTCACCGTGCGCAGCGGTGAGGTCGTCGCCCTGCTCGGCGCCAACGGCTCCGGCAAGTCCACGGCCGTCCGCGCCGTGGTCGGCCAGGTCCCGCTGAGCGACGGCGCCCTGTCCCTCTTCGGCACCGACTTCAAGCGGTTCCGCGACTGGTCGCGCATCGGCTACGTGCCCCAACGCACCACCGCCGCCAGCGGTGTCCCCGCCACCGTCCGCGAGGTCGTCTCCGCCGGCCGGCTCGCCCGGACCCGCTTCGGGTTCCTGCGCAAGGCCGACAGGGACGCCGTGGACCGCGCGCTGGACCTGGTCGACATGGGCTCCCACGCCGACGCCTCCGTGAACGCCCTCTCCGGCGGCCAGCACCAGCGGGTGCTCATCGCCCGCGCGCTCGCCGGCGAACCGGAACTGCTGATCATGGACGAGCCGATGGCCGGTGTGGACCTGGCCAACCAGGAGGTCCTGGCGAACGCCCTGCGCACCCAGGTCGCCGCCGGCACCACGGTGCTGCTGGTCCTGCACGAGCTGGGCCCGCTGGAGCCGCTCATCGACCGCGCCGTCGTCCTGCGCGACGGCTGCGTCACGCACGACGGCCCGCCCCCGGAGGCCCTGGGCCAGCACGCGCTGCCCGGCCACGACCACGTACACCCGCACTCCGCGCACGACGCCGAGCCCCTCCGGACGGGACTGCTGAGCTGATGGACCTCCTCGACTACGCCTTCATGCAGCGGGCCCTGATCGCCGCCGCCCTCGTCGGCATCACGGCCCCCGCGATCGGCACGTACCTGGTGCAGCGCCGGCAGGCCATCATGGGCGACGGCATCGGGCACGTGGCCATGACCGGTGTCGCACTCGGCTTCCTGCTCAACACCAGCCCGGTCTGGATGGCCACCCTGGTCGCCGTCATCGGCGCGGTCGGCATGGAGCTGATCCGCTCCCGCGGCAAGACCAGCGGGGACATCGCGCTCGCCATGCTCTTCTACGGCGGCATGGCCGGCGGCGTCATGATCATCAATCTGGCTCCGGGCGGCTCCACGGCCAACCTGACCAGCTACCTGTTCGGGTCCATCACGACCGTCTCGGCCGAGGACACCATCACCGCCACGGTCCTCGCCGTGTTCGTCATCGCGGTCACCGTCGGCCTGCGCCGCCAGCTGTTCGCGGTCTGCCAGGACGAGGAGTTCGCCCGGGTCACCGGCCTGCCGGTGCGCTTCCTGAACCTGCTGATGGCGGTCACGGCCGCCGTCACCGTGACCGTCGCGATGCGCATCGTCGGCCTGCTGCTGGTCAGCGCGATGATGGTGATCCCCGTCGCCGCCGCCCAGCGCGTCACCCGGGGCTTCACCGCCACCCTCGGCCTGGCCATGCTGATCGGCGTCCTGGTCTCGCTCTCCGGAACGGCCGCGACCTACTACGTCAACGCGCCCTCCGGGGGTGCCATCGTGCTGCTCGCCATCGCCGTGTTCATCGTCATGTCGGCGGTGTCCACCCCCCTGGCCCGGCGCCGGGCCAGGGCCGCCCGCGCCGCCGAGGAAGTCTGTACGCGGGACGACGTAAAGGTGTGAAGGGTTCGGGCAGTCGGCCGCCTGGCACAATGGGCCGCACCCGAGACGAGGAGGAACCGGTGGCGACTGCGCCTGGCGAGATGAACACCGCGCCAGTACGAGGACGATCCACCCGACAGCGGGCCGCCGTCGCGGCGGCGCTGGACGAGGTGGACGAGTTCCGCAGCGCCCAGGAACTCCACGACATGCTCAAGCACCGTGGCGATTCCGTGGGCCTGACCACCGTCTACCGCACCCTGCAGTCCCTCGCGGACGCCGGCGAGGTCGACGTGCTGCGCACCAGTGACGGCGAGTCCGTCTACCGGCGCTGCTCCACCGGGGACCACCACCACCACCTGGTCTGCCGCAAGTGCGGCAAGGCCGTCGAGGTGGAGGGCCCGGCGGTGGAGAAGTGGGCGGAGAGCATCGCCGCCGAGCACGGCTTCGTGAACGTCGCCCACACGGTGGAGATCTTCGGCACCTGCGCGGACTGCGCGGCGGCGGGCGCCTAGAGCCTGCGCAGGTTCCGGCCCAGGATCGCCCGCAGCCGGTCGAGATCGGCCGGCACCAGGGCTGCCCGCTTCGGCAGCCAGGCCAGGTCCCCGTTGCCGTGGACGAAGACGAACAGGTTCCGGGTCTCGGTCCAGCCGGTGTACCGGGCCCACGCGTACACGGCCGCCGTCCCGTCGGGCCGGTGGTTGCGCACCTCCCGCTCGGCGATCACGCACCGGTACTCGGGGTGCTTCGAGGCCCAGCGGTACATCCGGCGGGCCAGCCGCCACAGGTCCAGGCAGAGGCAGGCTGCGCCCAGGACCACCCCCACCCCGGCGGCGAAGGCCAGGCCGGCCGGGTCCGTCCCCCGACCGTGCTGGACCACGATCAGCGTGAGCGGCGCCAAGGGGACCAGTACCAGCCACACCAGCAGTTGCACGCGCCCCCCGGGCGCCCTGACGGCGCGCCAGCGCAGCACTTCCCGTACATCGCGGCGGGCTGCGGAGTAGTACAGCTCCACCGCCTGGTCGGTCGTGTCCATGACGGCGGAGCCTAGCGGCAGGCTCAGCCGGCGGATCCCTCGCCCTGGTTCGGGACGGCGCCGCCGAAGCGGCGGTCGCGCTGGGCGTACTCGTAGCAGGCCGCCCACAGGTCGCGGCGGTCGAAGTCGGGCCACAGGGTGTCCTGGAACACCATCTCGGCGTACGCGCTCTGCCAGATCAGGTAGTTGGAGGTGCGCTGCTCGCCGCTCGGGCGCAGGAAGAGGTCCACGTCCGGCATGTCCGGGTAGTAGATGTACTTCGCGAAGGTCTTCTCGTTGACTTTCGACGGGTCCAGCTTCCCCGCCGCCACGTCGCGCGCGATCGCCTGCGCCGCGTCCGCGATCTCGGCGCGGCCGCCGTAGTTGACGCAGAAGTAGAGGGTCATCGCGTCGTTGTCGACGGTCTGCTCCTGTGCGACCTGGAGCTCCTGGACGACCGACTTCCACATCTTCGGCATGCGGCCGACCCAGCGGATGCGGATGCCCAGCTCGTTCATCTCGTCGCGGCGGCGCCGGATGACGTCGCGGTTGAAGTTCATGAGGAAGCGCACCTCGTCGGGCGAGCGCTTCCAGTTCTCCGTCGAGAAGGCGTACAGGGAGAGGTTCTTGACGCCCATCTCCAGGCAGCCCTTGAGCACGTCGAGTACGACGCCCTCGCCCACCTTGTGGCCCTCGGTGCGCGGCAGCCCGCGCTCCTTGGCCCAGCGGCCGTTGCCGTCCATGACGATCGCGACGTGGTTCGGGACGAGCTCGCCGGGGATCTTCGGCGGACGCTCACCGGAGGGGTGCGGCTCGGGAACCTTGTACTCGCGGCGAGAGCGCCCCAGAATCCCGCGTCGTGCCATGTGCCCAGCTCCTATTTCTCGACGTACCGAAGCGAGCGTAGCCCGCGCTCCAGATGCCAGTGCAAGTAGGCCGAGACCAGCCCGCTGCCCTCCCGCACGTGACGCGCCTCGCACGCGTCGGCATGCCCCCAGTCACCCGTCAGCAGCGCGCTGAGCAGGGCGATGGCCTCCGACGAGGGTACGACGCTGCCGGGGACGCGGCAGTCGCCGCATATGACTCCGCCCGCGGCGACGGAGAAGTGCCGGTTGGGGCCGTGGATCCCGCACTTCGCGCAGTCGTCGAAGCTGGGCGCGTAGCCGTTGACGGCGAGGGAGCGCAGCAGGAAGGCGTCGAGGATGAGGTGGGGGGCGTGTTCGCCGCGCGAGAGGGTGCGCAGGGCGCCGACGAGCAGCAGGTACTGCTGTACGGCGGGCTCGCCCTCGTGGTCGGTGAACCGCTCGGCGGTCTCCAGCATCGCGGTGCCGGCGGTGTAGCGGGCGTAGTCGGTGACGATGCCGTTGCCGTACGGGGCGATGATCTGGGTCTGCGTGCAGAGCGGCAGACTGCGGCCGATCAGTTCCCCGCTGCGCGAGAAGAACTGCACGTCGGCGTGGGAGAAAGGTTCCAGCCCGGCGCCGAACTTGGACTTGGTGCGCCGCACGCCGCGGGCGACGGCCCGGACCCGGCCGTGGCCCCGGGTCAGGAGCGTGATGATGCGGTCCGCCTCACCCAGCTTCTGGGTGCGCAGCACGATGCCGTCGTCGCGGAACAGACTCATGGACTCCATTGTCCCGTACGCCACCGACAGGACGGCCTCCCCGGATGGGAGCGGCCCCCGGACAGCCGCGCCCCCCTGACAGCAGCGATCCCCGCCGGGCACGAGGCCCGGCGGGGGACACCCCTTGGGAGGATCAGGCGGTCGGTGCCGGGGCGGGCTCGCCCTCGCCCGACTGGGCCGGGATGGCTGCCGTCGGCTCGTCGCCGTCCGCCGCCGGAGCGTCGGACGCGGGGGCGGCGGCCAGCAGGGGGTCGGCCGGCGGGGCGTCGTGCGCACCGTCCTTGCCCAGACCGTTGAAGATCAGGTTCAGGACGATCGCGGCCGTGGCACCGAGCGTCACACCGCTGTTGAGGAGCGAGGAGAGGTCCGCGTCCATGTGGTCCTTGAAGAGGACCGGGACGGTGGCGGGGAGCAGCGCGAAGGCCAGGGAGACGCCCACGACGAGCGCGTTCTTCTCCTCCTTGAGGTCGACCTTGGCGAGGGTCTGGATGCCCGCCAGGGCCACCATCGCGAACATCACGGTCGCGGCGCCGCCGAGCACTCCGTGCGGAACGGCGGCGACGATCGCGGCGGCCTTGGGGATCATGCCGAGCACGATCATGAAGACGCCCGCGGCGACCACGACGAAGCGGCTCTTGACCTTCGTCATGCGGACCAGGCCGACGTTCTCGGCGAAGGCCACGTACGGGAAGGAGTTCAGGACACCGCCGAGGGCGGTCGCGGCACCGTCGGCACGCAGGGCGCGGGCCACGGTCTCGCTGTCGATGTCCTTGCCGACGATGTCACCGACGGCGTAGGTGTCACCGGTGGTCTCGACCATGGTGATCAGCATGACGATGAGCATCAGCACGATCGGGAACCACTCGAACTTCGGCGCACCGTAGTAGAACGGCGTGGTGATGCCGATCCAGTCGGAGTTGCCGACGTTGCCGAACTTGGCGTCGCCGAGCAGGAAGGCGACGGCGGTGCCGCCGACCAGGCCGAGCAGGATCGAGATGCTGTTGAGGAACGGCTTGCCGAGCTTCATCAGGATCAGGATGAAGAGCATCGTGCCGCCGGCGTAGGCGAAGTGCTTCGGATCACCGAAGTCGGGGCTGCCGAGGCCGCCCGCGGCGTCGTTCAGGCCGACCGGGATCAGCACGATGCCGAGGACGGTGATCACCGTGCCGGTGACGACCGGCGGGAAGAGCCGCATGATCGTGCGGAAGGCCTTGGGGGGGCAGCCAGGCGAAGGCGAAGGTGGCGATGCCGGCCGTGATGACCGCGCCGTAGATGACGAGCAGGCCCGCCGTCCCGCCGCCCGCTCCGAGACCGATGGCGATCATCGGGGACACCGCGGTGAAGGTGACGCCCTGGATCAGGGGCAGCCGTGCGCCGACCCTGCCGATGCCCCATGCCTGGATGATCGAGGCGATACCGCAGGTGAAGAGGTCGGCATTGATCAGGTAGACCAGCTGCTCGGTGGAGAGCCCGAGGGCGCCACCGACGATGATCGGAACGATCACCGCACCGGCGTAGAACGCGAGTACGTGCTGGAAGCCGTACAGCGCGAGCTTGGGGAGGGGGAGCACCTCGTCGACCGGGTGCGTGCTCTGCTTTCCGGTGGCGGAAAGCGGTGCGGCGACACGTGCCATCTCTGCCTTGCCCTTCAATGAGGTAGGTAACTGAGAGGAAGCTGAAGGAGCTGCTCGTCCCTGGCCGAAGTGGGTCGTTAGCCCGTTGATCCGGCAGGGTCGTCGTTGCGTCCACGTGAATCGAAGCTCCGCGGTGTTACCGGCGGCGTCTCCTCGTGTGACCGGAATTGAACGCCTGTGGGGCCGCTCACAGATATCGTCGACTTCTACAAAATGTTGACGCGGGGGCGCGCTCGATCTGGAGGTTTCTCCAGTGGTGGAGACCCCCGGCGTCGACTATGGCCAACGCTTTACGGAATCACCGCTTCCCGCTGCGCGAACGCGAAGGCCGCTCCAGTTGACCTGCGGGTCAGTCCTCCGCAGCCCGTTCGGCCACGCAAAGAAGAAGGCCCCGCTCCGGCCGTCCACCTGGTGGAAACACCCCGTACTGATGACACGCCTCCGCGGTTCACGGCACGCGGAAGGATCTCCCCCATCGGGCCGTGAGGCCCGATCGTTACCTCAGAATGTGCCGCTTTCGACCACACCTTGAGACGCGGCCGCGTCCGAAACCACCGGCGCGGTTGCCGTGGCGGCGCAGCAGAGCCCCTACGGGTACCCGTAGGGGCTCTGCTGCGACCCGTACGGGGCCCTCTACGGCGCCCGGACCGCCGACAGCAGCCGTGCGACCTCGTCCGCGTCGATCCGCAGCGCCGCGCCCACGGTCGCCAGCACCTCGCGCTCCGCGGGGATGTACGGGCCGTCGGCCAGGGCCACGCGCGCGCCCTGCAGCAGGATCGATTCGCGGCCCGGGCCGGCCAGGTGCGGGGCCAGCGGCTCCAGGGCCTCGTGCAGCTCGATCGAGAGCGCGGCGCCGTAGCAGTCGGGGCCGTCGTAGAGCCCGAGCCTGCCCTCCTCGGCGGCCAGCCCCTCGACCAGGGACTCCAACTGCTCCTCGGAGCAGTCCTGGAACCCGGCGGACCGTACGGCGCCCACGGCGGCCTCCAGCGCGCTGCGCGAGGCCGTTCCGCCGGCGGCCAGCACGGCCAGGGTCACGGTGTGCACGGCGTCGCGCAGCAGCGCGGAGAAGCGGGTGGTGGTGAGGTGGTCCAGGACCTCGGTGCCGAAGCGCTCGCGGCAGCCCTGGCACTCGACGACGGGACCCGCCTGCCCGCGGGGCAGCACCGGCACCCCGAGGACGGTGAACCGGCGGCGCCCCGTGCGCCGGCGGTAGTTGCGGTCGCCACCGCAGTCGGGGCAGAAGAACTCCCCGTCCCCCACGGTGCTCCAGGTGGTGCGGATACCCCAGACCGTCAGCTTCCGGCCGTCCCCACCCCGAACTGGCAGCACGTCGCACCTCCGTAACCTTCCGGCAACATCGCCGGGTTGGCGTGATGTTAGCCACATCGGTGAGGATGCGTCAGTCGTGTGACAAGACAACATCGCCCGTCCCCCATACTTGGCCGATCTGCGCCCCTGCCCCCATCCGGCCCCGCACCCGGCCCCACCTGCGCGCCCTTGGCCCACGGCCGCCCCCGGCTTCCCTACCCTCGGCCGCATGAACGAGAAGTCTTGTCTGGTGACCGGAGCCGCGAGCGGCATCGGCCGGGCGACGGCCCTGCTGCTGGCCCGCTCCGGCGCCCGGGTGACCGCGTCCGACGTCAACGGCCCCGGCCTGGACGCCTTGCGCGCCCAGCTGGCCGGCGAGGGCCACGAGGTCACCGTGGTGACCGGTGACGTGTCCGATCCACGGTCCAACCGCGCGATGGTGGAGGCCGCGACCGGCGCGTACGGACGGCTCGACGTCGCCGTCGCGAACGCCGGAGTGCTCCCTCTTTCGGATGTACGGGAGACCAGCCCCGAGGACTGGGACCGCGTCATGGCCATCGACGGCCGGGGCATGTTCCTGACCTGCAAGTACGCCATCGAGGCGATGCTCCTGCAGCCGCGGCCCGGCGGGGCGCTGGTCTGCGTGTCCTCGATCTCGGGGGTGGCCGGGCAGGCGCGCCAGGCCGCTTACGGGCCGGCGAAGTTCGTGGCCTCGGGGCTGACCAAGCACCTCGCGGTGGAGTGGGCGGCGCGGGGGATCCGGGTCAACGCCGTGGCACCCGGGACCATCCGTACGGAGCGGGTGCTGGCGCTGACGGACGAGCCGGGCGGGCCCGAGTACCTGGAGGAGATCGCCGCGGCTCACCCGATGGGCCGGCTCGGCGAACCGGAGGAGGTGGCCCGCGCCATCGCCTTCCTGACGTCGGACGCGGCCTCGTTCGTGACGGGCGCCATCCTGCCGGTGGACGGCGGCTACCTGGCGCGCTGAGGCCCCCGGAAACGGCGGAACCCCGCCCCTCCGGAAGGGAGGAGCGGGGTTCCGTCACGTACCTACGGTTCAGCGGCCCGCGCGGTTGACGGCGGAGATGACCGCCTTCAGGGAGGCGCGGGTGGTGTTCGCGTCGATGCCGATGCCCCACAGGACGCGGCCGTCGATCGCGCACTCGATGTACGAGGCGGCGACGGCGGAGGCGCCCTCGCTCATCGTGTGCTCGGTGTAGTCCAGCAGGCGGGCGTCGATGCCGATGCCGGCCAGGGCGTCGAAGAAGGCCGAGATGGGACCGTTGCCGGTGCCGTCCAGCACGGTCTCCGCGCCGTCCACGACCGCCTCGACGGTCAGCGTGTCGGTGCCGTCCTTGTCGGTGGTGGTCTGGCCGGAGCGCAGCTGGACGCGTCCCCACGGGTTCTCGGGGTTGGGCAGGTACTCGTCCTGGAAGACGTTCCAGATCGCGGTCGGGGTGACCTCGCCGCCCTCGGAGTCGGTCTTGGCCTGGATGATCCGCGAGAACTCGATCTGCATGCGGCGCGGCAGGTCCAGCTTGTGGTCGTTCTTCAGGACGTACGCGATGCCGCCCTTGCCGGACTGCGAGTTGACCCGGATGACCGCCTCGTAGGAGCGGCCGACGTCCTTCGGGTCGATGGGCAGGTACGGGACCGCCCACTCGATGTCGTCGACGGTGACGCCCTTGGCGGCCGCGTCGGCCTCCATGGCGTCGAAGCCCTTCTTGATGGCGTCCTGGTGGGAGCCGGAGAAGGCGGTGTAGACGAGGTCGCCCGCATAGGGGTGGCGCGGGTGGACTTCCATCTGGTTGCAGTACTCGCTGGTGCGACGGATCTCGTCGATCTGCGAGAAGTCGATCTGCGGGTCGATGCCCTGCGAGAACAGGTTCATGCCCAGCGTGATCAGGTCGACGTTGCCGGTGCGCTCGCCCTGCCCGAACAGGCAGCCCTCGATGCGGTCGGCGCCGGCCATCAGGGCCAGCTCGGCGGCCGCCACGGCGGTGCCGCGGTCGTTGTGCGGGTGCACGGAGATGCAGATGTGCTCGCGGCGGGTCAGGTTGCGGGCCATCCACTCGAAGCGGTCCGCGTGGGTGGAGGGCGTCGAGCGCTCCACGGTGGCGGGCAGGTTCAGGATGATCTCGCGGCCCTCGGACGGCTGCCACACGTCACAGACGGCCTCGCAGACCTCCAGGGCGAAGTCCAGCTCGGTGTCCGTGAAGATCTCCGGGCTGTACTGGTAGCCGAAGACGGTGTCGTCGCCCAGCAGCTTGTCCGCGTACTCCATGACCAGGCGGGTGCCGTCGACGGCGATCTGCTTGATCTGCTCCTTCGAGCCGCGGAAGACGACCCGGCGGAAGGTGGGCGCGGTCGCGTTGTACAGGTGCACGGTGGCGCGCTTGGCGCCGACCAGCGACTCCACGGTCCGCTCGATCAGGTCCTCGCGGGCCTGGGTCAGTACGGAGATGGTCACGTCGTCCGGGATCGCGCCCTCTTCGATGATGGAGCGCACGAAGTTGAAGTCGGTCTCACCGGAGGACGGGAAGCCGACCTCGATCTCCTTGTAGCCCATGCGCACCAGCAGGTCGAACATCTCGCGCTTGCGGGCGGGGGTCATCGGGTCGATCAGCGACTGGTTGCCGTCGCGCAGGTCCGTGGACAGCCAGCGGGGCGCCTTGGTGACGCGGGCCTCGGGCCAGGTGCGGTCGGGGATGTCCACCTGCTCGTACGAGCCGTACTTGTGGATGGGCATCCCGGAGGGCTTCTGGGTGTGGGTCGCGTTCGTGATGGGCGTGGGGCGACCGACAAAAGTGTGCTGGCTCATGACGTAGGGCTCCTCGCGTGTCCGCGTGTAGTTCGCTGGGACGGCCGACGGACGGTCGCAAAACCGCAACACCAAACTCCGCGGGGAGGGGGTCGGCCTACGACTACAGGCCCTCGCCGCGGCAGCTAAGGAGAAGCAGCCCGAAACGCATGATGGGCCGAGCCTAACCGAGCCGCCCCGTAATGCGGGACCTGTTTCAGTATGCAAGACCCGCAGGTCCGTTTTGCACCCTTTGTGAGCTAAGCCTCTTTCGGTGCGGCAGGGTCGGTCCGATCCCCCAATGAGCATCACATTCGTACATACGATCACATGATCACTGATTGCGACGATGCGCACACGGAATGCGAGCGATGGGAAGTGCGGGCCACTGCCTCCGCCACCGTGAGGCCGGTGGTGAAGGTCAAGCCACTGCCCACGCCCGCAGAGGCGTGGGCGCTCGCGGTGACCGCACCACACCCAGCGATGTGCCGTAACGCAAGCCCGTCGCCCCGCGACGGGCATGTGACACGACCGAATGAATCATGGTTGCACCTAGTGACATCGAGGTGACCCGCTGCCACATTGCCGGGCATGGATGCCTTCTTCGCCCCCCGCCACCCCGTCTTCTGCACCGTGGTGCCGCCGCACCTCCTGGACAAGATCGCCCGGTCCGAGGACCCCGCCCGGGCCGCCGCCGCCCGGCGGACCCTCGAGCTGGACGCCTCCCACCGGGTGCGGCGGCTGATGGCGGTGCTCCCGCCCGCCGGGGAAACACCGTCCGAGAACCCCGAGCGGACCATCTACGACGCCCAGCACCGGACCCGGCTGCCCGGGACGAAGGTGCGCGGCGAGGGTGAGGACGCCGGCCAGGACGCCAGCGTCAACCGCGCCTACGCCGGGCTCGGGGCCACCTTCGAGCTCTTCTTCAAGGCCTTCGGCCGCCACTCCATCGACGACGCCGGCCTGCCGCTGAACGCCAGCGTCCATTACGACCGGCTGTACAACAACGCCTTCTGGGACGGCAGCCAGATGGTGTTCGGCGACGGCGACGGCGACCTCTTCCTCGACTTCACCGTCTCCGTGGACGTCATCGGGCACGAACTGGCCCACGGCGTCACCCAGCACACCGCCGATCTGGAGTACTACGGCCAGTCCGGCGCGCTCAACGAGTCCATGTCCGATGTCTTCGGCTCCCTCATCAAGCAGTACTCCCTGGACCAGACGGCCGGGGACGCCGACTGGCTGATCGGTGCCGGGCTGCTCGGGCCCTCCGTGGACAGCGGATTCGCCCTGCGGTCGATGAAGGCGCCCGGGACGGCGTACGAGGACGACGAGCTCGGCAAGGACCCGCAGCCCGCGACGATGGACGACTACGTCCGCACCTCCCGCGACAACGGCGGGGTGCACATCAACTCCGGCATCCCCAACCACGCCTTCTACCTCGTGGCCACCGAGCTCGGCGGCAAGGCCTGGGAGCGGGCCGGGCGGATCTGGTACGACACCCTGACCGGCGGGGAGCTGGGCCCGAAGGCGGACTTCGCCCGGTTCGCCGCCCTGACGACCGCCGCGGCCGTCACCCGGTACGGCGACGGCGGCGCGGAACACCAGGCGCTGCAGAAGGCGTGGTCGGCGGTCGGCTTGGGTTAGCGGACGCCGGGTAGAAGGGCGGTCATGCGGATTCAGGTGGTGCGGACGGGCGGCTTCGCGGGGATCGAGCGGCGGGGCGAGGTGGACACCTCGTGCCTGCCCGACGCGGACGAGTGGCAGGCGCTGGCCCAGCTGGCCCTGCGGCCCGTTCCGCCGGGGGATCCGGCGGACCGAGTCCGGGACGGATTCTCGTACCGGATCACGGTGGACGGGCGGACGGTGCTCTGCCAGGAGCCGAACCTGTCGGAGGCCCAGCGCTCGCTGATCTCGCGCGTGCTGAAAGAAGGTGCCTGATCGCGGTGTCCTTGCTTGGATGGCCGGATGATCACCCCTTCCGACCACCTGCCCGAGCTTGAGCGCTACTACGACGCGGCCCCCCGGGCCGGCGGGGCGCGGGCCGAGGACTTCGGCCCGCTGACCCTGTTCGTCCAGGAGGGCGAGGGCTGGCCCTACTACGCGCGGCCCGCCCTCGGCGGCGCCCGCGCCGAGGGCGTCTCGGTGGCCGACATGGAGCGGGTGCTGGCCCGGCAGCGGGAGCTGAAGGTACCCGAGGCCTTCGAGTGGGTGGCCGAAACCACCCCCTCCCTACGGGCCGCCGCGGAGGCGGCCGGGCTGACCGTGCACGCGCATCCGCTGATGGTGCTCGACCCCGCGGCGGTACGGCTCCCCGCGCATCCGGACGTACGCGTACTCGGCGCGGCCGACCCGCTGCTACGCCCGGCCGTGACGGTGCCGATGCTGGCCTTCGCCGCTCCCGGCACGGCCGTGGGCGAGGCGGGCCCGGCTGAACTGGCGATCGCGGAGCGGGACCCGGCCTCGGAGGGCCGCCGGATCCGGGTCGCCGGGATGATCGAGTCGGGCCGCACCGCCCTGGCGGCGGCCGTGCGCGACGGCGCGGTCCTGTGCTCCGGCCAGTACATCCCGGTCGGCGACGTCGCCGAGGTGGTCGGTGTCGGCACCCTCCCCTCGGCCCGCCGCCAGGGCCTGGCCCTCGCGGTGACGGCCGCCCTGGTCGCCGACGCCCTGGACCGCGGAGCCCGCACGGTCTTCCTCTCGGCGGGCGACGAGGACGTGGCCCGCCTCTACGCCCGCCTCGGCTTCCGCTCCGCGGGCACGGCCCTGATCGCGGACCGGCCGCTGTGATCCGCCGGCTGCTGGTCCGCGGCCTCACGCGGCCGCGGGGCCCGGCCCCGGGAAGGTCCGCCGCTCCCCCGCCGCCGGACCACCCGCCGCTGACCGGGGCCGAGGTGGACCGGGCGGAGACGGAGCTCGGCGTCCGCTTCCCGTCCGCGTACCGCTCGTACCTCCTCGACGTGAGCGCGGGCGGCCCGCTGCACCGGCTGGAGCGGGGCCCGGACGGCTGGTGGTGGGCGGGGAACCAGGACACGCGGCGCGATCTGCTGCCCCTGCCCTTCCCGCACCCCGATTCCTACGTCGAGGCGGATGCGGCGCTGTGGGAGCGGTGGCCGCGCGAGGAGGACTTCCCCGACGAGGCCGCCTGCCGGGCGGCCCGGCAGGCCTGGAACGAGACCGAGGGCGACGAGTTCGAGGACCGCAAGACGGCCGGCGCCGTGGTGCTGCGGGACAACGGCTGCGGCTTCGCCACGCTGCTCGCGCTGACGGGGCCGCTGGCCGGCACCGTGTGGTGGGACGGCCGGGCCACCTGCGGGCTGATCGTGCCGCTGTCCCTGGACCACCCGGGCGGCGGGGCGCCGCTGACCTTCGGGCAGTGGCGGGAGCGCGGCCTGGGCGACCTCTCTGACCTGCTGCCCCCGGACTGGGGGCGTCCCGCGCAATTCTGAGGCTGTTGTTTTGCGGGAACGGCAAGGTCGCTTGGCCGGGGCGGAGGTCGGGGCGGAGCATCGGAGGCGCGGGCACCCGTACCCGTATCGACCGGAAAGAGACCGAAATGGCGCACGCGCACGACCAGACCCCCCACGCCCCCTCCCCCGAGACCGACTTCGCGGGCGAGGAGTTCTGGGACTCCCGCTACCGCGAGAGCCACAGGATCTGGAGCGGCGACGCCAACGCCGTACTGGCCCGGGAGGCCGCCCAGCTCACTCCCGGCAGGGCCCTGGACCTGGGCTGTGGAGAGGGCGGCGACGCCGTGTGGCTCGCGCGGCAGGGGTGGCACGTGACGGGGACGGATATCTCCGGGGTCGCCCTGGAGCGGGCCGCGGTCCACGCCGCCGAGGCCGGGGTCGCGGACCGCACCGCCTGGGAGCGGCACGACCTCGCGGAGTCCTTCCCGGCGGGCGCGTACGACCTGGTCTCCGCGTGCTTCCTGCACACCTTCGGGGAGTTCCCGCGCGACCGGATCCTGCGCCGGGCCGCCGCGGCCGTGGCCCCCGGCGGGATCCTGCTCGTCGTCGGGCACGCGGGCTGGGCGTCCTGGCAGGAGGACCGCCCGGAGGTGGACTTCCCGACCCCGGACGATGTCCTCGCCCAGCTGGAACTGGAGGCCGGTGCCTGGGAGGTCCTGCTGGCGGAGGAACACGTACGGGCCCAGAACCAGCCTGACGGCCGGCCCGGGACCCGTACGGACAATGCGGTGAAGGTGCGCCGGCTTCCGTAGAAGCCTGCTGCTAGAACCCCAGCTTGCGCAGCTGCTTGGGGTCGCGCTGCCAGTCCTTGGCGACCTTCACGTGCAGGTCGAGGAAGACCGGGGTGCCGAGCAGCGCCTCGATGTGCTTGCGCGACTTCATCCCGACCTCCTTCAGGCGGGCGCCCTTCGGGCCGATGATGATGCCCTTCTGGCTCGGCCGCTCGATGTAGAGGTTGGCGTGGATGTCCAGCAGCGGGCGGTCCGCCGGGCGGTTCTCCCGGGGGATCATCTCCTCGACGACCACGGCGATGGAGTGCGGGAGCTCGTCCCGTACGCCCTCCAGCGCGGCCTCGCGGATCAGCTCCGCCACCATCACCATCTCGGGCTCGTCGGTGAGGTCGCCCTCCGGGTACAGCGGCGGGCTCTTGGGCAGCATCGGCGCGATCAGGTCCGCCAGCAGCTGGACCTGGGTGTCGCCGACCGCCGAGACGGGAACGATCTCGGCCCACTCGAAGCCGAGCTCCTCGGCGAGCTGGTGCACGGCGATGAGCTGCTCGCCCACCACCTTGGACTCGACGAGGTCGGTCTTGGTGATGATCGCGATCTTGGGGGTCTTCTTGATCCCCGCGAGCTCCTTGACGATGAACTTGTCACCGGGGCCGAGCTTCTGGTCCGCGGGCAGGCAGAAGCCGATCACGTCGACCTCGGACCAGGTCGCGCGCACGACGTCGTTGAGGCGCTCGCCGAGCAGGGTGCGCGGCTTGTGGAGGCCGGGCGTGTCGACCAGGACGAGCTGGGCGTCGGGACGGTGCACGATGCCGCGGACCGTGTGGCGGGTGGTCTGCGGCCGGTTGGAGGTGATCGCGACCTTGGTACCCACGAGCGCGTTGGTCAGGGTCGACTTCCCCGCGTTGGGACGGCCGACGAAGCATGCGAAGCCCGCACGGTGCGGGCTGGTGGTCTCGGGGGAACGATCGCTCATACGGGCCATTCTCCCCGATGCGGCTCCCAGCGCCGACCAGGCCGCCGCGACGAGGGCCGATGCGGCCGCCAGCAGGCCGTTCAGGGCGGGGTGCGCGGCGTGTCCGGTGGTGGCCTCGGCCGCCGTGCCGTCGGCCCGGGCCACCACCGCGACCTGGGCCCATTCCAGGGCGGGCGGGTCCGCCCACCGCGCGGTGAGCCGGACCCGCTGGCCGGGCAGCAGCTCGGCGGGCAGGCCGGTCAGGGGGCGGGAGAGCAGTCCCCGGCCCAGCGCCCCGGAGGCGGTCAGGGTGGCGCGGGGGCGCAGGGTGACGTTGCCGAGGTTGTGGAGCGTGTACGAGACCTCCGCGCCGGCCGCGCCGCGACGGACGGTGCGGAGTTCCTCGACGGCCAGGGCGGGGGCGGTGGGACCGGTCACCCGGAGGTAGACGCGGGCGGCGACGGCCTGCTGGATCCCTATCCCCTGAGTGGCGGCGCCCGGCCGGTCCTCCAGGGCGACGACGGCTCCGGGGTGGTCCCCGGGTTCGGCCCGGTCGGGGACGGTGAGGGTGAAGCCGACGTCGACGGCCGTCTTCGCCGGGACGGTGATCCGCTCCCGCGCCAGCGCCGTCCAGGCACCCGTGGCGGTGCGCGGCTCCTCGGGCCCGCGCAGGGCGAAGCCGCCGTCTCGGGCGGTGTTGTAGGCGTCGGCGGCGTAGAGGCGGAAGGTGCGGGGGCGGTCGGTGCGGTTGGCGATGGTCACGGAGTCGGTGACGCGCTGGCCGGGGGCGGCGGCGAGGTAGAAGTACGGGCGCTGCCCGAGGGTGTTGGCGGCGGGCAGCACGGACCACTGCCCGTTGTCGGCGGCCCTGGCCGTCCCGGCCCCGCCGAGCAGGATCCCGAGCCCCACGAGCAGGGCGGCGACCGCCACCCCGACCGGACGGCGCCATGCGTGCGGGGCCGGGGCCCGGGCCGGGGCCAGGGCCTGCGCGGCTTGCGCGCCTGCGGGGCGGTGGTGGCGTGCATGTGCGGGGAGGCCCCGGGGGGTTCCTCTCCCCGCCCCGCCCTTCCCCTGTTCCCCGGGCTGCGCCCGGACCCCCCTGGGGCTCCGCCCCAGACCCCGCTCCTCAAACGCCGGAGGGGCTGGATGTGGCCGGGCTGGATGTGGCCGACGCCGGCGAAAATTCAGCCCCTCCGGCGTTTGAGGAGCTGGGGTCCGGGGGCTGGCCCCCGGGAACGGGTCCGGGGCGGAGCCCCGGGGAACGGGCGAAGGGCGGGTAGGGGACTTCGCACCGCGCAGCGGCACACGGGGGGCTGCGGCGAGGCCGGGCCCGGTCACGACAACGTCAGCGTCAGCACCGCCGTGTACGCACCCGGCGGGGTGTACGGGGGCACCTGGAGGGTGACGCCCGCGTCGACGGTGAAGGTGCCGCCCACGAGCGCCGCGTCACCGGTGGAGGCCAGCACCGCGCCATCGGGCCCGACGGTGCCCGCGCTGCCCGGCGCACACACGCTGGGGCTGCCGGCCGCGGCCACGCACGTCGGGGTCCAGCTCAGGGAGGCGCCCGGGATCCGGAGCCCGCCGGCGCCCGTGAAATCGGTGACCTTGCCGATCAGGGACCACCCGGCCGGCCCGCCGCGGGCGTCCTTGACGGTGACGGTGCCGATCCGGCCGGCCGCCGCGCCCCCGTCCCCGTACGGGACCGCGGCCAGGGTCACCGCGTCGCCCTGCTGGGTCATGCCGAGCTCGCCCGGCTCCACGACCGCCGTCACCGTCTGGCTGCCCGGCGGCAGCGGGGCGGCGACGATCACCGTGTACGCGGCCGGGCCGGATCCGAGCTCCGGGGTCCAGGCGGCGCCCTCGTACGCCACGACGGCGGTGGTCGCCCGGTCCGTGACCGGCAGCTCCGCGAGGACCACGCCGAGCTCGTCGGCCTTGGCGATGACCCGGTCGGCGGTCTCCGCCGTGCCCGCCCGGCCCGCCACGGTCACCTCCGCGCCGGGGAGGAAGCCGGCTCCGGTGACCTTGACCTTGGCGCCCGGGCCGCCCGCGGCCGTGCCGAGCGCGACGGCGCGCACGTTGGCCGCCGGCAGCGGGCTCGCGGTGATCCGCTGCGCCACCGGGGCTCCGCCGGGGAGCGGCGCCGGCAGCGGCAGCGCCCCCGGCGACGACGGGGCCGACGGGACCGCAGACGCGGACGCCGATGCCGAAGCCGAGGCCGACACAGAAGGCCGCGGATCCGGATCCGGCCCCGCCTCCCCGCCCCCGGCGACCGCGCACACGGTGTCGAGTTCGAGGAGGTGACCGGTGTGCAAGGTGTAGCCGCCCGGGGCCAGGGTGATCTCGCCGGGAGCGGTGACGGTGAAGGTGCCGGTCATGGTGACGGCGGGCAGCGCCCCGCCCACCTCGACGGGGTCGTTGCGCTTGGCTCCGACGACGGTGACCTCGCCCTGCTGTGCGCCTCCGAGGACGATCCGCCCCGTCGGGGTGAGGACGTCACCGGGCAGCGCGACGGCGAGCGGGTTCACGGCGGGGGTCCGGGCCACCTGGTAGGTGACGGTGACGGTGTCGCCCACGCGCGGCGTCAGGTCGTCCACGGTGACCCGGGCGGTGGTGGGCCCGTCGGCCGGTGGCAGTCCGGCCTCCTGGGGCGGCAGGCAGTGCGTCGGGAACTCGACCTGCCCGGGCGGCGTCTCCCCCTCCGCGGCCGCGGGTGCGCTCAGCGCGCCCCCGGTCGCCGCGGCCAGTACCGCCATGCCGACGGCCGCCGACCATCCTCTGTGCCGCGCCGTTATTCGCGCCGAAGTCCGCACCGACCGCCCCCTGGGATCCCGTACCCCGCCAGGGGGCCATTCACGAGCGGGCGGGGGGATAAGTCAATGCACGGACCCGGCAGCAACTGATGTCCCATCAGGAGATGGCAGGGTGGCTCCCGGTGCGGCCGCCCTGAAGGTCCGCCGGTAGGCCGTCGGGCTCACGCCGAGCGCCGCCTGGACGTGCTTGCGCAGGGACTGCGCTGTCCCGAAGCCCGCCTCCCGGGCCACGTGTTCCATGGGCAGATCGGTCTGCTCCAGCAGGGCCCGGGCCCGCTCCACCCGCTGCCCGACGATCCATTCGCCCGGGCTGAGCCCCGATTCCTCGCGGAACCTGCGCGTGAAGGTCCGTACCGACATGGCCTCCTGCCGGGCCAGGTCGGTCAGCCGCAGCGGTTCGTGCAGCCGGTCCAGTACCCAGGCGCGGGCCGCGGTGGTGGCCGACCGCTGCGGCTGCGGCACCGGGCGCTCGATGAACTGGGCCTGCCCGCCCTCGCGGTGCGGCGGTACGACGGTGCGCCGGGCCACGTCGTTGGCGACGGCAGCGCCGTGGTCGCGGCGCACGATGTGCAGGCACAGGTCGATCCCGGCGGCGACTCCGGCGGAGGTGAGCACGTCCCCGTCATCGGTGTAGAGCACGCCCGGGTCGACCAGGACGGCCGGGAAGGTCCGCTGGAAGTGCTCGGCGGAGGACCAGTGGGTGGTGGCCCGGCGGCCGTCCAGGTACCCGGCGGCGGCCAGGACGTAGCCGCCGGTGCAGATGGAGACGAGCCTGGTGCCCGGCCTGATGTGGGCGAGGGCCGCCGCCAGTTCGGGGGTGAGCCGGCCCTCGTCGTGGACGGGGCCCAGCTCGTAGGAGGCGGGGACCACCACCGTGTCGGCCGTGGCCAGTAGTTCGGGGCCGTGCTCGACGTGGACGTCGAAGTCGGCGTCCGTGGGGACCCGGCCGGGGGCGAGCCCGCAGGTGACGATCTCGTACAGCGGCCGCCCGGCGGCATCCTTCGCCCGCCCGAAGATCCGGTGCGGGATCCCGAGCTCGAAGGGCAGCAGCCCGGCGAGGGCGAGTACGACGACACGGTGGACGCGGGGGACACGGTGCGCGCGGGGCTCCATGGCCCGATCATATCGAAGGGTGTCGGTCAGGCCACTGTCGTAGGGGTCCCCGGCGGCCGGAAACTGTCGACGTGACGCAGACAGACCCGGGCCCCGGCCCCTCCCCCGCACCGACGCCCGCCTCCGGCCAGGCCGCCGACCCCGGCGTCCCCGGCGCCCCCGCCGACGCATCGCCGCGGGGGCCGCACCGCGTCCACCGCGCCTGGTTCGTGGCCGCCGTCGCCTTCGTGACGATCATCGGCGCCGCCGCCTTCGCCTCGCTCCCCGGTCTGCTCATCGAGCCGCTGCACGAGGAGTTCGACTGGTCGCGGGGCACGATCGGCCTCGCCGTCTCCGTGAACCTCGCGCTGTACGGGCTCACCGCGCCCTTCGCCGCCGCCCTGATGGACCGCTTCGGCATCCGCCGGGTCGTCGCCCTCGCACTGACCGTCATAGCCGGCGGCTCGGTGGCCACGGTGTGGATGACCGCCTCCTGGCAACTGGTCCTCTACTGGGGCGTCCTGGTCGGCCTGGGCAGCGGCTCGATGGCCCTGGCCTTCGCCGCGACGGTGACCAGCCGCTGGTTCACCGCCCGGCGCGGCCTGGTCACCGGCATCCTGACCGCCGCCGGGGCCTCCGGCCAGCTGGTCTTCCTGCCGCTACTGGCCTGGCTGGTCGAGAACCACGGCTGGCGCCCGGCGGCCGTCACCGTCTCGCTCGCGGCCCTGGCCGTGGTGCCCTTCGTCTGGCTGCTGTTGCGCGACCACCCGGCGGACATCGGGACCACGCCGTACGGGGGCCCGTACACGCCCAAGCCCGCCCCCGTTCCCGGCGCCGCCCGCCGGGCCCTGGGCGTCCTGGCCAAGGCGGCCCGGACCGGCCCCTTCTGGCTGCTGGCGGGCACCTTCGCGATCTGCGGGGCCTCGACCAACGGGCTGGTGAAGACCCACTTCGTCCCGTCGGCCCACGACCACGGCATGCCAGTGACGGCGGCGGCCGGGCTGCTCGCCGTGATCGGCGTGTTCGACGTGATCGGCACGGTCTTCTCCGGCTGGCTGACGGACCGCTTCGAATCGCGCCGCCTCCTCGCCGTCTACTACGCCCTGCGCGGGATCTCCCTGCTCTTCCTCCCGATGCTGCTGGCCCCGACCGTGCACCCGCCGATGGTGTTCTTCATCGTCTTCTACGGCCTGGACTGGGTCGCGACCGTCCCGCCGACGATCGCGCTGTGCCGCGAGCACTACGGGGACGACGGAGCCATCGTCTTCGGCTGGGTCCTGGCCTCGCACCAGATCGGTGCCGCGCTGGTGGCCTTCCTGGGCGGCCTGGCCCGGGACGCCTTCGGCTCGTACGACCCCGTCTGGTACGCCTCGGGCGCCCTGTGCGCGATGGCCGCCCTGATGGCGATGGTCATCCGCCGCCGGAGCCCTGCCGGGGCCGTCGCGGGCTGAGGGGCCGTCCTGCGACCATGCGCCTGTGGACGACAGGGGTGGGGCAGCCGCGGCGGAGGAGCTCGTACGGGCGTCGGGGACCGGGGACGAGGCGGCCGTGTCGCGGCTGCTGGGCCGGGGCGTCCCCGCGGACACGCGCGACGCCGAAGGGCGTACGGGCCTGGACCTCGCGGTACGCGGCGGCCGGGACGGCGTGGTGCGCCTGCTGCTCGCGGCCGGCGCGGACCCCGAGCAGACCACGGGCCCGTACGACGAGGAACTGCCCCTGGTGCAGGCGGCCACCGGGGGCCGCACCGGCATCGTGAGGCAGTTGCTCGCCGCAGGCGCCGACCCCGACCGCGCCAACCGGCTGCGCGCCACCGCTCTGGGCCGCGCGGGGGCCGAGGGCCACACGGGAACGGCCAGGGTCCTGCTGGAGCACGGAGCGGATCCGCACTTCCGCTGGAAAGCGCTGACCCCCGCCGAGTGGGCGACCCGCTTCGGTCACACCGAAACGGCGGACCTGCTGCGGATCTGAGCCGGGGCGGGGCCCAGGCTCCGGCCTAGGCTCCGGCCGCAGTCGTCGACTTCAGGGTGCCGTCCGGGCCTGCCAGGAGGACCGGGGTGTCCGGGCCGCCGAGGTCGCGGACCGCCGCGCGGTCGGCGTCGGAGGGGGTCTCGGCGGCGCTGACGACGGCCGCCGCCTCCAGGGACTGGGCGCCGCTGGCCACGGCCATCGCGACGGCCGTCTGGAGCGCGCTCAGCTTCAGGGAGTCCAGTGCCACGGTTCCGGCGACGTACGTACGGCCGGTCTCGTCCCGGACCGCCGCCCCCTCGGGCACGCCGTTGCGGGCCCGGGCGCTGCGCGCCAACGTGATGATCTTGGTGTCTTCGGGGTCGATCCCGGTGCTGTCGGTCATAGCCCGAAGCATATGGAGCGCGTCCGCGGGGCCGCACGACGACCCCGCGGACGCGCTCTCCCCTCCACCCCTGGTGTCCCCCCGGGATCTTGGTGGCGCAGGGATAAAACTTAGCGCTGCGTAAGCGCGGGCACGGCCCCGAAGGTCCCTTGATCGATGACCTTGGACCCCTCCCCGATTCCGCCGCCCGGAGCGCAGGACGCCCCCTACGGCCGGTCGAGCCGCAGCCGCTCCGCCCTCGGCAGGCCCGCGACCACCAGGTCGTACGAGTCCTCGACCAGCTCCCGTACGAGCGCGTCGGGCAGTGCCCCCGGCCCGCCCGCGGTCACGGTGTTCCAGTGCCGCTTGTTCATGTGCCAGCCCGGCACGATCGCCTCGTGCTCCGCACGCAGCGCCACCGCCCGCTCCGGTTCGCACTTGAGGTTGACCTTCAGCGGGTCGCCGTCCAGCGCGCTCAGCGCGAACACCTTCCCCAGCACCTTGAACACCGAGGTCTCCGGGGTGAAGGGGAACTCCTCCACCGCCGCGTTGAACCCCAGGCAGAAAGCGCGCAGCTCCGCAGGCGTCACTCGGTCACTCCGTTTCGCCGTCCTGGCCGTCCGCCGGGGTCACCGGCTCCACCAGCACGGTCACGATCTTGTTCCGTCGTCCCGCCGGGGACTCCGCCGTCAGCCGCAGCGGCCGCCCGTCGGGCAGGTCCACCATCGCCGAGGCGCCGGCGATCGGGACCCGGCCCAGCGCCTTGGCGAGCAGTCCGCCGACCGTCTCGACGTCCTCGTCGTCGAAGGAGTCCACCTTGAACAGTTCACCGAGATCGGTGATGTCCAGCCGCGCGGTGACCCGGTAGCGGTCCCCGCCCAGCTCCTCCACGGGCGGGAGTTCCCGGTCGTACTCGTCGGTGATCTCGCCGACGATCTCCTCCAGGATGTCCTCGATGGTGACGATGCCGGCGGTGCCTCCGTACTCGTCGATGACCACCGCCACGTGATTGCGCACCGACTGCATCTCGCGCAGCAGGTCACCCGCGTTCTTGGTGTCCGGCACGAACACCGCCGGCCTTATCGCCGTGGAGACGAGTTCGCTCTCCGTGTCCCGGCTGATGTGCGTCTTGCGGACCAGGTCCTTCAGGTACACGATGCCGACGATGTCGTCCTCGTTCTCCCCGGTCACCGGGATCCGCGAGAAGCCGGACCGCAGCGCGAGCGTGGTCGCCTGACGGACCGTCTTGTACCGCTCGATGCAGACCAGATCGGTGCGCGGCACCATGACCTCGCGCACGAGGGTGTCGCCCAGCTCGAAGACCTGGTGCACCATGCGGCGCTCGTCGTCCTCGATCAGCGATTCCTTCTCCGCGAGGTCCACCATCGCGCGCAGCTCCGCCTCGGAGGCGAAGGGCCCCTTGCGGAAGCCCTTTCCGGGCGTGAGCGCGTTGCCGAGGAGGATCAGCAGCTGAGGGACCGGCCCCATGATCCGGGCGAGCGGTACGAGGACGTACGAGGCCGCCGTCGCCGTGTTCAGCGGGTGCTGCCGGCCGATGGTGCGCGGGGAGACCCCGACCGCCACGTAGGACACGAGCACCATCACGCCGATGGCCACGAGCAGCGCGGTCCAGTTCTCCCCGAACTCGTCGAGGCAGACGTACGTGACGAGCACGCCCGCCGCCATCTCGCAGGTGACCCGGACCAGCAGCGCGACATTGACGTAGCGGGTGGGGTCGCCGGCGACCTGCGCCAGCTTCGCGCTGCCGCGCCGGCCCTCCCGTACGGCCTGCTCGGCGCGGAAGGCCGAGATCCGGGCGATTCCGGACTCGGCGCACGCGGCGAACCAGGCCACCACCACCAGCACCACGGCGCCGGCGATGAGCTGCGGATCGCCGGTCACGAGACGGTCGGGGCCGGGGACGGGCCGGTCACGCCGTTCTCGCCGCGCCATCCGTCGACGATGGCCGCCTGGAGGCCGAACATCTCGGCCTTCTCGTCCGGCTCCTCGTGGTCGTACCCGAGCAGGTGCAGCACCCCGTGGACCGTCAGGAGCTGGAGCTCCTCGTCCATGGAGTGCTGCGTCGGCGCGTCCTCGCCCTGCTTCTTGGCGACCTCGGGGCAGAGCACGATGTCACCGAGGAGCCCCTGCGGGGGCTCCTCCTCGTCCTTCTTCGGCGGACGCAGCTCGTCCATCGGGAAGGACATGACGTCGGTGGGTCCGGGCAGGTCCATCCACTGGATGTGGAGCTGCTCCATCGCGTCCTCGTCCACGACGATGACGGAGAGCTCCGAGAGCGGGTGGATCCGCATCCGGGCGAGTGCGTAGCGGGCGATGTCGAGGATCGCCCGCTCGTCGACCTCGGTTCCGGACTCGTTGTTGACGTCGATCGACATGGTGCGCTGGTTTCTACTTCCGCTGGAAGCCGTTCCGCGACTGCTTCGCGTCCTGGCTGTCGTCGTACTTCTCGTACGCGTCGACGATACGGCCGACCAGCTTGTGCCGGACGACATCCTCGGACGTGAGCCGCGAGAAGGCGATGTCCGGAACGCCTTCGAGGATGTCCTGCACCTGCCGCAGACCGCTCTTGGCGCCACCCGGCAGGTCGACCTGGGTCACGTCGCCGGTGACGACGATCTTCGAGTCGAACCCGAGCCGGGTCAGGAACATCTTCATCTGCTCGGGAGTGGTGTTCTGCGCCTCGTCGAGGACGACGAAGGCCTCGTTGAGCGTCCGGCCGCGCATGTAGGCCAGGGGCGCCACCTCGATGGTCCCCGCCGCCATCAGCCGCGGGATCGAGTCCGGGTCGATCATGTCGTGCAGGGCGTCGTAGAGCGGCCGCAGGTACG
The DNA here is from genome assembly GCF_026340675.1 of Streptomyces sp. NBC_01264. Classification (NCBI taxonomy): domain Bacteria; kingdom Bacillati; phylum Actinomycetota; class Actinomycetes; order Kitasatosporales; family Streptomycetaceae; genus Streptomyces; species Streptomyces sp. NBC_01264. The sequence goes on from NZ_JAPEOX010000001.1 coordinate 3,504,981, forward strand.
GGTCGATCTTGTCGAAGAGCGTGCCGGGGAGGAATCCCAGCCGCTCTCCGGCCTCGACGGCGGGGCGGGTCAAAATGATCCGGCTGACCTGCTTGGACTGCAGGGCCTGGACCGCCTTGGCCATGGCGAGGTAGGTCTTGCCGGTACCGGCGGGGCCGATGCCGAAGACGATCGTGTGCTTGTCGATCGCGTCGACGTACCGCTTCTGGTTGAGCGTCTTGGGACGGATGGTCCGGCCGCGGCTGGAGAGGATGTTCTGGGTGAGCACCTCGGCGGGGGTCTCGTCCGGGCCACCGCCGTTGCCGCTCGACTTGAGCATGGCGATCGAGCGTTCCACTGCGTCCTCCGTCATCGGCTGCCCGGTGCGGAGCACCAGCATCATCTCATCGAACAGGCGCTGGATCAGCACGACTTCCGCCGCCGAGCCGACCGCACTGACCTGATTGCCCCGAACATGGATGTCAGCCCTCGGGAAGGCCTTCTCGATCACGCGCAGCAGGGCGTCGCCCGAGCCGAGGACGGACACCATCGGATGGGTGGCCGGTACGGAGAAGTGGGCTCGCGCCTGCCCCGGCGCGGGGGTCTTGGCTGTCGGTGTCTGAGTCATGGGCCGGCACTGTGGCCTGCGCATACCTCCCACTGAGGGGCCGCGCCGATCGACGGCCACCGGACTTCCAAGCCTACGTCGCCACTCGGCCATCCCCGAGGGGTTTTACGGGGTCGCGTACGGGGACCCGCCCGGGGCGGGCCGCGAGCCCGGCGGATCCGGGGCCGTCGCGGTCCGTTCCCCGGCGGGCGCGGGCCCGGCCCGGGCGCGCGTCACAGGGCGGCGGGGCTCATTCTGACTGGTGTCCCCCTGTCCATACCGGCCCTACCGGCCCGAATCAGCCCCTCCGGCGTTTGAGGAGCGGGGGTCCGGGGGCCGGCCCCCGGGAACGGCGCCGCACCCGACCGACCCGCCGGGGCCGGACCGCCCAGGTCGGGGGCGAGGGCGCCCGGGGCGCGGACCTCAGGGGCCGGGGGCCTCCGGGGCAGGGGCCCCGGGCCTCCAGAGGCGCGGGCCTCCGGGGCCGGGGGCCTATGGGGTCGGGCCCCGGGCCTCCGGGGGCGGGGGCGCGGCCCCGCATGCCCCGTTCCCCCGGCCGGCCAGGCCTACGCCGAGTGGCGGAAGCCGATCGTCGGGACCGCCCGGCGCCGGCTCGCCGGCTCCGCCGCCCGCGGGACGAGGTCGTCCAGGAAGCCGTACCGCCCCCGCAGGGCCTCCGGGGCGGTGCGCCACCAATGGGCCACCTCCGTCCAGCCGGGGGCCGACAGGGAGCCGCCGAACTCCTGCACCGACAGCGCGGCCGTCAGACCCGCGAAGGCGAGCCGGTCGGCGAGGGGCCACTCGGCGAGGGTGCCGGTGAGGAACCCCGCCACGTACACGTCACCCGCCCCGGTCGGATCCAGCGCGTCGACCGCGATCGCGGGGACCTCGGCCGTCTCCCCGGTCCGCCCGTCCACCGCGTACGAGCCCTCGGAGCCCATCGTCACCACCGCGATCGGCACCTTCTCGGCCAGCGCCCGGGCCGCCGCGCGCGGGCAGTCGGTGCGCGTATAGGCCATCGCCTCCCCCGCGTTGGGCAGGAAGGCCTCGCAGTGCTCCAGGTCGGCCAGCGCCGCCAGGTCCCACCGCCCGCTGTCGTCCCAGCCGACGTCGGCGAAGACCCGGGCCCCGCGCCGGGCCGCTTCGGCGACCCAGGCCTCGCCACCGCCCGGGCCGAGCGAGGCCACGGCCGCGCGGGCGCGGGGCGGGCACTGGGGGAACGGGCCGGGGCCCGCCGGGGGCGGGGCCTCGTGGCCGTGGGAGACCATCGTGCGCTCGCCCTCGTACGCCATCGAGACGGTGACGGGGCTGTGCCAGCCGGGCACGGTCCGCGACATCGACAGGTCGATGCCCTCGCCCTGTTCGAGCGCGTCCCAGCAGTACTCCCCGTAGTGGTCGTCCCCGAAGGCGGCGGCCAGGGAGGTGCGCAGGCCGAGGCGGGCGAGGGCGGTGGCCATGTTGGCGACGCCGCCGGGGCTGGAACCCATGCCGCGCGCCCAGGACTCCGTGCCGCGCACGGGGGCCGATTCGAGGCCGGTGAAGATGATGTCGAGGAAGACCGTGCCGGTCAGGAAGACGTCGCAGCCGGGTTCATGGGGGTCGCGCAGCGGACCGAGCGGGTCCACGGCGGAGTCGAGGCTGTCCCGGCTGCTGCGACTGGTCACGTTGTACTCCCCGTTCGGTTCGGCGCGCGTTCTGATCTTGGCGGGTCGTTTCTTCAATGGACGTCTCTTCAACGGGCTTCCCCATGGAACTTCCTGAGGGGACTTCCCAAGGGATTCAACCCACGCCCGCCGTCAGGCCCTCCCTCCCGGGCGGGCCCGGAATACAGTGTGACGCAGATCACCGCCTGAACGCCCTTCTCGGAGGATCGGGCCGCTTGATAGATATGAGCCCCGCGGTCTTGCGGTATCTCATGCTCCACCTGCACCACATGGAACAATCGTGCCCGACCGCACCCCCGCGCCGCCCGCCGCCTGGCCGCTCGTCGCGCTCTTCACCTCCGGTTACGTCGCCCCGTACCTGCTGCCGACCGTCGTCGGCCGACTCGACGCGCACCTCCCGCTGAGCCCCGCGCAGGCCGGGCTGATCGGCTCGGTCCTGCTGCTCGGCTCGGCCGCCGCCGGATTCACCCTCGCCTCCCGCATCCCGCGCCTCGGGCCGCGCCCGCTGGCGCGGCTCGGGCTGCTGCTCGCCGTTCTCGGGTACGGCACGGCCGCCGCCACCGCGCAGCTCCCCCTCGTCGTCGCGGGCGCCGTCCTCGGCGGCTTCGGCTCGGGCACGGCCACCGCCGTGGCCGCCTCCGGGATCGCCGCGCAGCGCGACCCGCACCGGACCTCCGCGCTGGGGCTGCTGTCGGTGTCGGCGACGGCCGGGGCCCTGTACCTGACCCTGCCCCGGCTCGGCGGCGGGCACGGACTGCCGTTCGCGGCGATCGCCCTGGTCGCGCTGGCGTGTTGGCCGGCGACGGGCCGCCTGCCCGGGGCCGACCGCACGGACCCCACGGGCCGTCCCGAGGACACCGACCCGGCCGTACGGGCCTCCGGGCGGCTCCCGTACCCGCGCGCCGGGGTGGTGCTCGCCGGGGCCCTGATGCTCTGGTCGCTGGCCCAGAACGCCCTGTGGGGCGTCAGCGGCCGCATCGGCGCGCAGCAGGCGGGCCTGTCCGAGGTCACCCTCGGGATCGTCTTCGCGGCCGCGCTCGGCGCCGGGCTGCTCGGGGTCACGGCCGCCTCCCTGCTCGGGTCCCGGCTCGGTCGGGCGGTCCCGGTGGGCGTGGGCACGGTGGTCATCGCCTGCTGCGTGGTGCTCGCCTCGCACGCGCGGGACCTGGGCTCCTTCGCGGCCGGGGAGATCCTGTGGAACGCGGTGTACCCCGTCGCGCTCTCCTACGCCATCGGCCTCGCCGCCGCCCTCGACCCGCGCGGGCGCTGGGCCGTCCTGGTCGGTTCCGCGTCCTCGCTCGGCGTGGCCTGCGGGCCCGTCACCGGGAGCCTGCTCGCCGAGGCCGCCGGGTTCCCCGGCATGGGCCTGGCCCTCGGGATCCTGCTGCTGGCGGTGGCCGGGCCGATGGCCGGGGTCGCCCTGCACGTCGGTGGCCGCCCGCTGACCCCCGGCTCGGTGCGGCGGCGCGGCGGGGCTCCGGCGGCGGTGCTCGCCGCCGGAGCCGGGACGCCGGCCGGTTCGGTGCCGCGCGTCGGGGCGCAGGAGCTGGAGGTCGTGGAACTCCCGCAACTCCGCGCCCGCCCACTGCGCCTGCCTCCGCTCCGGGTCCTGCTCCCCTCCCCGACGGCGACCCGCCGCGGCCGCGACAGGGCACGACGCCGGGTCGGGGCCGACGTGTAGGCACCGCCTCCCGGCCCCACACCCGCGCCCCGCATGGGCAGGCTCCGAAAGCGCCGGCGAGCACTACGCCTGGGCCGATCCCACACGGCTCCGGCGGCCGATCCGGCGTGGCCCCCGGGTCGTTCTCTTCCTGCCCCGCGGGAACGCCCCGCGCGGGCCGCGGCGCCAACGGCCTGCGCCCCGTGCCCACATGTCCCGCACGGGCAAGCCGTCGTGCCGGTCGGTCGCCCCTGCGCGTACGCACGCGGTCGTGCCGGGAGCGGGCATCGGAACCGGCTCCGTCCGAGGGTTACCGGTCCGCCGCGCCCGTTCCCCCGCCCGACCCGGGGTCGTCCCGGGAGCCGTCCGCCTCTCCAGCTCCGGAGGGCCACTCCTGCGCACCCGTGCCCGCGCCCGGGGGAAGGGCGGATCCGTCGGCCGCGGTGCCGTCGGCGGCAGGGTCCTCGTACACCTCGACGGCGGCGTCGGCCCCGGCGTGGTCGTCGGCCGGGGAGAACTCGGCCCCTGCTTCCGCCCCCTCCGCGTCCTCGGACGGGGCGTCGTCCGGCGCGGCATCGGCGGGGCCCTGCGCTCCGTCGCGCTCCCCGTCCCGGAGCCCCTTGAAGCCGGCTTCCGTCATCGTGGCCCCGAACCCCGTGCCCCCGAAGGCAGCCGAGGCAGCCTCAACGGAGGCCTTCACCGATTCGGCGTCCGCTCCCGGCCCTCCCGGCCCTCCCGGCCCCCCTCCCGGTCCCCACGACGCGCCCCTCGCCCCACCCGCTCCGGATGTCCCGGTCATGTCTCCCCCTCGCCGTGCGTCGATTCGCCGTGCGGGCCCCACGGGCCGCGGCACCCCAAGCATCCGCACGGCGAGGTGCGGACACAAGGAGTCGGCGGGAGGCGGCGATCGGCCTACCCGGCCCGCCTCGGCACGGGTACCCGTACGAGATCCGCGGCGATCGTCAACTCCCCCTCGAAGCCGGCCGCCCGGGCCTGCCGTTCGAACTCCGACGGATCGGTGTAGCGCTGCGAGAAGTGCGTCAGCACGAGGTGCCGCACGCCCCCGTCCCGCGCCACCCGCGCCGCCTGCCCCGCGGTGAGGTGCCCGTGGTCGGTGGCCAGTTGGACGTCCTCGTCGAGGAAGGTCGACTCGATGACCAGCATGTCGCAGCCCGCCGCGAGCTCCTCGACGCCTTCGCAGAGCCGGGTGTCCATGACGAAGGCGAACCGCTGTCCGGCCCGCGCCTCACTGACCTCGTCGAGGGTGACTCCGCCGATGGAGCCCTCCCGCTGGATCCGGCCCACGTCCGGCCCCTTGATGCCGTGGAGCGCGAGCAGTTCGGGCAGCATCCGGCGCCCGTCGGGCTCGGTGAGCCGGTAGCCGAAGGACTCCACCGGGTGCGAGAGCCGTACCGCGTCCAGGGTGTACGCGTCCCCGCGCGCCAGGATCCCGTCCTCGGCGACGGGTTCCTCCGCGAGCTGCACGGTCTCGCGGTAGGCCGTGGCGTACCGCAGCCGGTCGAAGAACTTCTGTCCGGAGGCCGGGTAGTGGGCGGTGACGGGGTGCGGGACCCGGTCGAGGTTGATCCGCTGGATGACCCCGGCGAGACCGAGGCTGTGGTCACCGTGGAAGTGGGTGACGCAGATCCGGTTGATGTCGTGCGCGGCCACCCCGGCGCGGAGCATCTGGCGCTGGGTTCCCTCGCCGGGATCGAAGAGGATGCCCTCGCCGTCCCAGCGCAGCAGGTAGCCGTTGTGGTTGCGGTGGCGGGTGGGCACCTGGCTGGCGGTGCCCAGCACCACGAATTCTCGTGACGACACGGTTTATCCCGGGGGCCATTCGAAGCCACGGCCGCCGAGGACGTGGGCGTGGGCGTGGAAGACGACCTGGCCGGCGCCGGCGCCGGTGTTGAAGACGAGCCGGTAGCCGCGTTCGGCGAGCCCCTCGTCTACCGCGACGCGGCCGGCCTCGGCCAGGACCTCGGCGGCGGTCCCGGGCTCCGCGGCCGCGAGGGAGGCGGCGTCCGGGTAGTGCGCCTTCGGGATGACGAGGACGTGGGTGGGCGCCTGCGGGTTGATGTCGCGGAAGGCGACGGTCGTGTCCGTCTCCCGGACGACCGTCGCGGGAATGTTCCCGGCGACGATCTTGCAGAACAGGCAGTCGGCCTGCGGTTCCCCGGCCATGTGCTGAGCCCTTCGTGACGGGTGATCGGTTCCGGCATCGTATCCACCGCCACCCCGCCGGACCCGTCAGGGCCGGGCGCCCTTCAGCACCGGCGGCCCGTCACGACTACCGGCCCGTCACGGCCACCGCCCCGTCGTCCCGCCGTCCCGTCAGGACCAGCGCCCCGTCAGGACCAGCGCCCCGTCCGCGCCAGCAGGACCGCCGCCGCAGCCGTGCCCGCCGTGGAGGTGCGCAGCACCGAGGGGCCCAGCCGGTACGGGTGCGCCCCGGCCGCGGCGAAGGCGGCCAGTTCGTCCGGGGAGACCCCGCCCTCGGGTCCGACGACCAGGACGATGGAGCCGGCGGCCGGCAGTTCCGCGATGGCCAGCGCGCCCGAGGGTGCGTCCCGGTCCTCGTGCAGGACCACCGCGAGGGCGGCCTCCGCGAGCAGCGCCGCCACCTGCTTGGTGGACAGTGCCTCCGCGACCTCGGGGAAGCGGACCCGGCGGGACTGCTTGCCCGACTCCCGGGCGGTGGCCCGCCACTTCGCGAGGGATTTGGCTCCCCGGTCGCCGCGCCACTGGGTGATGCAGCGCGAGGCCTGCCAGGGCACGATCGCGTCGACGCCGGTCTCCGTCATGGTCTCGACGGCGACCTCGCCCCGGTCGCCCTTGGGCAGCGCCTGGACGACGGTGATCCGTACGGCCGGCTCCGGCTCCTCGAAGGCCCCGGACACGGAGACGACGAGGCGGTCCTTGCCCTCGGCGGCCGTCACGACGGCCTCGGCCCAGCCTCCCCGGCCGTCGGTCAGCACGAGGGCCTCGCCGGGCCCCAGCCGCTTCACGGAGACCGCGTGGCGGCCTTCGGAACCGTCCAGGACGAACTCCGGTCCCGCGGGAACCTTTTCGACCACGAACACCGGGGCGGTCATGACGCACTCCTCATCTGCATTGCCTTCAACGCGTTCTGCGCCGCGCCGAGTTCCGCCGCGAGCACCTCCACCAGCTCCCCGGCCGGCAGGGCCCGCGCCAGCCGGTGCCCCTGGCCCGCCCACAGGGCCATGCCCTGCGGGTCCCCGGCCGCCGCGGCGGCCTTGCGCAGCGGCGCGGTCAGGTGGTGGACCTGCGGGTACGCGGCCGGGGCGTACGGGCCGTGCTCGCGCATGAACCGGTTGACCAGTCCGCGGGCCGGCCGTCCCGAGAAGGCCCGGGTCAGCTCCGTCCGGACGAACAGCGGGTCGGTCAGGGCCTTCTTGTGCAGGGGGTGCGCGCCGGACTCCGGGCAGGCCAGGAAGGCCGTGCCGAGCTGCGCGGCCTCCGCGCCCGCGGCGAGCAGCGCGGCGATCTGCGAGCCGCGCATCAGGCCGCCCGCCGCGATGATCGGGAGGGCCACGGCCTCGCGCACCTGCGCGACGAGCGCGAGCAGGCCGACTCCGGCGGTTCCGTCGCCCTGCGGGTCGTCGCGGTGGGTGCCCTGGTGGCCGCCCGCCTCCACCCCCTGGACGCAGACGGCGTCGGCGCCGGCCGCCTGGGCGGCGCGGGCCTCCTCGACGGAGGTGACGGTGGCGATCGTGTACGTACCGACCTTGCGCAGGCAGGTGAAGGCCGCGGGCGAGGGCAGGCCGAAGGTGAAGGAGACGACGGGTACCGGGTCTTCGATGAGAATGGCCAGTTTGGCGTCGTAGCCGTCGTCGATGGTGCCGATGATGTCCTCGTCGGCGAGGGAGATCTCGTACCAGGAGGCCTCGCTGGCGAGGTGCCCGCGGTAGGCCTCCAGGGCGGCCGGGTCCGCGTGGGAGGCCTGCGGCAGGAAGAGGTTGACGCCGAAGGGGCGGCGGGTGAGCGCCCGCAGCCGCTTGATCTCCTGGTACATGCCGTCGGCGGTCTTGTAGCCGCCGGCGAGGAAGCCCAGTGCCCCCGCTTCGCACACGGCGGCCGCGAGCGGCGGGCAGGACGCGCCGCCCGCCATGGGCGCCTGCACGATCGGGTACGCGAAGAGACCGTTCGGTGCGGAGGACATGAGCTGCATCGTGCCATGTCCCGCTCACGGGACCGAATCACGGCATTCGCCTGGCATAGTCCCGTTCCCCGGGGTGCCCGAATACCGCCGCCGCCCTGCCGCCCCGCATGCCGCGAGCCCGGTCCGGGGCATCCCCGGACCGGGCTCGCAGGTGTTCTCGTACGCTGCTCAGCGCCCGTCGAAGGCGTCGCTCAGCGCCCGTTGAAGGCGTCCTTCAGACGGCTGAACAGGCCTTGCTGACCCGGCGCGAACTGGCCCATCGGCCGCTCCTCGCCCCGCAGCTTGGCCAGCTGGCGCAGCAGGTCCTCCTGCGCCGGGTCCAGCTTGCCCGGGGTGGTGACCTCGACGTGCACGATCAGGTCGCCGCGCCCGCCACCGCGCAGGTGGGTGACGCCGCGCCCGTGCAGCGGGATCGCCTGCCCGGACCCGGTGCCGGGCCGGATGTCGATCTCCTCCAGGCCGTCCAGCGTCTCCAGCGGGCACTTGGTGCCCAGGGCCGCCGCGGTCATCGGGATGGTGACCGTGCAGTGCAGGTCGTCCCCGCGCCGCTGGAAGGTCGGGTGCGGCAGCTCGTGGATCTCCACGTACAGGTCACCGGCGGGGCCGCCGCCGGGGCCGACCTCGCCCTCGCCCGCGAGCTGGATCCGGGTGCCGTTCTCGACGCCGGCCGGGATCTTGACGGTGAGGCTGCGGCGGGAGCGGACCCGGCCGTCGCCCGCGCACTCGGGACACGGGGTCGGGACCACGGTGCCGAAGCCCTGGCACTGCGGGCAGGGGCGCGAGGTCATGACCTGGCCCAGGAAGGACCGGGTGACCTGCGAGACCTCACCGCGGCCGCGGCACATGTCGCAGGTCTGCGCCGAGGTGCCGGGGGCGGCGCCTTCACCGGAGCAGGTGGTGCAGACGACGGCCGTGTCGACCTGGATGTCCTTGGTCGTGCCGAAGGCCGCCTCGTCCAGTTCCAGGTCGAGGCGGATCATGGCGTCCTGGCCGCGGCGGGTCCGCGAGCGCGGTCCGCGCTGCGAGGACTGACCGAAGAAGGCGTCCATGATGTCGGAGAAGTTGCCGAAGCCACCCGCTCCGAAGCCGCCGGCCCCGCCGCCGCCCGCGGAGGACAGGGGGTCGCCGCCGAGGTCGAAGACCTGCTTCTTCTGCGGGTCCGAGAGGACCTCGTAGGCGGCGTTGATCTCCTTGAAACGCTCTTGCGTCTTGGGATCGGGGTTCACATCCGGGTGCAGCTCGCGTGCGAGCCGCCGGAATGCCTTCTTGATCTCGTCCTGCGATGCGTCGCGGCGCACGCCGAGAACGGCGTAGTAGTCCGTGGCCACTTACGACTCCGCCAGGATCTGTCCGACGTAACGTGCCACTGCGCGTACCGCTCCCATCGTTCCGGGGTAGTCCATGCGGGTCGGTCCGACCACGCCGAGTTTGGCGACTGCTTCGCCGCCCGAACCGTAGCCGACCGAGACGACGGACGTGGAGTTCAGTCCCTCGTAGGCGTTCTCATGCCCGATCTTTACGGCCATTCCCGACTCATTGGCCTCGCCCAGCAGCTTGAGGAGCACGACCTGCTCCTCCAGCGCTTCGAGCACCGGCCTGATCGTCAGGGGAAAATCGTGTCCGAAGCGGGTGAGGTTGGCGGTGCCGCCGATCATCAGCCGCTCCTCCGCCTCCTCGACCAGCGTTTCGAGAAGGGTGTCGAGGACGGCCTTCACCGTCACCCGGTCCTCGTTCTCGAAGGACTCCGGAAGGTCCTTCACCAGCGGCGGCACGTCGGTGAACCGGCGGCCGACGACACGGCTGTTGAGGCGGGCCCGCAGGTCCGCGAGCGAGGTGTCCGCGAAGGGGGTCTGGCAGTCGACGAGCCGCTGCTCGACCCGGCCGGTGTCCGTGATGAGGACGAGCATCAGGCGGGCCGGGGCCAGCGAGAGCAGTTCCACGTGCCGGACGGTGGACCGGGTGAGCGAGGGGTACTGGACGACGGCGACCTGCCGGGTCAGCTGCGCGAGCAGCCGCACGGTACGGCCGACGACGTCGTCGAGGTCGACGGCCCCGTCGAGGAAGTTCTGGATGGCCCGGCGCTCGGGCGTCGAGAGCGGTTTGACCCCCGCCAGCCTGTCGACGAAGAGGCGGTAGCCCTTGTCGGTGGGGATCCGGCCGGCGCTGGTGTGGGGCTGGGCGATGTAGCCCTCGTCCTCCAGCACGGCCATGTCGTTGCGCACGGTGGCGGGCGAGACGCCGAGCCGGTGCCGCTCGGTGAGCGCCTTGGAGCCGACCGGCTCCTCCGTCCCGACGTAGTCCTGGACGATGGCGCGCAGCACTTCGAGTCTGCGATCGCTGAGCATCGCGCGCACACCTCCATCGTTTCCGTCGTTCGTGGCTTCGGCAGGCTCCTGCCTGCTGGCACTCCGGGCGTTCGAGTGCCAGAGATCCCCCGGCCAGTGTACGGCGGGGTGGTACACCCCTAGCAAGGGCGGCCCGCCAAGGTAGCGTCGCGGCATGGACGTGCGTTGGGAAGAGGCGGGCTGGGAACGACTCACCGAACGGGCCGGCCGAAAGCGCCTGCCGGTGTGGGATTGCACCGTGGGACTGGTGGTGGGCGAGGATTCGGCCCTCCTGATCGACCCCGGGTCCTCCCTGCGGGAAGGCGCGCTGGTGTGGGCCGAGGCGGAGCGGCTGGCGGGGCGCCGCGTGACCCATCTCGCATTCACACACGGACATTTCGACCACGTTCTGGGCGGGGCGGCGTTCGCGGGGGCGGAGGTGTACGGCCCGGTCGGGCTGGACGCCCTGCTCTCCGTGAGCCGGGACGAGCTGCGGGCCGACGCGGTCCGGCACGGCCTGGCCGAGGCCGAGGCGGCCGAGGCGGCGGACCTGCTGGTGATCCCCCGGCACCTGGTGTCGGGCGAGTGGACGCTCGACCTGGGCGGGGTGCAGGTGCTGCTGGCGAACGTGGGCCCGGGGCACACCCGGCACGATCTGGCCGCCTTCGTGCCCGGCGCGCGCGAGGTGGTCTTCTGCGGCGACCTCGTCGAGGAGTCGGGCGAGCCGCAGGCCGGCCCGGACGCGACGCCCCGGCAGTGGCCGGCGGCCCTGGACCGCCTCCTCACCCTGGGCGGGGACGACGCTCTGTACGTGCCGGGTCACGGAGCGGTGGTCGACGCGGCCTTCGTACGTGCCCAACGCGACACACTGGCCGCCCGCTTCGGCGTGTCGGGCCGCTGAACCGGCCCGCTCTCCTACCCTCGGCCGGATGCGCGAGTACTCCCCCGACCTGACCCCGCAGTGGAAGCGCTCCAAGCCCGTCCCCGAGGTACCGGCCGATCCGGACCTGGTGGTCGAGGTGGCGGGTACGGACTTCTGCGGCGCGGTGGTCGCCTGCGAGGCGGGCACGGTCACCCTGGAGGACCGCTTCGGCAAGCGCCGCGTCTTCCCCCTCGAACCCCGCGGCTTCCTCCTGGACGGCGCGGTGGTGACCCTGACCCGCCCGCCCCGGGGGCCGTCCGCCCCGGCCCGTACGGCCTCGGGCTCCCTCGCCGTGCCCGGGGCCCGTGCGCGGGTGGCCCGGGCGGGCCGGATCTACGTGGAGGGCCGCCACGACGCCGAACTGGTCGAACGGGTCTGGGGCGACGACCTGCGGATCGAGGGCGTCGTGGTGGAGTACCTGGAGGGCATCGACGACCTCCCTGCCGTCGTCGCCGACTTCGCCCCCGCGGCCGACGCCCGGCTGGGCATCCTGGTGGACCACCTGGTCCCGGGCTCCAAGGAGTCCCGCATCGCCGCCGCGGTGACCTCCCCGCACGTCCTGATCGTGGGCCACCCGTACGTGGACGTCTGGCAGGCGGTGAAACCCTCGGCCCTGGGCATCCCCTCCTGGCCGGTGATCCCGCCCGGCCAGGACTGGAAGACGGGCATCTGCCGCGCCCTGGGCTGGCCGGAGAACACCGGAGCCGCCTGGCAGCACATCCTGTCCCGCGTGACCTCGTACAAGGACCTGGAGCCGACCCTCCTGGGAGCGGTGGAGCACCTGATCGACCACGTGACGGCGTAGCCCCGCAGGGCCAGGCCCCCGGAGGGGGTCAGTCGACCAGGTCCCGGACCACCGCGTCGGCCAGGAGCCGCCCACGGAGGGTCAGGACGGCCCGCCCGGCCGCGTACGGGCCCGCCTCGAGGAGACCGTCCGCCAGGGCCCGCCCGGCCGCGGCAAGGCCCGCAGGGACCAGCAGGGACAGCGGCACCCCGTCCACGAGCCGGAGCTCCAGCAGGATCCGCTCCACCCGCCGGTCCTCCTCCGAGAGGAGCTCCCGCCCGGCCCCGGGCGACCGCCCCTCCGCCAGCGCAGCCGCGTACGCGCCGGGATGCTTCACGTTCCACCACCGCACCCCGCCCACGTGCGAGTGCGCCCCGGGCCCGGCCCCCCACCAGTCGGCCCCGCGCCAGTACAGCTCGTTGTGGAGGCACCGCCCGGCCTCGGAGGTGGCCCAGTTCGAGACCTCGTACCAGGAGTACCCCGCCTCGGCCATCACCGAGTCGAGGATCAGGTACCGGTCCGCGTGGACGTCGTCGTCCGTCATCGGGACCTCGCCCCGCCGGATCCGCCGCGCCAGCTGGGTGCCCTCCTCCACGATCAGCGCATAGGCGCTGATGTGATCGGGCCCGGCCCCCAGCGCCGCCGACAGCGACGCCCGCCAGTCCTCGTCCGATTCCCCCGGCGTCCCGTAGATCAGGTCCAGGTTCACGTGCTCGAAGCCCGCCGCCCGCGCCTCCGCGACGCAGGCCTCCGGCCGCCCGGGGGTGTGCGTACGGTCCAGGACCTTCAGGACGTGCTGCTTCGCGCTCTGCATGCCGAAGGAGATCCGGTTGAAGCCGCCCGCGCGCAGCTCCGCCAGGTACTCCGGGTTCACCGACTCCGGATTGGCCTCGGTGGTGACCTCGGCGTCCTCGGCCAGCCCGAATTCCTCGCGGATCGCCGCGAGCATCCGTACGAGGTCGCCGGCGGGCAGCAGCGTGGGCGTGCCGCCGCCCACGAACACGGTCCGTACGGCCCGGGGGTCGTCCCCCAGGACCTTCCGCGCCAGCCTGACCTCGTCGATCAGGGTGTCGGCGTAGTTCTCCCGGGAGGCGAGCACACCGCCGGTGCCCCGCAGCTCGGTGGCCGTGTAGGTGTTGAAGTCGCAGTACCCGCAGCGCGTGGCGCAGTACGGAACGTGCAGGTAGAACCCGAGCGGCCGCTCGCCTGCTCCCGCGAGGGCGTGGAGCGGCAGCGAGCCGTCTTCGGGCATGGGTTGACCGTCGGGCAGTGCGGAAGGCATGGGCCCATTGTCCCGCACTGCCCCAAGGTCGTTTACGGTCCTGCGCGGTGCCCGGTGCTACTTCTCGCGGGAGCCCTCGTACATCTCGTCGATGAGGTGCTTGAACTCGCGCTCGACGACCGGCCGCTTCAGCTTGAGGCTCGGGGTGAGGTCCCCGTGCTCCACGTCGAGGTCGCGCGGCAGGAGGCGGAACTTCTTGACCGTCTGCCAGCGCTGCAGGCCCTCGTTGAGGGTCTGGACGTAGGTCTCGATGAGCCGGTTCGTCTCGGGCGCGGCCAGGACCTGGGAGTACGTCTTGCCCTCCAGGCCGCTCTCGGCGGCCCAGACCAGGATGGAGGGCTCGTCGAGGGCGATGAGGGCGGAGCAGAAGTTCCGGTCGGCGCCGTGGACGACGATGCTGGAGACGTAGGGGCAGAGCGCCTTGAACTGTCCCTCGATCTCCGCCGGGGCGACGTACTTGCCGCCCGAGGTCTTGATCAGGTCCTTCTTGCGGTCGGTGATGCGCAGGTAGCCGTCCGCGGAGAGCTCGCCGATGTCGCCCGTGTGCAGCCAGCCGTCGGCCTCCAGCACCTCGGCGGTCTTCTCGGGCTGCCCGTGGTAGCCCTGCATGATCCCGGGGCCGCGCAGCAGCACCTCGCCGTCGTCGGCGATGCGGACCTCAGTGCCGGGGAGCGGCTTGCCGACGGTGCCGGTGCGGTAGGCCTCGCCCGGGTTGACGAAGGAGGCGGCGCTGGACTCGGTGAGCCCATAGCCCTCCAGGATGTGGATGCCCGCTCCGGAGAAGAAGTAGCCGATCTCGGGAGCGAGGGCGGAGGCGCCGGAGACGGCGGCGCGCAGGTTGCCGCCGAAGGCCTCGCGGAGCTTGGAGAAGACGAGCTTGTCGGCGACCTTGTGCTTGGCGGCGAGGCCCATCGGGGCGCTCGCCCGGCCGGTGCGGCGGAAGTTGTCCTGGGTGACCTTGGCGTACTCGCGGGCCACGCCGACGGACCACTGGAAGATCTTGTACTTGGCGCCGCCGCCGGCCCTGGCCTTGGCCGCGACCCCGTTGTAGACCTTCTCGAAGATGCGCGGGACGGCCGCCATGTAGGTCGGCTGGACGATCGGCAGGTTCTCGATGATCTTGTCGATGCGGCCGTCGACGGCGGTGACGTGACCCACCTCGATCTGGCCGGAGGTCAGCACCTTGCCGAAGACGTGCGCGAGCGGCAGCCAGAGGTACTGGACGTCGTCCTTGGTGATCAGGCCGGTGGCCACGGTGGCCTTGGCCATGTACGACCAGTTGTCGTGCGGCAGCCGCACGCCCTTGGGCCGGCCCGTGGTGCCCGAGGTGTAGATGAGGGTGGCGAGCTGGTCGGCGGTGATGGCCGCGATCCGCTCCTTGACCACCTCGGGGTGCTTGGCCAGGTACTCGCGGCCGCGCGCCTCCAGGTCCGCCAGCGAGAGCACCCAGCCCTCGGGGTCGCCGTCGGCCGGGACCGCGTCGGCGGCCTCGACGACCACCACGTGCGCCAGCTCGGGCAGGTCGGCGCGGCGCTCACGGGCCTTGGCCAGCTGCGCACCGTCCTCGGCGATCAGGATCCGGCTCTCGGAGTCGGAGAGGATGAACGCCGATTCCTCGGCGTTCGTGCTCGGGTAGATGGTGGTCACGGCGCCGCCGGCGCACATCACGCCGAGGTCCGCGAGGATCCACTCGACCCGGGTGTTGGAGGCCAGCGCGACGCGCTGCTCCGGCTGGATCCCGAGCTCGACGAGTCCGGCCGCGATGGCGAAAACCCGCTCGGCGGCCTGTCCCCAGCTGAGGGACTTCCAGTCGTCCGGGCCGCCCTTGCCATCCGCGGCGGGGACCGGGTAGCGGTAGGCCTCGGTGTTCGGCGTGGCGGCGACACGCTCCAGGAAGAGGGTCGCCACGGTGGGCGGGCGGTTCTCGATCAAGGTCTGTGTGTCGCTCACGGACATCCTCCGGACCACGCGGCAGGGCATGTACAGGGCTTGTAACTGGCGAGTAACCATCGAGCAGTGATCAGACTAGGGGCCCTCCGCCTGGCGCGTAAGGGCCCCTGGGCCGCCGATTCATAACGAAGCGGACGCCCGCGACCGGCCCGCGACCGCGCATTCCGGTCCGCGGCCGGATGCGGGACCGGATGTGAAGAGGCCCCCGCGCCGGAGCGCGGGGGCCTGCTTCACATCTGCTTCGTATCCAATGACGTCGCCGATGACGTCTGTGATGACGTCGCGGCTACTTCTTCTTGCCGCCGGACTCGTCGCTGGACAGGACGGCGATGAAGGCCTCCTGGGGGACCTCCACGGAGCCGACCATCTTCATGCGCTTCTTGCCTTCCTTCTGCTTCTCCAGCAGCTTCCGCTTACGGGAGATGTCACCGCCGTAGCACTTGGCGAGGACGTCCTTGCGGATGGCGCGGATGGTCTCGCGGGCGATGACGCGGGAGCCGACGGCCGCCTGGATCGGGATCTCGAAGGCCTGCCGCGGGATGAGTTCGCGCAGCTTGGCGACCAGTCGCACGCCGTAGGCGTAGGCGGCGTCCTTGTGGCAGACCGCGGAGAAGGCGTCGACCTTGTCGCCGTGCAGCAGGATGTCGACCTTGACCAGGCTGCCGGCCTGCTCGCCGGTGGGCTCGTAGTCGAGGGAGGCGTAACCGCGCGTCTTGGACTTCAGCTGGTCGAAGAAGTCGAAGACGATCTCCGCGAGCGGGAGCGTGTAGCGGATCTCGACCCGGTCCTCGGAGAGGTAGTCCATCCCGAGGAGGGTGCCGCGGCGCTGCTGGCAGAGCTCCATGATCGCGCCGATGAACTCGGAGGGCGCGAGCAGGGTGGCCCGTACGACCGGCTCGAACACGTCCCTGATCTTGCCCTCGGGGAACTCGCTCGGGTTGGTGACGGTGACCTCCTTGCCGTCCTCCAGGACGACGCGGTAGACCACGTTCGGCGCGGTGGCGATGAGGTCGAGGCCGAACTCGCGCTCCAGGCGCTCGCGGACCACGTCCAGGTGCAGCAGGCCGAGGAAGCCGACGCGGAAGCCGAAGCCCAGCGCCGCCGAGGTCTCCGGCTCGTAGACCAGCGCGGCGTCGTTGAGCTGGAGCTTGTCCAGGGCCTCGCGCAGGTCCGGGTAGTCCGAACCGTCGAGCGGGTACAGGCCCGAGAAGACCATCGGGCGCGGGTCCTTGTAGCCGCCGAGGGCCTCGGTCGCGCCGTTGTTCAGGCTGGTGATGGTGTCACCGACCTTGGACTGACGGACGTCCTTCACGCCGGTGATGATGTAGCCCACCTCGCCGACGCCGATGCCGTCGGCCGGGGTCATCTCCGGGGAGGAGACACCGATCTCCAGGAGCTCGTGGGTGGCTCCGGTCGACATCATCCGGATGCGCTCGCGCTTGTTGAGCTGGCCGTCGACCACACGCACGTACGTCACGACGCCGCGGTACGAGTCGTAGACGGAGTCGAAGATCATCGCGCGGGCCGGGGCGTCCTTGGGACCGACCGGGGCCGGGACCGTGGCGACGATCTTGTCGAGCAGCACGTCCACGCCGAGACCGGTCTTCGCCGAGACGCGCAGGACGTCCTCGGGCTGGCAGCCGACCAGGTTCGCGAGCTCCTCGGCGAACTTCTCCGGCTGGGCGGCCGGCAGGTCGATCTTGTTCAGGACCGGGACGATCGCCAGGTCCTTCTCCATCGCGAGGTACAGGTTGGCGAGGGTCTGCGCCTCGATGCCCTGGGCCGCGTCCACCAGGAGGACCGTGCCCTCGCACGCCGCCAGGGAGCGCGAGACCTCGTAGGTGAAGTCGACGTGCCCAGGGGTGTCGATCATGTTGAGGACGTGGGTCCTGCCCTGGTCCTCGCCCGTGTTCGGCGCCCAGGGCAGCCGGACGGCCTGGGACTTGATCGTGATGCCGCGCTCACGCTCGATGTCCATGCGGTCGAGGTACTGGGCGCGCATCTGCCGCGAGTCCACCACACCGGTGAGCTGGAGCATCCGGTCGGCAAGCGTCGACTTGCCGTGGTCGATGTGCGCGATGATGCAGAAGTTGCGGATCAGCGCCGGGTCGGTACGGCTCGGCTCGGGCACGTGGCTGGGGATCGCGGGCACGCAGTGTCCTGATTCTCGGGTCGCAGTCGGAACGAAGTGTGGGCGTCGGTCTGCGCGAAACCAGATCTGGTCGGGTCTAGGCCATCTCTTTCGGATCTATACGCAGACTCCCATGGTCCCATGAACCGGAGAGTGCGCTCGGTTTGGGCCGGTCGGACGGCAGCTGGTAACCTGAGCAGCTGTGTCTCGTGTGCCCTCTAGCTCTACGGGACGCAATCCGAAGATCAAATCTCTGAACCTGCAAAGGCTCTTTCGTGGCGAACATCAAGTCCCAGGTCAAGCGCAACAAGACGAACGAGAAGGCTCGCCTTCGCAACAAGGCCGTCAAGTCCTCGCTCAAGACCGCCATCCGCAAGGCCCGTGAGGCCGTCGTCGCCGGTGACGTCGAGAAGGCCACCGTGGCTTCCCGCGCCGCTTCCCGCGCGCTCGACAAGGCCGTCTCGAAGGGTGTCATCCACAAGAACGCCGCCGCCAACAAGAAGTCGGCGCTGGCGACCAAGGTTGCCTCCCTTCAGGGCTGAGCCACTGATGTGATCGCCGGGCAGGGATCCAGCGGGCCCTCTCTCCCGCTCCCGACCGGCACTCCGCGCCGCACACGAAGCGTTCGCCACGCGGGTGCGGCGCACCCCGAGAAGTAACCGCAGGCCCCGACCGCCACCCTTCCCCAGGACAGCGACCGGGGCCTTCGGCATGCCCGGGGCCTTCGGCACCCCCAGGGCCTCACGCCGGCCCGGGGCTCCCGCGACGCCGGACTCCACGCGACGTCGGACTCCACGCAACGCCGGGACTCCACGTGGCCCCGGGCCGTACGGGCACCTGGCCATGCGGAGAGTGCGGTCGTACGAGGCCCCTCGCCATGCGGAGTACGGCTGTACGGGACCCCTGGCCATGCCGAGTGCGGCCGTACGGGACCCCTGCGCCAAACCGGGCTCTGCCCCCCTACCGGGCCCGGGTCGGTACGGCCCACCCCGGACGGCACGGCCAACCCGAGCGGCACCCAGCCGTACCGGCCCCGGGCCCGACGAGCACTGGACTATCCGAAGGTCGGGCGGCACGGGCGGCTCGGCCCACCAAGGCCCAAGGCGGCACAGGCGGCTACGGCCACCCCAGGCGGCACGACCAACCCCTTCGACAGGCGGGACCAGCCGTACCGACGGCGAGCCCGACGAGCACTGGACGGTCCGAAAGCCGGGGCGGCATGGGCAGCTTGGCCCGCCGAAGCCCGGGGGCACAGGCGGCTCGGCCGCCCGGAGCTCTGCGGCCACACGGGCCATACGCGTACCAAGCCGTACGGGGCTCCGGGCCGCCAGGGCCGGGCCGCCCGAGGGCCCGAACCTGGGGAACGCCCCGAACCCGGGACCTGGGCCCTGCGGAGCCCTCGACCACCCCGCCCAAGGCCTACCGCCCCCGACCTCCTGGCCGCACGGGGCCCGGGCCCGTCAGGGAGCGGGAGGCTCCGTCGACGCGGGCCCCTCAGCCCGGCTCGGCCGGCTCGGGAGGGCTTTCGGGCGTGACGGGCCGGGCCGAGACCGCGGCGAGGACGGTGGCCGTGAGGATCTCCGGCGCCTCGACGGGGGTCATCCGTCCGGCCTGGACCTCGGCGGCGGCCGCGTGGACCAGGTTGTAGACGACCGTGACCAGCCAGTCGGCGGGCAAGTCGGCGCGCACCTCACCGCTGTCCCGGCCACGGCCGATCAGCCGGCGGACGGGAGCGAGGATCCGGTCGTGGCGCTCGCGCAACCGCTCCGGCGGCAACGCCGCGGAGACGGCCGCGAACACCGCGGAGTGCCGGTCGAGGACCCGCCACGAG
Source organism: Streptomyces sp. NBC_01264 (assembly GCF_026340675.1). Classification (NCBI taxonomy): domain Bacteria; kingdom Bacillati; phylum Actinomycetota; class Actinomycetes; order Kitasatosporales; family Streptomycetaceae; genus Streptomyces; species Streptomyces sp. NBC_01264. Next base: position 3,524,298 of record NZ_JAPEOX010000001.1, read on the forward strand.
CTGCGCATGAGAACCCCGAGGGCCTCCTCCACTCCGCCCTCACCACCCTCACCACCCCCACCGCCCCCACCACCCTCGCCACCGAGCGGCTCCAGCGTCGCCGCGGCCTCGTCGACGGCCCGGTCGAGGGCGGCATCGAGGAGGGCTTCGCGGGTCGGGAAGTGCGAGTAGAGCGTGACGCGGCTGACCCCGGCGGCGCGGGCGATCGCGGCCATGCTCGCCTGCGGATCGGCGAGGAAACAGTCCAGGCCCGCGTCGACGATCGCGGCGGTGTTGCGCTCGGCGTCTGCGCGGCGGGGGCGGGGTGCGTCGGAGACCATGCCCGCAAACTTAACACCACTGTTCACATTCCCCGAGCAAGGCCGCATACTCAATCCCTAACACCCCTGTTAACTTTAGGAGCGGCCTCGCCATGCCCCCACACGCCCCACACACGCAGAACCAGAACCAGAACCGAGCCAAGGACGCACACCCCCACCCGAACCCCCACCCACGCCGCCGCTCCCTCCTCGTCCTCCTCTGCCTGGCCCAGTTCATGCTCATCGCCGACGTCACCGTCGTGAACGTCGCCCTCCCCGCCATCGGCGCCGACCTCTCCCTCTCCGGCCCCGGCCTGACCTGGATCGTGACGGCGTACACCCTGTTCTTCGGCGCCCTCCTGCTGGCCGGCGGGCGGCTCGCGGACCGCTTCGGTGCGGTGCGGACGTTCCTGACGGGGCTGGCCCTCTTCACCGCCGCCTCGGCGGCCTCCGGGCTCGCGGTGGACGCCGCCACACTGATCACGGCCCGCTCCGTACAGGGCGTCGGTGCGGCACTGCTCTCGCCGGCCGCCCTGTCCCTGGTCACGACCCTGTTCCAGGGCCCGGCCCGGCACCGCGCCCTCGGCGCATGGGCGGCGATCGGCGGCACCGGCGCGGCCCTCGGGGTCCTGCTCGGCGGGATCCTCACCGCCGGACCCGGCTGGCGCTGGATCTTCTACCTCAACCTGCCCGTCGGCGCGCTCGCCCTCCTCGGAGTCCCGCTCCTGCTCGGCCGCCCGCTCCCCGCCACCCGCGCCCCGGCAGGCACCGCCCACCGCACACCGGTGAACGTGTCGGCGATCCTCCTGCCGACCGTGGCCGCTGCCGCACTCGTCTACGGCCTCACCGAACGCTCCTGGCTCCCCACCCTCGGCGCCCTGGCCGTGTCGATCCTCCTGATCGCCACGCAACGCCGTTCCCCCACCCCCCTGATGCCCCCCGCCATGCCGGGCCGACGCTCCCTCCTGGGCGGCAGCACGGTGATGCTGGGGGCGGCGGGCCTACTCGTGACCGGGTTCTACCTGAGCTCCCTGCACATCCAGCATTCCCTCGGGCACAGCCCCCTGGTCACCGGTCTGGCCTTCCTCCCGGCGGCGGTGGCCGCCACCGCGGGCGCGCACCTGGGCTCCCGGCTGCTCCCCCGCTCCGGCTGGCGCCCGGTCGGCGCGACGGCGTTCACCGTGGCCGCCGCGGGCGCGGCCCTGACCGCCCTGGGCGGCCTCTGGTCGGGCCTGGTCCCCGGCTTCGCCCTGCTGGCCCTCGGACTCGGCGCGGCGTTCGTGTGCGCCACCACCTCGGCCCTGTCCGAAGTGGGCCCGGCCCACACCGGCCTGGCCTCCGGCCTGGTCGGCACCTCGCACGAACTGGGCGCGGCCATCGCCATCTCCGCCCTGGCTTCAGCCGACTTCACGACCCTCGCCTACCCAGCCTTGGCCCTGGCCCTGGCCATCCCCCTACTCCTCCCCAAGGGCCACCCCGACCCCACCTCCACCCAACCCATGGCCCACTGACCCACCCACCCCACCCCCGGCCACTTCAGCCGGGGCCAAGAAAAGCCCTCTCAGCCATACGGCGTCGGAGCCCCAAACCCGAGTCGGACCCCAGCGGCCCCGACACCCGCCCGGCCCTCAAAGCGCGGCATCCAGCCCCTTCCAGCCGTCCAGCATCCGAGGCCCCAGGTCCGGGGGCGCAGCCCCAGGGGGGTCCGGGGGCGCAGCCCGATGCCCCGCTTTTCAGCCCGTCCGGCGTTTGAGGACCGGGTCCGGGCGGAGCCCGGGGAACGGTGGAAGGGCGGGTAGGGGACTCCGCCCCGCAGGCAGCCCACCCGCACCGGCCCACCCACCGGCGTCGACAGACCGCCCCCGCAACACGGCCGGGCGACAGCCGTCAGAGCACAGCCGCCCGTGCCCCGAACCCCCGGACCCACGACCCAGAGGGTTCAGTGCCCGGCGCCGGCCCGGAAACGGCCTCCCGCGTACTGGACGCACTCGGGCGCCACGGCACTGCGGCGAGGCCCGGCACCGGAGCCCGCGGGCCAGGCAAATCCGAAAGGGACGGCCTAGCCCCGCCGGGCCCGTGCCGCGCGGGCGACCGCGACGACCGCCTTCTCCAGGGCGTACTCCGGGTCGTCACCCCCGCCCTTGACCCCCGCATCCGCATCCGCCACCGCCCGCAGCGCGTCCGCGACACCATCCGCCGACCACCCCCGCATCTGCTGCCGCACCCGGTCGATCTTCCACGGCGGCATGCCGAGATCCCGCGCGAGGTCCCCGGGGCGGGCCCCCCGCGGGGCCGAGGCCAGTTTCCCGATCGCCCGTACCGCCTGGGCCAGCGCACTGGTGATCAGGACGGGAGCCACACCGGTGGACAGGGACCAGCGCAAGGCCTCCAGAGCCTCCGCCGCGCGCCCCTCCACCGCCCGGTCCGCGACGGTGAAGCTCGAAGCCTCGGCCCGGCCGGTGTAGTAGCGGCCGACGATCGACTCGTCGATCGTGCCCTCGACGTCCGCGCACAGCTGCGCCGCCGCGCTCGCGAGCTCCCGCAGGTCGCTGCCGATGGCGTCGACCAGCGTCTGGCAGGCCTCGGGCGTGGCCGAACGGCCCAGCGTCCGGAACTCTCCCCGCACGAACGCCATCCGGTCCGCCGGCTTCGTCATCTTCGGGCAGGCGATCTCACGGGCACCCGCCTTCCGCGCCGCGTCCAGCAGACCCTTGCCCTTGACCCCGCCCGCGTGCAGGAGGACGAGGGCGATCTCCTCGAAGGGCGCTCCGAGGTACGCCTTGACCTCCTTGACCGTGTCGGCCGAGAGGTCCTGCGCATTGCGCACGACGAGCACCTTGCGCTCCGAGAAGAGCGAGGGGCTGGTCAACTCGGCCAGGGTGCCGGGCTGGAGCTGTTCGGAGGTGAGGTCACGCACGTCCGTGTCGGCATCGGCGGCTCGCGCCGCCGTCACGACCTCCCGCACGGCGCGGTCGAGTAGCAGGTCCTCCTGCCCCACCGCGAGGGTGATCGGGGCAAGCGGATCGTCGGTGGAATTCTTCCTGGTGGCCATCGCCTCCAGCATCCCACGCCGCACTGACAGACCCTCGCGGCCCGGCCCTTCCCCCATGGCCGAGAATGTCCGGGTGAACGTGCGACATGTACTGGTCCTGCCCGACCGCGACGCCGCCGAGGAGGTGGCGCGCGAGGTCGTCGACCGCTTCGGCCTCCCGGAGGAACCGCAGCTGGTCCGCGACGCCCTCGCCGGTGAGGACGACGCCGAGGACGCCCAGTGGCTGGTGGTCGTCGAGGACCCGCGCGAACAGCTGGACGCCACGGCCCTGGACGAGCTCGCCACCGAGTACGACGGCTGGCTCGAAGCCCCGTAGCTGCCCGGCTCCGTGTCGATCCTGGTGAGCGTGCCCTGTGCCGCGCTGCTCTCCGGATGCGGCGGCGGGGACGGGCCCGGATCGCCGCATACGGCGGGCGGGACTGGGACGTCAGCTGGAGCCGCACGTCGGAATTCAGCGGCATGTGGAAGGTGACGCTCAGCGGCACGGCCGGTACGGACCGGGCGCCCGTCCCGGTGACCGAGACGGTGACCTGGGAGGGCGAGCACTGGGTGATGGCCCCGCTGGACGGAGTCGTACCCAGGCCCTCCGACGCTGCGGACACGACACCACCCGGCAGCTGACCGCGCCTCCCTCGGCCTCCTGGCGTTCCCCCGCCGCGGCGGTCCGCGCATCCGGTGGATGTGCGGGCCGCCGCGGCACAGCCGCCGGCGGACCCCGCTCGGTCAGGCCTTGTGCACGACCTGCATGTCCAGGGTCACGTCCACGTTCGAACCGATCGCCGCGATCCCCTGCGCCAGCATGGACTGCCAGTTCAGCGTGAAGTCCTCGCGGTTCAGTTCGGCCGTCGCCCGGCAGGCCGCCCTCGGCTCGCCCTCCAGGCCCGTGCCCAGCCCCAGGTACTGGGTGTCCAGGGTGACGGACCGGCTGACCCCGTGGAGGGTGAGAGCGCCCGCCACGGACCAGCGGCTGCCGCTGCGGTGGATGAACCGCTCGCTGTAGAACTCCACCGTCGGGTGGCGGGCCGCGTCCAGGAAGTCCGCGGAGCGCAGGTGGTCGTCCCGCATCCGCAGCCCGGTGTCGATGCTCGCCGCGTCGATGATCACGCGCATGGAGGAGTCCTCCATGCGGTCGGCTATCCGCACCGCGCCGACGAAGGTGTTGAACCGGCCGTTGATCCGGGCGAAGCCGATGTGCCGGGCCGAGAACCCGATCGAGGAATGCCCCGGGTCGAGCTCCCAGTGGCCCGGCTGCGGCAGCCGCGGCGGGTCCACCGGATCCAGGACGATCTCCCCGGTGCCCGGCTGCGCCGAGTCCCCCACCAGGGTCGCCCCGTGGAAGGGCGCGTACCCCTCGGCCGTGACGGCCAGCCGGTACTCGCCCTCCGGCACGGCCGCCGTGAACCCGCCGAACGGGTCGGTCTCCCCGCTGACGATCCGCCGGCCTATCGGGTCGGTCACCTCGAACGTGGCCTGCCGCACCGGCCGGTGGACCGCGTCGAGCACCCGGCAGCTGAGCAGCCGTGCGGTATGAGGAAGCGTCAGTGTCGCGGATGTCTGGGGACTGGCGCTTCCCGCCGTCTCCATCCCCCGTCTGCGACTGAACATGGTTTATGCACCCCCGTGCTGTGTGGACTTGGACCGCTCTGGCGAAAACGCATTCGATCATGCTGTCGGGTTGGGGGCAAACGGAGTGGTCACTCCTGGTATGCCCGGGACGGCCCCGTCGGCGAATGGCCGGGAACGCCCGCAGTCGCGGACCGCTGCCGGTGACGGCGACCGACCCGTCCTGGTCCGTGCGCAGCACGGCCGCGCCCAGCTCCCGCAGCCGGGCGAGCGTATCCGCCGCGGGGTGCCCGTACCTGTTCCCGGCGCCCACCGGGACGATCGCGAGGCGCGGCCGGATCCGCTCGTGCAGTCCGGGATCCTGATGGGCGCTGCCGTGGTGGGCGACCTTGAGGACGTCGACGGGCCCCAGTTCCGGATGGTTCCTCAGCAGAGCCTGCTGGGAGCCAGGTTCGAGGTCGCCGAGCAGGAGGAGGGTCAGGCCCGCGGCGCGCACCAGCAGGGCCACGCTCGCGTCGTTGGGCCCCTCGGGGAAGGCGTCCCCGGCCGGCCACAGCACCTGCCACTCCAGAGGCCCGGCCCGGCGCCGCTCCCCCTCCACGGCACGGACGAGGGGGGCTCCGGCCGCCGCGGCCGTCCGCCGCACGAACGCGGCCTGCCCGGGCGGTTCTTCCAGTCCGGTGACTTGCACCACACCCACCGAGCGGCCCTTGAGCACCCCCGCCAACCCGCCCACGTGGTCGGCGTGAAAGTGCGTCAGCAAAATCAACGGAACCCTGCTCACACCCAGTTCCCTCAGGCACGCGTCCACCGGCCCCGGCTCGGGGCCCGCGTCCACCACCACCGCCGTACCCGGGCCGACCGCGAGGACGGCGGCGTCCCCCTGGCCCACCGCGCACTGGGTGTAGATCCAGTCGGGCGGCGGCCAGCCCCTGACCGTACGAGTGACCAGTGGCGGCCTGAGTACGGCGAGGATCAGCAGCACGGCCAGGGCGGAGGCGAGCCATCGTCCACGGCCGACCCGTCTGCCGAGCAGCACCGCCGCGAAGGTGGCCGCGGCGAGCAGCAACCCTCCGCCCACCCCGCCGGGCCAGCCCAGCTCCGCCCCGGGCAGTCCCGCCCCGGCCCGGGCCACGGCGGCGATCCACCCGGCGGGCACGCCCGCGCACCAGGCGAGCAGTTCGGACACGGGCCGGCACACCGGGGCGGTCGCCAGCGCGGCGAACCCCAGGATCGTCGCGGGTCCCGCCGCCAGCTCCGCCAGCAGGTTGCAGGGAACCGCCACGAGGCTCACCCGGGCCGACAGCACCGCCACGACCGGCGCGCACACCGCCTGGGCCGCCGCGGCGGCCGCCAGCGCCTCGGCCAGGCGGGGCCGCATCCCGCGCCGAACCAGGGCCTCGCTCCACCGGGGAGCCAGCGTCAGCAGGGCCCCAGTGGCCAGGACGGAGAGGAGGAAGCCGTAGCTCCGGGCCAGCCAGGGGTCGTAGAGCACCAGGAGCAGGACGGCGGCGGCCAGTGCCGGGATCAGGGATCTGCGCCGCCCGGTGGCGATGGCCAGCAGGGTGACCGAGCCGCAGGCCGCCGCCCGCAGCACGCTGGGCTCCGGCCGGCACACCACCACGAAGGCCAGGGTCAGCGCCACCCCGCACAGGGCCGTCGCCCGCAGCGAGAGCCCGAGGCGCGGGGCGAGCCCGCCGCGCTCGGCCTGCTGCGCGCGGGCCGGTGCCCCGATGAGCAGGAAGAGCACCACGGTCAGGTTGGAGCCGGAGACGGCCAGCAGGTGCAGCAGATCGGTGGCGCGGAACGCGTCGTGCAGATCGGGCTCCACCCGGGAGGTGTCCCCGACCACCAGCCCGGGCAGCAGTGCCCTGGCGTCCGGGGCCAGCCCGTCGGTGACCTCGCGCAGCCCGGCCCGCAGCCGCCCGGCGATCCGCTGCACGGTGTCCGGCCCGCCGGTCACCCGTGGTGGGGTGTCCCCGGCCGGACGGAGCAGGGCGACGGCCCGCTCCCCGTCCCGTGCCGGGGCCAGCCGGGCCACCACCTCGACCCGTGTCGAAGGCTGCAACCGGGCCCACCCAGGATGCCCGGCCAGCACCCGCACGGGCGTCGAGACCCGGGTCCGGGCACCGTCGGGCCCGGTCACCCGGGTCACCACGGCGTCGAGCACCACCACCGGCGGCCCGCTCCCGGTCCGCGCCGTCCGCGGATCGGAGCCCACGGTGAGGTCCGCCAGCACCCGAGCATGCTCCCGGGCCAGCTCCGGGACCGGTCCGGCCCGCGCCTCGGCCCGCTGGAGCCCCGCCACTCCGGCCCCGGCGGCCGCGCACAGCAGAACCGCTGCCAGGGCCGTCCGGAACGGTACGGAGCGCCTGCGGCCCGCCAGCATCAGCAGCCCGGCCGCACCCATCCCCAGCCCCGCCATGACGGCACTGCCTCCGACGGGCATCCCGAGCCCCACGGCAGCCGCACCCCAGAAGGCGAGGGCCGGCCCCACGAGCCGCAGATCCACCGGCCCTGCATCCCCCACCCCTTGCTCCCGCCCGCCCGGACCCCCCTCCAAGTCCCCCCGCGCGGCCGGACCCACGGCGGCCGGACCCTGCCCCGGTCCGGCGTGCCGCCTCACGGCCGCACCAACTCGCGCAGGTCGGCGAACCGGCGCTCACCGATCCCGTTGACCTGGCGGAGCTCCTCCACGGAGCGGAAGCCCCCGCGCACCGTGCGGAAGTCCACGATGTGCTGCGCGAGGACGGGGCCCACCCCCGGCAGGCCGTCCAGTTGCTCGGCCGTGGCCGTGCCCAGGCTCAGCGGTCCGGAGGCGGGGCCGCCCCGGCCCGTCGGTGGCGGCGGGGCGGGAGCGCCCACCATTACCTGTTCGCCGTCCAACAGGACGCGGGCCCTGTTCAGGCCGGTCGTGTCCGTCCCGGGCCGCACTCCCCCGGCGGCGGCCAAGGCGTCCTCCACCCGCGATCCCGGTGGCAGCTTGCGCACCCCGGGTTCGCGGACCTTGCCGCTGACGTCCACCAGGACGGGACCGGCACCCGGACCCGCCCGCACCGCGGTCGGAGCCGGCACGGCGGCCGCCGCGGGGGCCACCACGGCGGGTGCGGTCACCGGCCGGGGCCGGGCCGCCCCGTACTGCTGCACGGCGAACCCGAGGGCGACGACGAGCACCACCGAGACGGCCGCCACCGTGCGCGGCTCCACCCCGCAGCGGGTGTGGAGCCACACGGGCAGCCGCTCCCTCAGCGCGAGCCACCGTAAGGCCCCGCCGGGCACCGCCCGCTCCTCGGGCGGAACCTCCGCCCCGCCCCGGGCAGGCACCTCGGACCGGACCGCCGGACGGGGCCTGGCCGACGGATCCGGCAGGGTCGGAGCCTCCGGGCCGGCCACCACCCCGACGGATGGGTTGCCCCGCGGCGCCGCCCCAGCTGGCGGCGGAGCGCCCGGGGGCCGGCCCGCTCCGAGCAGGGCCTCGGCCCGGCGCCGCACCACCGCGGGATCGGGGTGGCCCGGTCGCGCTGCGCGGCGGTGGCGCAGACGACCGTCGGAGAGGCGGGGACGGCCGGGGCCACTGGTGGCGCCGGCGGGACCTGACGTGCGCGTACGAAGAGTCATGCCACGACGGTAGGGCCGATCCCCGACACGCGTTCGGAAGCTTCAATTCCGGTGGATGGACCGGCTGTTGTGGATATCTCCGTCACTCGATCCGGTGATCAGCGCGGGGAGACGACCGCCGCCAGCAACCCCGGTCCGGTGTGTGCGCCGATCACCGCACCGACCTCGCTGACGTGCATCTCGACCAGCCCGGGGATGCGCTCCCGAAGCCTCTGCGCCAGTTTCTCCGCGCGTTCCGGGGCCGCGAGGTGGTGCACGGCCACGTCGACGGGGCCCGACCCGGCGCGCTCGACGGCAAGCTCCTCGAGGCGGGCGATGGCCTTGGAGGCCGTACGCACCTTCTCCAGCATCTCGATCCGTCCGCCGTCCAGCGTCAGCAGCGGCTTGACCGCGAGCGCCGAGCCGAGGAGGGCCTGCGCGGCCCCGATGCGGCCGCCTCGGCGGAGGTAGTCGAGGGTGTCCACGTAGAAGTACGCGGACATGCCAGCGGCCCGCTTCTCGGCGGCGGCGACGGCCTCGTCGAGGGAACCCCCGGCTTCGGACACCTCCGCCGCGGCCAGGGCGCAGAAGCCCAGGGCCATGGCGACCATGCCGGTGTCGACGACGCGGACGGGCACCGGGGCGGTCTTCGCGGCGAGGACGGCGGCGTCGTAGGTGCCGGAGAACTCCGCCGACAGGTGCAGGCTGACGATGGCGGTCGCCCCGGCCTCCACGGCGGCCCGGTAGGCCCGGGCGAAGTCCTCGGGGCTGGGGCGGGACGTGGTGACCGAGCGGCGCTTCTGCAGGGCCAGGGCGAGACTCCTGGCCGAGATCTCGGTGCCCTCTTCCAGGGCCTCGTCGCCGAGGACCACGGTCAGCGGGACGGAGGTGATTCCGTGCCGCGCCATGGCCGGTTGGGGCAGGTAGGCCGTGGAATCCGTGACGATCGCGACATGGCGGGACATGAGGCGGAGGTTACCGGCAGTGGGGGTGTTCCGGCAGCCCGGGTCCGTCGGCGGGCCTGCGGCCGTCGCTTCGGGTGGCGTCCGGCCGGGCCGTCCCGGCCCTCCCCGGGCCGTCCCCGGGCTCTTGGTGGTCCCTCGCCAGCTGCCCCTGGACTCTCGGCTGGGGTCCGGCCGGGGCGGCGTGCGGTGCGGCTGGGTGGGCCCTGCGGGGCTGGGTCCCCTACCCGCCCTTCCACCGTTCCCCGGGCGCTGCCCGGACCCCGGTCCTCAAGCGCCGGACCGGCTGGAAGCAGAGGCCCCGGGCTGCACCCGGACCCGGTCCTCAAACACCGGACCGGCTGGAAGCAGAGGCCCCGGGCTCCGCCCGGACCCGGTCCTCAAACGCCGGACGGGCTGGAGGGGTACCGGGCTGTGCCCGGACCCCCTGGGGCTCCGCCCCAGACCCCGGTCCTCAAACGCCGGACGGCTCAACAGGCCCAACCCCCGCCCCGCTCAGGTCGTCGCCTCCGGGCGGCGGGTCTTCTGCCAGGGGTACTCGGGGGTCGGCGTGGGTACCGTGAGGGCCGCGGGCTCGGGGGTGTTCCATGTGGGAGGCGGCGTGGGGGTCGAGTGGGGGAAGGCATCGGACGGGGGGCTGGACCAGTCCCTCAGGGCGCCCGACTCGACGTCGATCTGGGCCGACAGGTGCGTCAGGTCGTCCTCCGCGAAGCGCCGGGCCCGGTCGCGCGCCGCCCAGCGCAGGGAGTCCGACGCCTGCGTGATCTGCGCCGTGCGCTCCCGCAGGTCCGGCAGGACCGCCGCGATCCGCTGCCGGTCGGGCTCCGCCTCCAGGCGCTTCAGCTCGCCGTCGAGTTCGTGCCCGTGCGCGCTCAGCCGCTCGAACAGTCCGATCGACTCCTTCAGCGAGGCGTCCGTCTGGACCCCCTCGTACAAGGCCTGCTGCGTCGCCCGCATCGAGTTCCGCAGGTCCAGGCGCAGCGTGGCCAGCGCGCCGGGCACACCGACCTGGCCGAAGCTGCGGGCCTTCAGGGTGGTGTCCTCCACCGTGCGTCGGGCCTGGGTGATGGTCCGGTCCACACCGCGCGCGGCGGCCTTGACCACCTTCGTCGTCACGTAGACACCGAGCCCCAGGAAGGCGAACAGCAGCACCAGGGCCACGATGATAAAAGCCGCCTCCATGAGGGTCCCTTCCCCAGCCGATTGCGTCCCTTCCACCGTAAACGCCACGGGCAGGCCGCGGGTTCCAATCGAACCCCCAACCTGCCCGTACGGGAATACCCCTAGACGCGTCTGACAACAGACGTCAGACACCAGACGTCTGACGTCAGACGACGATGTTCACCAGCTTCGGCGCGCGCACGATCACCTTGCGGATCTCCGCCCCGCCCAGCGCCGCCACGACCGTCTCGTCGCCCAGCGCCAGCTGCTCCAGCTCCGCGTCGGAGATCGCCGGAGACACCTCCAGGCGGGCCTTGACCTTGCCCTTGATCTGGACGACGCACGTGACGCTCTCGTCCACGACGTACGCCGGGTCCGCGACCGGGAAGTCCTGGTGGACGACCGACTCGCCGTGGCCCAGGCGCTGCCACAGCTCCTCGGCGATGTGCGGCGCCAGCGGGGCCACCAGCAGCACCAGTCGCTCCGCGACCGAGCGCTCCAGCGGCCGGCCCGCCTTCGTCAGGGTGTTGTTCAGCTCGGTGATCTTCGCGATGGCCGTGTTGAACCGCAGCCCGGTCATGTCACCGCCGACCCCGTCGATCGCCTTGTGCAGCGCGCGCAGGGTGGCCTCGTCCGGCTCCGCGTCGACGACCGTCACGGTGCCCGTCTCCTCGTCCACCACGTTGCGCCACAGGCGCTGCAGCAGCCGGTACTGGCCGACGACGGCACGGGTGTCCCAGGGGCGCGAGACGTCCAGCGGGCCCATCGCCATCTCGTACAGGCGCAGGGTGTCCGCGCCGTACTCCGCGCAGATCTCGTCCGGCGTGACGGCGTTCTTCAGGGACTTGCCCATCTTGCCGTGCTCGCGCTTGACCGGCTCGCCCTGGTAGAAGTAGCCACCGTTCCGCTCTTCGACCTCGGCCGCCGGGACGTACACACCGCGCGAGTCGGTGTACGCGTACGCCTGGATCATGCCCTGGTTGAACAGCTTGTGGAACGGTTCCACCGAGGAGACGTGCCCCAGGTCGAACAGCACCTTGGACCAGAAGCGCGCGTACAGCAGGTGCAGCACCGCGTGCTCGGCGCCGCCCACGTACAGGTCGACGCCGCCGTGCGGCTGACCCTCGCGCGGGCCCATCCAGTACTGCTCGATCTCCGGGTCGACCAGCGCCTCGGAGTTGTTCGGGTCCAGGTAGCGCAGCTCGTACCAGCAGGAGCCGGCCCAGTTCGGCATGGTGTTGGTCTCGCGCCGGAACGGGCGCACCCCGCGCCCGTCGCCCAGGTCCAGCTCGACGTTGACCCACTCCTGGTTGCGCGACAGCGGGGTCTCCGGCTGGGAGGCCGCGTCGTCGGGCTCGAAGGTGCGCGGCGAGTAGTCCTCGACCTCCGGCAGCTCCAGCGGCAGCATCGACTCGGGCAGCGGGTAGGCGACGCCGTCCTCGTCGTAGACGATCGGGAAGGGCTCGCCCCAGTAGCGCTGGCGGCTGAACAGCCAGTCCCGCAGCCGGAAGTTGACGGTCCCCTCGCCGATGCCGCGCTCGTTCAGCCAGTCGGTGATCGCGGCCTTGGCCTCGACCACGCCCAGACCGTCCAGCGAGATGCCCTCGCCCGTCGAGTTGACGATGGTGCCGTCGTACGAGGTGAACGCGCCGTCCCACTCCAGCGGGTCGGCGTCGCGGTCGTCCGTGGGCTGGACCACGCAGCGCATCGGCAGCTCGAAGGCGCGCGCGAACTCGAAGTCACGGCCGTCGTGCGCCGGGACGGCCATGATCGCGCCGGTGCCGTAGCCCATCAGGACGTAGTCCGCGATGAAGACGGGGACCAGGTCGCCGCTGACCGGGTTGACCGCGAACGCACCGGTGAAGACACCGGTCTTGTCCTTGGCCTCGGCCTGCCGCTCGACGTCCGACTTCGCGGCGGCCTGCTTGCGGTACGAGTCCACGGCCTCGGCGGGCGTCGCGTTGCCGCCGGTCCACAGCTGGTGGGTGCCCTCGGGCCACTCGGCCGGGACGATCTTGGCGACCAGCTCGTGCTCGGGGGCCAGCACCATGTAGGTGGCGCCGAACAGCGTGTCGGGGCGGGTGGTGAAGACGGTGATGGCTTCGCCGTCGCCGACCGCGAAGTCCAGGCGCGCGCCCTCGCTGCGGCCGATCCAGTTGCGCTGCTGCAGCTTGATGGCCTCGGGCCAGTCCAGCGCCTCCAGGTCGTCGATCAGGCGGTCGGCGTAGGCCGTGATCCGCATGTTCCACTGGCTCAGCTTGGACTTGAAGACGGGGAAGTTGCCGCGCTCGGACCGGCCGTCGGCGGTGACTTCCTCGTTGGCCAGTACGGTGCCCAGCCCGGGGCACCAGTTGACGGGCGCGTCGGAGGCGTACGCCAGCCGGTACCCGTTCAGTACGTCGGCCCGCTCGCCCGCGCTCAGCGAGGCCCAGGAGGCTCCGCCGGGCAGCTCACGTGAGCCGTCCTCGAAGGAGGCGACCAGCTCGGCGATGGGCCGGGCCTTGGCGGCGTCCGCGTCGTACCAGGAGTTGTAGATCTGCAGGAAGATCCACTGGGTCCACTTGTAGTAGTCCGGGTCGATCGTCGCGAACGACCGGCGCTTGTCGTGGCCCAGGCCCAGCCGGCGCAGCTGGACCTTCATGTTCTCGATGTTCGCCTCGGTCGACACGCGCGGGTGCGTGCCGGTCTGCACGGCGTACTGCTCGGCCGGCAGGCCGAAGGCGTCGAATCCCAGGGTGTGCAGGACGTTGTGGCCGGTCATCCGCTGGTGGCGGGCGAAGACGTCGGTGGCGATGTACCCGAGCGGGTGGCCGACGTGCAGGCCCGCGCCCGAGGGGTACGGGAACATGTCCATGATGAACTTCTTGGGGCGCGCCACGACCGCGGCGTCGCCGGCCAGGTCACCGGTCGGGTTGGGGGCCTCGTACGTGCCCTGCGCGTCCCATACGTCCTGCCAGCGTGCCTCGATGTCGGCGGCCATGGCAGCCGTGTAACGGTGCGCCTCGGCCGCCTCGGGGGCCGGGGTGTTCGTCTCGCTCATGATTTCTGAAGCTCCATCGATCGTCTCTGCCGTCTCTGCTGCCCAAACGAAAAAACCCCTCGCACAGGAGGGGGCGCCGCGCCGGGGCCGACCGCTTCGTGGGGTCGGAACTGTTCAGCGCGGCTCGGTAAGCAGAAGGCGTACGGCACGCATGGCGTCAGGGTACCGCAGCGGCCCCCGACGGTGCTCTGCCCTTCCGGCCGGTGGACGCACGACGGGACACGACGGGACCGGCAGGACATAACGAGAAGCGGGCCACCCGTTCCGGGTGGCCCGCTTCTTCACTGTGGAGCTATGGAGAATTGAACTCCAGACCTCCTGCATGCCATGCAGGCGCTCTACCAACTGAGCTATAGCCCCTTGCCCTACCTGCCGCTTCGCTCCCCGTTTCCGGTTCCCCTTGGCGACGTCCCAAACATTACACGGTCATGGCCCTGGTCCAAAAATTGGTTTCTACCACCCGGGAGCCATGACCGATTTGACCCATATCGTCACGCGCGAGCGAACTGGTAGAACCGCTTCAGCGTGCAGTGCTCGTCGAGCAGTCGCCCGTAGATCGGCTCGCCCTCCAGCTCGCGGTAGGTCTCGATCGGGTCGCCTTTTATGATCAGCGCCCGCGCGCATTCCTCGCACCAGTACTGGTAGTCGGGGTTGACCGGCTCCATGTCCCGCACGATCGGCGTGCCGTTGTTGCACCAGTCGCACCGCCGCCGGTGTGCACCCATCCGTCAGCGACTCCCTCCCGCGTCGGGCCGTCGTCGTCCCCCTCCGGCCGTCCGATTCTGCCATGCCGGTGCCCGCTCGGGCAGCTGTGGACAAAAGCAAAGATCCCGCCCCCTGTTGGGGACGGGATCTTGATTGTGGAGCTATGGAGAATTGAACTCCAGACCTCCTGCATGCCATGCAGGCGCTCTACCAACTGAGCTATAGCCCCGCTCTCCGCGACGCTCCCCCCGTTTCCGGTGTTCTGCGCTGCGAACAAGAAGAACTCTAGCCTGTGACCAGCCGGAAAGTGAAATCCGGGTGGGAGCCGCTCCGAGGTGGGCTCAGTCGTCGTCGCCGAGCACCGGTTCGGGCAGCGTGCCGGCGTTGTGTTCCATCAGCCGCCAGCCGCGCGCGCCCTCGCCCAGCACGGACCAGCAGCAGTTGGAGAGCCCGCCCAGGCCCTCCCAGTAGTACGAGTCCAGGCCCAGCAGGCGGCCGATCGTCGTACGGATGGTGCCGCCGTGGCTGACCACCACGAGCGTGCCGCCCGGGGGCAGTCGGTCGGCGTGCTCCAGCACCACCGGCGCGGCCCGGTCGGCGACCTCGGTCTCCAGCTCGCCGCCGCCGCGGCGGACCACCTCGCCGCGCTTCCACGCCGCGTACTGGTCGCCGTACTTGTCCAGGATCTCGTCGTGCGTGAGGCCCTGCCATTCGCCGGCGTACGTCTCGCGCAGCTTCTCGTCGTGCGTCACCGCCAGACCCGTGACGGCCGCCAGTTCGGCAGCCGTGGCGGCGGCGCGCATCAGGTCCGAGGCGACGATGGCGTCGGGCTTCAGTGAGGCGAGCAGCCGGGCGGCACGGCGCGCCTGCGCCACACCGGCCTCGGTCAGCTCGATGTCCGTGGAGCCCTGGAAACGGCGCTCCAGGTTCCAGGAGGTCTGGCCGTGCCGCCACAGGACGATCTTGCGGCTGGTCCGGCCGTTGCCGCTGGTCGTACCGCCACCGGGCGTACGGCCGTCGGTCGTGCCCTCGTGGGTCGCGCTCAGAACAGATCACCGTCCAGTTCGTCGTCGCCCTGCGCGGCGCGCAGCGCGGCGTGCTCCTCGGCCTTGCCCTTGGTGAGCTTGGCGTCCTCGGGGAGGTCGATCTCGGGGCAGTCCTTCCACAGGCGCTCCAGCGCGTAGAAGACGCGCTCCTCGCTGTGCTGCACGTGGACGACGATGTCGATGTAGTCGAGCAGGATCCAGCGGGCGTCGCGGTCGCCCTCGCGGCGCACCGGCTTGGCGCCCAGCTCCTTCAGGAGCTTCTCCTCGATCTCGTCGACGATCGACTTGACCTGGCGGTCGTTGGGCGCCGAAGCGAGCAGGAAGGCGTCGGTGATCGACAGCACGTCGCTGACGTCGTACGCGATGATGTCGTGCGCGAGCCGGTCGGCCGCGGCCTGGGCGGCGGCGGTGATGAGCTCGATGGAGCGGTCCGTGGCGGTCACTGGCCATGCTTTCGGGTTGGCGGGCAGATCCTTACAAGGGTCTCATGTACCGCCGACACCGCCCGCGCGCAGCGTGCCGCGCGGGCGGAGCCGCACCCGACGGGTGCCGCCGCAGTAGGCCGCAGTAGGCCTCGGGAGGGGTCAGGACGCTTTGTAATCCTTGCCCAGCGTCACCACGATGTCCGCGTTCACCGCGTTCTCGGCCTTCTTCACTGCCGTCTCGGGCAGTCCGAGCGTCTTGGCGACCTCCATCGCCCTGTCCCGCTGCGCGTCGTCCTGGTACGTGATCTGCGACGTGGGCGCGGTCTTGTCGGCCTTTCCGCCCTCCACCAGCGTGTAGCCGCCGTTGAGCAGGGCCGCCTTCGCCGCCGTGCCCGTCTTGTCGTCGCCGGTCGCGTCCTTCAGGCCGACCCGCGGCAGGGCACCGGGCTGGGCCTCCGTGACGGAGCCGCCGAGGACCTCCTTGACGACCTTCTTGTTGGCCTCGTCCGTGAGGCCGCCGTCCGCCTTCACCCCGAGCAGGTCGGTGCGGTACGCGCCCACCTTGGCGTGCTCGCCGAGCTTGCTCAGCAGCGCGCCCAGCGTCTGCGCGTTCAGCGCCGGGTCCAGGATCTGGCCGGTGGTCTCCACGGTCATCGCCGCCGACTTCGGATCGCTCGGCACCTTGCGCAGCAGGCCCAGCAGGACCTTGCCGAGCCGGTCCAGCTGCTTGGCCTCCGGCTCGCCCTGCGCCCGGTACGTGGCGTACGCGACGGCCATGGCACCGCTGAGGCTCTGCTTCGGGCCCTTGCCGACGGCGGGCACCTTCGCCGCGTCGTCCGCCGGAACGGCCACGTCGGTGTCGACCTCGATGCCGCCGACCAGCTCGACGAAGTTCTCCAGGAAGGGGGTGTCCAGCCGCCAGGTGCCGCCGATGCGGGTGCCGAAGACCGAGTCGAGGGACTCCCGTACGCCCAGGCCCCCGTCCGCGACGGCCTTGCCCAGCTGGGCGGTGGTGCCGTCGTCCTTGGAGACGTTCAGGGTGTTCGGCACCAGGACGGTGGCGCCCTGCTTGGTGGTCACGTTGTCGACGAGCAGCGCCGTGGACGTGCCGCCCTTCCTGGTGTTGTGCAGGTGCACGACGATCATGTCGCGCTTCTGCGGACCCGAGGCGACCGCGCCGTTCGACGCCTTGCCCGGTCCCTCCAGGAACGGCAGCTTGCCCGCGTACCAGAGGTAGCCGACGCCCGCGACGACGAAGAGGGCCAGGACGACGATCAGCGCCACCACCCGGTTGCGGCCGCGCCTGCGGGCCTCCTCGCGGCGCTCGGTCCGGCTCTCGGTGAAGGCGAGCCAGTCGATGACGTCCTCGGAGTCCTCGTCCTCCTGGTCGATGAAGGCGAACTGCTCGGTGCGGTACGAGGGCCCCTGGTCCTGGCCGCCCGGTCCCTCCGCCCGGCGCGGCTCCGGGACCTGCGCGCCGGTGGGCCGGGACTCCGGCTCGCGCGCGGGGGCCCGCAGGGGCGCCTGCGCCGGGGCCTCGGGGGCGGCCTGCTGCGGGATCCAATGCTGGGTGGCCTGGGTGTCGTACAGCGGGACGCCCTGGGTGTCGTACCCGTACTGCGGGGCCTGGGGGCCTTGCGGGTACTGCTGCTGGGGCTGCTGAGGCTGCTGCGCGTAGTACTGCTGGGGCTGCGGGGCCTGCTGCCCGCCGTACCCCTGGTAGTCGTACCCGTAGCCCTGCTCGTACTGCTGCTGTTGCTGCTCGTAGGGGGGCGCCGGGTCGGAGGCCGGCTGCGCGGGCACCTGGCCGTACACCGGCCGCCCGTACGCGTCGTATCCGACGAGCTGCTGCTCCTGGCCGGCATACGGGTCGTACGGCTCGTGTCGGTCGTTCACCGCGGGGCCCCTCTCTCCGGAAGCTCAGGCTCCCCGGTACAGCTCACGCTTGTCGATGTAGCGGACCACGCCGTCGGGCACGAGGTACCAGACAGGATCCCCCTTGGCCACGCGTGCACGGCAGTCCGTGGACGAAATGGCCAGCGCCGGAACTTCCACGAGGGAGACGCCTCCCTCGGGCAGGCCGTCGTCGGTGAGCACGTGGCCCGGCCGGGTGACGCCGATGAAGTGCGCGAGGGCGAAGAGCTCCTCGGCGTTCCGCCAGGTCAGGATCTGCGCGAGGGCGTCGGCGCCGGTGATGAAGAAGAGATCGGCGTCGTCGTTGAGGGCGCTCAGGTCCCTCAGGGTATCGATCGTGTAGGTGGGGCCGCCACGGTCGATGTCGATGCGGCTCACCGAGAACTGCGGGTTCGACGCGGTCGCGATGACCGTCATCAGATACCGGTCCTCGGCGGACGACACGGCCCGCTGCGACTTCTGCCACGGCTCGCCGGTCGGTACGAACATCACCTCGTCGAGGTGGAACAGCGCGGCCACCTCACTGGCGGCCACGAGGTGTCCGTGGTGGATCGGGTCGAACGTCCCGCCCATCACGCCGAGCCTGCGCTTGACCGGGCCGGTCTGCATTTCCTGCTCTCCCATGAGCGCAGAGCCTACTGGCCCGGTGGCGCGGCAGGGACCCGCCTACGGGCTCGTACTCGACGTACGCGGTGTCCTGGGCGTTCTGGGCGTTCTGGCCGTTCTGGTGGTGCTGAGCCTTCGACGGGTCAGCGGTCCCGGTTCAGGCGCGTGGTGACCCACAGCATCAGCAGGAGGATGCCGAACGCGGCGCCACCGGTGAGGTACGGGCTCAGGCTGTCGTGGTTGCCGCCGTGCTTCTCGGCTCCCTCGGAGGCGAGGACGACCAGGTTGTGGGCGGTGGAGGCGAGGCTCATCAGGCAGGTACCTATCGAGTCGGGGAGCGGGCGGAGATTTCGCTCACATCGTATGCGGGTGCCTGGGGCACGCTCACGTCGACTCAGGCGTTGGAGAGGATAGACGGGCGGGTGGCCGCACACATCAACGGGGAGGGCGCTATGACGGGGACGGGATTCGAAAAGGCACCGGCGCGGGACCGCAAGAGGTTCCCCGGTATTTCCTCACGGGCGTACGAGCATCCGGCGGACCGGTCCGCGCTCGTGGCCCTGCGCAAGCTGACCGGCTTCGACACGGTCTTCAAGGCACTGAGCGGGCTGCTGCCCGAGCGCAGTCTGCGACTGCTCTTCCTCTCGGACTCCGTCCGGGTGGGCGAGACGCAGTTCCGGCATCTGCACACGATGCTCCTGGACGCCTGCTACATCCTGGACCTGGAGAAGGTCCCGCAGATGTACGTGCAGCAGGACCCCAGGCCCAACGCCATGTGCATCGGTCTGGACGAGCCGATCATCGTGGTGACGACGGCCCTGGTCGAGCTGCTCGACGAGGAGGAGATGCGGGCGGTGGTGGGCCACGAGGTGGGCCACGCCCTGTCGGGGCACTCCGTGTACCGCACGATCCTGCTGTTCCTGACGACCCTGGCGCTCAAGGTCGCGTGGATCCCGCTGGGCAATGTGGCGATCATGGCGCTCGTGACGGCGCTGC
Organism: Streptomyces sp. NBC_01264; assembly: GCF_026340675.1. Taxonomy (NCBI): domain Bacteria; kingdom Bacillati; phylum Actinomycetota; class Actinomycetes; order Kitasatosporales; family Streptomycetaceae; genus Streptomyces; species Streptomyces sp. NBC_01264. Next base: position 3,543,664 of record NZ_JAPEOX010000001.1, read on the forward strand.
GCGAGTGGTTCCGCAAGTCGGAGCTGTCCGCGGACCGGGCGGGCCTGCTGGTGGGACAGGACGTGCACGCCTCGATGCGCGGGCTGATGAAGCTGGCGGGCGGCAACCACCTGCACGAGATGAATGTGGACTCCTTCCTCGCCCAGGCCGACGAGTACGAGAAGAGCGGCGATCTGCGCGACTCCGTACTGAAGATCCTCAATGTGCTGCCCCGCACGCACCCCTTCACGACGGTGCGCGCGGCCGAGCTGAAGAAGTGGTCCCAGAACCGGGACTACCAGCGGATCATGGACGGCCACTACCCGCGCCGCGAGGAGGACAAGGACGCCTCGGTGGCGGATTCCTTCCGCCAGTCCGCCTCGCACTACGCCGACTCGGTGCGCACCAGCAAGGACCCGCTGATGAAGCTGGTCGGCGACATCGCCGGCGGTACGGCGGACCTCGGCGGCAAGCTGCGGGACAAGTTCACGGGCGCCACCGGCGGCGCCTCGAGCTCGAGCGGCAGCGGCAGCGCCGAGGACCGGGACACCGGCAAGGGCGGAGCTACGGAGCAGGGCTGACGCCCTCCTTCGGGGTGCTCTCCGGGGTGGCCCGCGGGTCGGCCGTCGGCGCGAGCACCCCGCACAGCCCGGACGTGCGGCGCGGACTGCCACTGGCGTACGGGTCGGTCGCGGCCGGGCCGGTGGTGGTCGGCCCGGCGCCGGCCGTCAGCGGGCGGAAGCCTCCGGCCGGGTCGGCGGAGCAGGCCTGCGGGCCCGCCATCACGTAGGCCGAGACGAGCTCCGCCCGCCGGGCCGTGAGGTCGTCGCGGTCGAAGCGCAGCCGCAGCTCGCGGCGGACGGTGAAGAGCGAGGCCCCGTCCGCCACGACCGGCTGCCCGGTGGCGGGGCGCACGGCGTAGACGAAGGTGTGGTCCGAGGTCACCTCCAGGGCGTTCGGGGCGGTCTCCGCCGCCGCGAGGACCCCGCTGACCCGGACCCGGGTGTCGGCCACCACGGCGGTCGCCGGATCGAAGCGGACCAGCCAGCCCGTGACGGCGTGCCGCCCGTCGCCGGACGGCGCGAGCATGCTCTGGTCGAACTGCGTGAGCTGGTCGGGGTCGAGCAGGACGCGCACCGGCCGGGAGGCCTCGCCGGACAGCACGTCGGGGTCCAGCGAGGACTGCACCAGGTAGTCCTTGGCGATGGTCAGCGCGGTTTGGACCTGCTCCTCGCTGAAGTGGCGGGTACGGCGCACGCCGGGGAAGGTGATCCCGGCAGCCCCGATGCGGTACTGCGCCGCCGGGCTGTGCGCGTACAGGTCGGCGGGCCGGCCGCCCGGCACGGGCTCGGAGGGTGCGAGCGGGACGACGGTGCCGCTCATCGCCTCGGCCGGGTTCCCGGCGGGCGGCACGTAGGGATTGCGCAGCCCCATGTAGACCGCGCCGGCGAGCGCCAGGGTGATGCACAGCACGATGATCCGGCCCTGCCGGGCCGCCCTGCCGCCGGAGCCGCTTCGGGAGCCCGGATGGCCCGCGCCGCTCGACCAGATCGAGCGGCTCCGTACGGCGCGGGCGTGCTCGCCCATGCGCTCCTGTGCGGAGAACTCCTGGAGCCGGGCAGCCCGGACGAAGTCCTCGTCGAACACCACGGACCGGTACTCGTCGGACCGGAACTCGTCGTCGGCCCCGCCGGCACCCTCGGGGGTGCCGTTCGGCGGATCTCCTGGCATGGCCATCGCTTCTCCCCGCTGTCCCCGCTCCAGAGAAGCCCCCGCTCCGGCGATGGGGAGCGGGGTCGTACCTTCAGGGTTGGCGGCTGACGCGGTCCATAAACGCTCCGGCGCCGGCGACTTCGCTCATGGGGGTGATGGCGGGGGCCGGAGCCGGTTCCGCGTCGCTCGCCGCGCTGCGGTACACGGCGCTGAAGGCGAGCGCGATCATGCCGAGCCCCATCACGAAGGCGAGCACCCAGGCGACCGGGCGCAGCCACGGAGAGCGGCCGCGATAGGGGCGCAGACTGCCGCCGTAGGCCCCGTACGGACCTTCCGCGGCACCGGCTCCGTGGCCGTGGTCCCAGCCGGAGTCCTCGTAGTGGTGGCCGTCGGCGCCGCCGTAGGCGTACGCGTCGTAGTCCTCGTCGCCCGTCCAGCCGCCGGCGAAGGCCGCGCGGGCGGCCTCGGCCGCCTCGGCGCGTGCCCGGTCGCCGGCCCGCTGGCGCTCTGCGGCGCTCGGTTCACGGATCTCGGCGTTCCGGACGAAGTCCTCGTCGAACACCACGGAGGCGAAGTCCTTGTCCGCGCCTCCGCGGTCCTCGTCGGGCTCCCCGTCGTCCGGGAACGGTTTGCCCCCCACGTCGTCCGGCACGAGACCAGCGTAGACCTGAGGGACACCTTTGGGCAGGGTGTAGGCCGAAATCCGGCCACACCGTGTTCAGGCGGTGACTACCTCACGTGACCGTCGCCGGTGACGATGTACTTGGTCGAGGTGAGCTCGGGAAGCCCCATCGGGCCCCGGGCGTGCAGCTTCTGCGTCGAGATGCCGATCTCGGCGCCGAAGCCGAACTGACCACCGTCCGTGAACCGGGTGGACGCATTCACGGCGACCGTGGTCGAGTCGACCAGCTGGGTGAAGAGGCGCGCGGCGGCCTGCGAGGTGGTGACGATGGCCTCGGTGTGGCCGGAGGTCCAGCGGCGGATGTGGGCGACGGCCTCGTCGAGGGAGTCGACGACACCGGCGGCGATGTCGTAGGAGAGGTACTCGGCGGCCCAGTCCTCGTCGTTGGCGGCCAGGGCGGTCACCTTGGAGTCCTTCGCGTACGCGAGCACCCGCTCGTCGCCGTGGACGGTCACGCCGGCGTCGGCGAGCGCGTCCAGGGCGAGGGGCAGGAAGGCGTCGGCGATGTCCCGGTGGACGAGCAGGGTCTCCGCGGAGTTGCAGACGGAGGGGCGCTGGGCCTTGGAGTTGACGAGGATGTCCACGGCCATGGCCAGGTCGGCCTGGGCGTCCACGTAGACGTGGCAGTTGCCGGTACCGGTCTCGATGACCGGGACGATGGATTCCTCGACGACGGTCTTGATGAGCGAGGCGCCGCCGCGCGGGATGAGGACGTCGACGAGGCCGCGGGCGCGCATCAGCTCGCGGACGGAGTCGCGGGACTCCCCGGGGACCAGCTGGATCGCGTCGGCGGGCAGGCCGGCGGACACGACGGCGTCGCGCAGGATGCCGACGAGGGCGGTGTTGGAGGCGTAGGCCGAGGAGGAACCGCGCAGGAGGACGGCGTTGCCGGACTTCAGGCAGAGGGCGGCGGCGTCGACGGTGACGTTGGGGCGGGCCTCGTAGATGATGCCGACGACCCCGAGCGGGACGCGGATCTGGCGGAGGTCGATGCCGTTGGGGAGCGTGGAGCCGCGGACGACCTCGCCGACGGGGTCGGGCAGGGCCGCGACGTCACGGACGTCGGAGGCGATGGCCGCGATGCGGTCGGGGGTGAGGGTGAGACGGTCGATGACGGTCTCGCTGGTCCCGGCGGCGGCCGCCTTCGCCGTGTCGACGGCGTTGGCCTCGACGATCTCGGCCGTACGGGCCTCCAGCGCGTCCGCGATGGCCAGCAGGGCCTTGTCCTTGGCGGACCGCGGCAGTGGGGCGATGGCCGCGGCGGCGGTCCGGGCGGCTTGCGCGGTGGCGATCACGGGTGAGGTCGTGGCATCGAGCGAGGTCATGCCGCCAGGGTAATCCCCGCGGGGCCCGGCCCCGATGGGGGTTCCACCCCCCGAGATGGCTCCCTCTTTGCCGCGCCGCTCGCGCGGGGCGGCCCCTTGGGGGCCTTACCGGCTTCGCCCCGCCGTCCCGGCGTGGGCCCGGTGGGACGGCGGTGGCGCCGGCCCCGCCCGGCCACCGCCGGACGGAGTCCGGCGCAGCGGGGCGAAGCCCGCGCAGCGGTGCGAGCTCCGCGTCTAGTAGGGGTGCACGCCCACGGGGTGGGCCGGGGGTGGGCCGTAGCCCTCGGCCACGCGTTGGTGGTAGGTGGCTCGGTCGATGACCTCCAGGCCTACGATCTCCCACGGCGGGAGTTTCGCCGAGGAGCGGTGTTCGCCCCAGAGCCGCAGCGCCACGGCCGCCGCGTCGTGGAGGTCGCGGGCTTCCTCCCAGTAGCGGATCTCCGCGTGGTCGTCGGCGTAGCGGCTGGTCAGCAGGAAGGGGTGGTCATGGGCGAGCTGCTCCAGCCCGCGGCGTACGTCGCACAGCGGCGCGGGCTTCCCGGAGACGCTCAGGGTGATGTGCCACAGACGGGAGGCGTCCCGGTCCTCCCCGCTCCCGCCGACGTCACCGTCCCCGGTGCCGACGCTGGTCAGCGCTCGTCTCACCAGCCGCCTCCTTGTCTGCGCTACGCGTGTCCGCCCCTCACAGTTGACCAGTCCTCGGCGCACCGCGCGGCGGTTTTACGCAAACCTCAGCCCTGCAGCAGAACCAGATCGTCGCGGTGGACGACCTCCCGCTCGTACTCGGGTCCGAGTTCCCGGGCGAGCTCGCGCGTGGAGCGGCCGAGGAGCTGCGGGAGCTCCTTGGCGTCGAAGTTGACGAGGCCGCGCGCCACGGCCCGGCCGTCGGCCGCGCGCAGTTCCACGGGGTCCCCGGCGACGAAGTCGCCCTCGACCGCGGCGATCCCGGCGGGCAGCAGCGAGCTGCCGCGCTCGGTCACCGCGCGGACGGCGCCGTCGTCCAGGACGAGGTGTCCCTGCGGGGTCGAGGCGTGCTGGAGCCAGAGCAGCCGGTCCGTCGAGCGGCGTCCGGTGGAGTGGAAGAGGGTGCCGGTCGCGCGCCCGGCCAGGGCGTCCGCGGCCTGGCTGGCCGAGGTCAGGACGACCGGGATGCCGGCCGCCGCGGCGATGCGCGCCGCCTCGACCTTGGTGGCCATGCCGCCGGTGCCGACGCCCGCCTTGCCCGCGCTGCCGATGGTGACGTGGGCGATGTCCTCGGGGCCGCGCACCTCGTCGATGCGGGTGGTGCCGGGCTGGGACGGGTCCCCGTCGTAGAGGCCGTCCACGTCCGAGAGAAGGACGAGGAGGTCGGCGCGGACCAGGTGGGCCACGAGCGCGGCGAGGCGGTCGTTGTCGCCGAAGCGGATCTCGTCGGTGGCGACGGTGTCGTTCTCGTTGACGACGGGCAGCGCCCCCATGGCCAGGAGCTGGTCCAGGGTCCGGTAGGCGTTGCGGTAGTGCGCGCGCCGGCTCGTGTCGTCGGTGGTCAGGAGCACCTGGCCGACGCGTACGCCGTACCGGGCGAAGGAGGCCGTGTAGCGGGCGACGAGCAGGCCCTGGCCGACGCTCGCGGCGGCCTGCTGGCGGGCCAGGTCGGTGGGGCGGCGGCGCAGGCCGAGCGGGGAGAGTCCGGCGGCGATGGCTCCGCTGGAGACCAGCACGATCTCCTTCTCGCCGCCGCTGCGCGCCTTGGCCAGTACGTCGACCAGCGCGTCCACCCGGTCCGCGTCGAGACCGCCTTGCGCCGTGGTCAGGGAGGAGGAGCCGACTTTGACGACGATCCTGCGCGCGTCGAGCACGTCCTGCCTAGCCGCTGACACTGCTGTCCCCTTGCCCCTTGCCGAACATGACCCTGCCCGCCCAATCTACGGGGTAGCCGGGCGGGGCCGCTTTCGGGTTCAGACCGTGGACGTCGTACGGGTCGGCTCGGCTTCCCGGCCGGTGTCGCCCGTCCCCGGGATGAGGATCTTGCGGGAGAGGACGTAGGTGAACGGGATGGCCACGACGGCCGCGACCAGGGGTGCGATCTGGGTGTTCATGTCCGCCCAGGTGACCAGGGCGTAGAGACCCGCGGACTGGATCACGTAGTTCGTGATGTTGGTCAGCGGGAAGAGCAGGAACTTCTTCCACGTCGGCCGGGTGCGGTAGGTGAAGTAGGTGTTCATGAAGAACGAGCCGATCATCGCCAGCACGAAGGCGATGGAGTAGGCGGCGAAGTACGGCATCCACGGGTGCAGGAGCAGGTAGATGGCGTAGAAGGTCCCGGTGTTGACGCCGCCCACCAGGCCGAACCGGATGATCTGTGCGAGCTGGGCCTTCCGGTCGGCGGCCGGCGGCCCGTCCGGCTGCCCGGCCGGCTGCCCGTTCGTCGTCCCTGCCATCAGTTGCTTCGCTCCGCGATCACGGCCTGGGCCTCGGGTACCAGCGCGTCACGGGCGTCACGGGCGTCACGGGCGTCACGGGCGTCCGTGGAGCCGCCCGTCCGGTCGGCGCCGTGCGCCTCCTTCACCAGGAAGTGAGGCCTGCGCTTGGTCTCGTAGTAGATGCGGCCGATGTACTCGCCGATCAGGCCCAGCATGATCATCTGAACGCCGCCCAGGCCCGCGATGAGCGCGACGATCGTCACGTAACCCGGGGACTCCACCCCGTTGGTCATCGCCATGACGGCGATGAACAGGGCGTAGAGCACCGTCAGGGCCACCAGCGACACGCCGGACCAGATGCCGATGCGCAGCGGCCGGTTGTTGAAGGAGATGAGCCCGTCCATGCCGTAGTTCAGCAGGGCGCCGAACTTCCACTTCGTCTCGCCGGCCTCGCGCTGCGCGTTGCGGTAGTCGAAGTGGACCGTGTCGAAACCGATCCAGGAGAAGAGGCCCTTGGAGAAGCGGTTGTACTCGGGCAGCGACAGCAGCGCGTCCACGGCCGGGCGGGACAGCAGCCGGAAGTCGCCGACGCCGTCGGTGAGCTCCACGTCGACCCAGCGGTTGATGCCCCGGTAGTAGAGGCGGCTCAGCGCCGTGCGGACCTTCTTGTCGCCTTCGCGGGTGCGGCGGGCGATGATCTGGTCGTGGCCCAGCCGGTAGTAGTCGAGCATGGTGGCGATGAGTTCCGGCGGGTGCTGGAGGTCCGCGTCCATGATCACCACGGCGTCGCCGGTCGCCTCGCGCAGGCCGGCGAGCATGCCCGCTTCCTTGCCGAAGTTGCGGCTGAAGGAGACGTAGCGGGTCTGGTCGCTGTACTGGGCCGCGATCTTGCGGAGTTTGCCCAGGGTTCCGTCGCGGCTACCGTCGTCGACGTAGCAAACCTCGTACTCGACGGGAAGCGCGTCAAGGACCTTGCGAATCTCCGTGTCGAAGCTGTCGATGACAGCTTCCTCGTTGTAGCAAGGGACTACTACAGACAGCTTCATGCACACTTCCTGCGGTCCGAACGGGTGATTTACGGCGACCGGACCTGCCACTCACCTCTTCGTTAGAAGTATGCACGGCGGTGGCCGCCCTGCCGGGCACGAGTGCGGCACAGGGTAGCTTTGACGGGATAAACGCAATGAAACAGAGGGATCGAGGTGCACGTGCCTGACGTCTCCGTGGTCGTCATCGTCTACAACGACGCAGAGCGTCTCCCGGCAGCCGTCCAGTCGGTTTTGGACCAGACCCTGCAGGGGGTCGAGGTCGTGATCGTGGACGACTGCAGCAAGGACGGGTCCTACGCGGTCGCCCAGAAGCTCGAAACCGCGCATCCGGGGAGGGTGCGCGCCTTCCGGCTGCCGGAGAACAGCGGGGGCTGCGGCGCCCCGCGCAATCACGGCATCCAGCAGGCCACCGGCACGTACGTCATGTTCCTGGACAGCGACGACGTGCTGGAACGCAACGCCTGCCGCAACATGCTGGACGCCGCCGAGAAGACGGGTTCCGACCTGGTCTCCGGCATGTGCGTCCGGGTCCACCTCGACAGCCGTTCGGGCAAGACCACCGAGTGGTACCCGTGGATCTACGCGCGCACCCGCACGCTGGAGTCGATCACCGAGTACCCCGACCTGCTGGTCTACGACACCCTCTCCACGAACAAGTGCTACCGGCGCGCGTTCCTGCTGGAGCAGGGCCTGGAGTTCCCGGTCGGCATCCACTACGAGGACCTGCTCTTCTCCGCGCAGGCCTACGTCGCCGCCCGCCGCATCACGCTCATCCCGAACCACGTCTACTACTGGAACGTGCTCGAGAGCGCCTCGGCGAAGTCGATCAGCAACCGGCGCCACGAGATCGAGAACTTCGTCCACCGGATGGAGATCCACCGCCGCGTGGACGAACTGCTGGCGTCCAAGGGCCACGCGGAGATCAAGTCCGCGAAGGACGCCAAGTTCCTCAAGCACGACCTGGTGCTCCACCTGCGTGACCTGCCGCTGCTCGACGACGCCTACCGCCAGGAGTTCGCCCGGCTGGCCAACGGCTACCTGGCCGGCATCGACCCGGCCGCGTACGACAACGTCAGCAACCTCCAGGCCATCTGCGCCTACCTGCTCGGCAAGGAGGACTGGGACAACCTCCTGCCCGCCGCCGACGCCATGACCAACCGCGGCCGGCTCACGTCCCCGCTCGCCGAGCGCGACGGACGCGTCTACTGGTGCGACCAGCACATCGACGGTCCCGACGCAGACGAGGCCCGCCGGATACTGGACGTCACCGGGCAGTCCTACGCCGGTGCGCCGCTCGCCTCCCTCGCGCTGGGCAACCGCCTCACCGCGTACGAGGACGACGGCCGCGGCTCGGTCACCATGTCGGGTGCCATCGTGAACCCGCTGGGCCGGATCCGCCCCGACGCCGCACTGAAGGCGACCCTGGAGTTCCGTGCCCGCCGGCAGATCGGTGTCCGCTCCTTCAGCTTCCCGGTGGCCACCGTGTGCCACGCCGGGGACACGATCGAGTGGAAGACCACGGCCGACGTCCGCGGCACCGTCCGCCCGCTCGGCATCATCGACGCGGTCTGGGACGTACGCCTGAAGTTGACGGTCGACAAGGACCGGCTCACCACCCGCGTCTCCGTCGGCGAGGTCGATCTGGAGAAGGCGGCCCGGCTGCGCGTGCGCCCGAGGCTCACCCGGCTGGTCTCCGACCGCTTCGCGCCGGAGATGACCAAGAAGGGCAACCTCTCCTACGTCCTGACCGCCGAGGGCGCCGCCGCCGTGCGCACCCAGGCGCTGATCGACGGCGCGATGCACGGCAAGGCCGCCGGCGTGGTCAAGCGGAGCCTGCGCAAGGCCCTGCGGGCCCGCCGCAACATGGGCTCGGGCGAGCAGAAGGTGAAGGTCTACCACGAGGTCCTCTCGAAGCTGCCCATCAAGAAGGGCACGATCGTCTTCGAGAGCCACATGGGCAAGCAGTACAGCGACAGCCCGAAGGCGATCTACGAGGAACTGGTGCGCTCCGGCGCGCAGTTCGAGGCGATCTGGTCGCACTCGGGCGGCAAGTCCACCGGGTTCCCCAAGGACGCCACCCTGGTGCGGCGCTGGAGCTGGGCCTACCTGCGGGCGCTGGCGCAGGCCGAGTACTGGGTCGACAACCAGGGCTTCCCGCTGGCACTGGCCAAGCGCCCGGGGACCACGTACATCCAGACCTGGCACGGTTCGGCCCTCAAGCGGATGGGCTTCCACGAGCCCCGCACCAAGGCTCAGGACCAGGGGGGCCAGGCGCGCTTCCAGGAGGCCGTCGACCGCTTCGACCACTTCCTGATCCGCTCCGAGCACGACGCCCGCACCCTCGCCAAGGGCTTCCGGCTGCGTGACGAGGTGCTGCTGCGCACGGGCTACCCGCGCAACGACGCCCTGGTCGCGGCCCACCGCTCCGAGGCGCAGAGCGGCGAGCGGGTCCGCGGCCCCCTGGCCGGCGAGTTCGGGATCGACCCGGAGAAGAAGGTGCTGCTGTACGCACCGACCTTCCGGGCGAGCGCGGACGGCACGGTGGAGGGCTTCGAGTTCCCCTTCGACGTGGAGGAGTTCGCCGACCGGCTCGGTGACCGCTTCACGCTGCTGGTGCGCACCCATTACCTCAACAGCGTGACGCTGCCGCCGTCGGTCGAGGGCCGGGTCATCGACGTGTCCAAGCACCACGACATCACTCCGCTGCTGGCGCTCGCCGACGGACTGATCACGGACTACTCGTCCGTGATGTTCGACTACGCGGTCCTGGACCGGCCGATGCTGTTCTTCGCGTACGACTACGAGAAGTACGCGAACGACATCCGCGGCACGTACTTCGACCTCAAGGAGAAGGCCCCGGGCCCGGTCGTCGCCACCGCGGACGAGCTGCTCCAGGCCCTCTCCGCCTTCGACGAGGCGGACGCCAAGTACGCCGAGGCGCGCCAGCGGTTCCTCGCCGAGTTCGGCGAGTACGACCGCGGGGACGCGGCCCGGCAGATCGTCGAGAAGTTCTTCACCAGGAGCGGCAAGTGAGCCAGCAGACTTCCACCGCCCCCAGCACCCGGGAGAACGCGGCCGAGGCAGTCGGCGGTCGTGACATCTTCCTCGTCTCCAACAGCGTGGACGAACTCGGCGGCGTGACCACCTGGTCGCACCAGATGGCCCGGCTGTTCACCGACCGCGGGCACCGGGTCCACATCATCGGCATCGCTCCCGTCGACGAGGAGATCCGCCAGCAGCTCCCGGCGGACCTCCCCTACGCGGTGACCACGCTGTACGACGCACGGCCGCCGGCGGCCCGCAGCCTGCACGGCATCAAGGGCCGGCTCAACGCGCCCGAGCGGCGCCGCCAGGCGGCCCGCCGGGCGAAGATGCAGGCCAAGGCGGACCAGCTGGGCGAGCTGCTGCGCGCGGCCCGCCCCGGCGCCGTGGTGATCGTCACCCAGATCTGGGCGATGGAGTGGGTGGCCCTCGCCGACACCAAGGGGTGCTCGGTGATCGGCATGAGCCACGAGTCCTTCGAGGCGAGCAACAAGTCCTCCAGGGGCCAGCGGGTCCGCCGGTACTACCGGGGGGTCGACCGCATGCTCGTCCTGACCCCCGAGGACTCGGACCTCTGGATCCGCTCCGGCATGGAGAACGTCTCCAGCATGCCGAACCCGCTGCCGTTCATGCCCGCCTCCCCCGCTCCGCGCACCGAGAAGGTCGTGGCGAGCGTCGGGCGTCTCGCCTTCGAGAAGGGCATGGACCTGCTGCTCGACGCGTGGGCCGACGCCGCCCCGCAGCACCCCGACTGGGTCCTGCGGATCTACGGGGCCGGGCTGGAGGAGGCGACCCTGCGGGCGTACGCCACCGGGCTCGGCCTGGACGACTCCGTGGAGTGGATGGGCAGCACCAGCGATGTGCTGGGCGCGCTGAACGGGGCCTCCGTCTTCGCCCAGGCCTCGCGCGCCGAGGGCTTCCCGATCACGCTGCTGGAGGCGATGGCCGCGGGTGTGCCGGTGGCCGCCTTCGACTGCGCGCCGGGTGTCCGGGAGATCGTGACGCACGGCGAGGACGGGCTACTGGCCAGGCTCGGCAACACCATTGAGCTGGCCGGACAGCTGGAACGGCTGATGGCCGACCGCGAACTGCGCGACCGGCTCGGCGACGCCGCCTTCCACAACGTGCAGCGGTACTCCAGCGTCGAGATCACCGACCGGTGGGAGGAGCTGTTCTCCTTCCTGGAGCGCTGACCCCGCCGGACCGGGCCCCTCGGGGCCCTGCGCACGTACGACGCCGCCCGCCCCGGAATCGACCGGGGCGGGCGGCGTCTCGTACGTGCTGCGGGCGTCAGGCCTTGCGGTGGGCCTCCCAGCCCTCCCAGGCCGAGGTGATCATCTCGCGGACGTCGTGGCGGGCCTTCCAGCCCAGCTTCGCGGAGATCCGGTCGGCGGAGGCGACGACCTTCGCCGGGTCGCCGGGGCGGCGCGGGGAGACCACGGGCGCGTAGGCGGGATCGGTGTGCCCGGTGGCCTCGTTCACCAGATCGACCATCTCGCGGACGGAAACGCCCTCGCCGCGGCCGATGTTGACGGTGAGGTCCTTGTACTCGCCCTGCGCGCTCCATTCGACGAGCTTGCGGGCGGCCACCACGTGGGCCTCCGCGAGGTCGGCGACGTGGATGTAGTCGCGGATGCAGGTGCCGTCCGCAGTCGCGTAGTCGTCGCCGAAGATCCGGGCGCCCTCGCCCTTGCCGAAGCGCTCGAAGATCATCGGGACCAGGTTGAAGACCCCGGTGTCGGCGAGCTGGGGGGTCGCCGCGCCCGCCACGTTGAAGTAGCGCAGGCACGCGGTGGAGACGCCGTGGGCCTTGCCCGCGGCGCGGACCAGCCACTCGCCCGCCAGCTTCGTCTCGCCGTACGGGCTCAGCGGCAGGCACGGGGTGTCCTCGGTGACGAGGTCCACGTCGGGCGTCCCGTACACGGAGGCGGAGGAGGAGAAGAGGAAGTTGCGCACGCCCGCGGCGGCCACGGCCTGGAGCAGGACGGTGAGGCCGCCCACGTTCTCCTCGTAGTAGTGCAGCGGCTTCTCGACGGACTCGCCGACCTGCTTCTTGCCCGCGAGGTGCACCACGCCGGTGATCCGGTGCCGGGCGAAGGTCTCGTCGAGGACCTGCCGGTCGAGCACGGAACCGACCACCAGCGGGACACCCTCCGGGACGCGGTCGGCGTTGCCGGTGGAGAGGTCGTCCAGAACCACGACCTCCTCCCCCGCAAGCAGCATCGCGCGGACGACGTGCGCCCCGATGTAACCGGCACCACCAGTGATCAGAAACGTCATGCGTGTCTCCCTAGCTCTCTTGCTAGCTCGCTCGGTTGCAGCTCTCTGGGCTGCAGCTCTTTGGTCTGCTTCTAGCCGCGGACTATCCTCGCCCGGTTGAACCGGTGGCGGGCCAGGCTCATGACGCCCGCGGCACCGGGCGCGAGCCGCAGCGCCAGGGATCCCCCCGTGGTGCGGTACGGCTGCGCCAACAGCACACCGTACCGGCTGCTGGGCAGCACCCGGCGGTGGAGCAGGCGGCGCAGGGGGCGCGGGGAGGTGAGCACCGAGCTCCCGTCGGCGCACTCCACGTTCAGCTTCACGTCCCACGCCTGCAGGCCCCGCCGGCCCTCGCCGCGCCCGAGGCTCGCCAGCGTGGTGAGCCGGAAGGGCAGCTCCGCGGTCCACCCCTCGCCGTCCGCGGCGGGGACGAGGTCCACCGGCTCGGCGACCAGCAGCTCGCCCAGGTCGCCCCGGGGCTGGAAGCGCAGCTGGACGGTGCGCGGGCCGGCCGCGGCCAGGCGCCCGTACAGGTCGTGCACCCGGATCCGGAGCCCGGCGAAACCGCTCGGCTCGGCGTCGATGGTGACGGGCAGCTCCGCCGTCTGCAGCTTGTCGAGCCCGTCCAGCTCGACCGGCAGCGTCTCGCTCCAGACCGGCGCCCCGGAGGGCCCGGTCGCGTACGGGGGCAGCAGGCGGGGCGGGTCGGCGGCGAAGCGCGTCAGGCGCCGCAGGTCCGCGTCGGCCGGCGGCGCCTCGGTGGCGCGCAGCACTCGTACGATCCAGCGCGCGTGCGCCCCGGCGGCCTCGATGTCGGCCTCGGAGAACCCGGCGACGTAGTCACGGGTCAGCGTCCACCAGGCGGCCTGGTAGCCGGGGTCCTGGCCGAGCTCGCGCAGGTACATGCGCAGGTCGTACTCCAGGAACTTGACCTGACAGGCCCGGCCCAGCCCGGGCGAGGAAGCGGCCATGAGCCGGGAGGCCACCCGGTGGGCCTCCACGCGCGCACTCCAGTTGCCGACGTCCTTGCGGTCCAGGGAGATGGAGACCTGGGCTGCGTTGCGGCGCACGTGCCACACGTAGACGAGGTCGCCGATCACCGCGATGCGGGGGCGGGCCGCCAGCACGCGGGCGGTGAACACGAAGTCCTCGTAGATGAACCGGCCGTCCGGGAAACGGATCCCGTTCATGTCCAGGAAGGCGCGCTCGTACAGCTTGTTGACGCAGAGCGTGTCGCGGACCAGCTCCGGCCGGTCCGCCGGGCGCTCGATGACCTCGCCCGGCGTGTACAGGCCGGGCACCCAGGGCACGTCGCGGCTCTCGGGCAGTTCGCGGCGGACGCAGGAGCCGACGGTGACCGGCGACCGGTGCTCTCCGGCCGCGCGCACCAGGGCGTCGATCGCCCGGGGGGGCAGGACGTCGTCGCTGTCCAGGAACATGACGTACGGGGCGGTCGCGGCCGCGATGCCGTCGTTGCGGGGGGTGCCGCAGCCCCCGCTGTTCTCCGTGCGGTGCACGACCTTCACGCGGGGGTGGCGGGCCGCCAGCTCGTCCAGCACCTGGGCGGTGCCGTCGCTCGACGCGTCGTTGACCGCGATGACCTCGGCGACGACCGGACCCTGGGCGAGAGCCGAGGAGACGGCCTGATCGACGAGCTCGGCATCGTTGTACGCGATCACGACGACGGCAACTGTGGGGGAATGGGTGCTCGTCACTCGTGGATCCTAGGCCACCTGGGTAAACGTCACCTTAAGACGGGCCACTCGAACGGGGGATAAACGGAATCCTGTGACGAGCCTGTGACGGCGGCCGGGGTCCCGGCCGCCGCCTCGGTCACGGCCCGGTCAGAAGGGACGGAACTCGTCGTACTCCTTCTGTGCGGAATCCCGCTCGGCTTCCTTTTCCTTGCGGCGCGTGGTCGCCGGACGCGGCGCCTCCAGACGGTGGTCCTCACCGCGGCGCCCCAGCATCTCGGCGCCGGCCATCATCGTCGGCTCCCAGTCGAAGACGACCGCGTTGTCGTCGGAGCCGATCGCGACGCCGTCACCCGCACGGGCACCGGCCTTCTTCAGCGCCGCCTCGACGCCGAGGCGGTTGAGGCGGTCGGCGAGGTAGCCGACGGCCTCGTCGATGTTGAAGTCGGTCTGGCGGACCCAGCGCTCCGGCTTCTCGCCGCGCACGCGGTACACGTCCTCGGCCTCGTCGTAGGTGATGGTGAAGCCCGAGTCGTCCACGGCCTTCGGACGGATGACGATGCGGGTCGCCTCCTCCTTCGGCTTGCGGGCGCGGAACTTCGCGATGACCTCGGCGAGGAAGTAGGACAGCTCCTTCAGACCCGTGCGGTCCACCGCGGAGACCTCGAAGACCTTGTAGCCGCGGGCCTCCAGGTCCGGGCGGACCATGTCGGCGAGGTCCTTGCCGTCGGGGATGTCGACCTTGTTGAGGACGACGAGGCGCGGGCGCTTCTCCAGGCCGCCGCCGTAGAGCTTGAGCTCCTCCTCGATGGCGTCGAGGTCGGCGAGCGGGTCGCGGTCGGACTCCAGGGTGGCGGTGTCCAGGACGTGCACCAGGATCGAGCAGCGCTCGACGTGCCGCAGGAACTCCAGGCCGAGGCCCTTGCCCTGGCTGGCGCCCGGGATGAGGCCCGGGACGTCGGCGATCGTGTAGACCGTCGAGCCGGCGGTGACGACACCCAGGTTCGGGACCAGGGTGGTGAAGGGGTAGTCGGCGATCTTCGGCTTGGCCGCGGAGAGCACCGAGATCAGCGAGGACTTGCCGGCGCTCGGGAAGCCGACCAGCGCCACGTCGGCGACGGTCTTGAGCTCCAGGATCACGTCGCCGCCGGTACCGGGCACGCCGAGGAGGGCGAAGCCGGGCGCCTTGCGGCGGGCGGAGGAGAGCGCGGCGTTGCCGAGGCCGCCACGGCCGCCTTCGGCCGCCACGTAGGTGGTGCCCTGGCCGACTAGGTCGGCGAGGACGTTGCCCTCCTTGTCGAGGACGACGGTGCCGTCCGGCACGGGCAGGATGATGTCCTGGCCGTCCTTGCCGGAGCGGTTGTCGCCCGCGCCGGGCTGGCCGTTGGTGGCCTTGCGGTGGGGGCTGTGGTGGTACTCCAGCAGGGTGGTGACCGCCTGCTCCACCACCAGGATGACGTCGCCGCCACGGCCGCCGTTGCCGCCGTCGGGGCCGCCGAGCGGCTTGAACTTCTCCCGGTGAACGGAGGCGCAGCCGTGGCCCCCGTTACCCGCGGCGACGTGCAGCTCGACGCGGTCCACGAAGGTGGTCATGGTTGTTCCTCCAGATACAGCGGGAATATCCCGGAAAGCCCGGGGGGTAGGCCTTGCTACCCATTAAACGTGTCTATGTGACAACGCGCCGAGGGCGGACCTCTCTTCCCGGCTGACGCCGGGAAGAGTTGAGATCCGCCCTCGGGATGCTTCGACTACCGATTCAGCAAAAGCTGAAATCAGGCAGCCGGAACGATGTTGACGACCTTGCGGCCACGGTGCGTGCCGAACTCGACCGAACCGGCCAGCAGCGCGAACAGCGTGTCGTCGCCACCACGACCGACACCCGAACCCGGGTGGAAGTGGGTGCCGCGCTGGCGGACGAGGATCTCACCAGCGGAAACGACCTGACCGCCGAAGCGCTTCACGCCGAGCCGCTGAGCGTTGGAATCGCGCCCGTTCCGGGTGGACGATGCGCCCTTCTTGTGTGCCATGTCTCAGTCCCTCTTACTTCGCAGCCGCGGGGATACCGGTGACCTTGATCGCCGTGTACTGCTGGCGGTGACCCTGGCGACGGCGGTAGCCGGTCTTGTTCTTGTACCGAAGGATGTCGATCTTGGCACCCTTGTGGTGGTCCACGATCTCGGCCTGGACCTTGATGCCGGCCAGGACCCACGGGTCGCTGGTCACGGCTTCGCCGTCGACAACGAGCAGGGTCGAGAGCTCGACCGTGTCGCCAACCTTGGCAGTGGGAATCTTGTCAACTTCAACGATGTCGCCGACAGCAACCTTGTGCTGGCGACCACCGCTGCGCACGATGGCGTACACGCGGATCTCTCTCTCACTCGAGTTCGGGAACCCCTGAAGCCAGCCGGCCCCGCGTCAACCGCAGGCCGGCCTCCCCCGAGCCGCGAGGCGGTACGGGAGGTGAGGTGCTCAGTGGATTGGCGTATGCATAGACACGCCAGCGACCTAGGTTACGGGGCCCGGTCGGAAGGGTCAAACCGGGGTCCTACGGGGCCCTGGAGACGGGCCCGGGCATGCGACCGGGCGGCCCGGCGGGCCCGTACGGCGCCGCTGACACCCCCCACGGGCCCTGCCGGCCGGCCCGGACGGCCGGGCACCGCCGTCACCCCGCAGGGCCGGGAACACGGCTCAGCGCGACCCTGAAGGCCACAAGCCCCCGCCCGGCACCGAGAGGTGCCGGGCGGGGGCTTGTGGGGCGGGATCAGCGGGATCCGCTTGATCCGGGGATCAGGCCTCGGTCGGAGCCGAGACGGAGGGCAGCGTCTGCTGCTCCGCCGCCGCGGTCTTCTTCGTCGCCCGCTTCGTGACCGTCGTCTTGGCGGTCGTCGTCTTCTTGGCCGCGGTCTTCTTCACGGCCGCCGCCTTCTTGGCCGGGGCCTTCTTGGCCGGGGCCTTCTTGGCCGCGGTCGTGGCCGTCTTCTTGGCGGCCGTCTTGCGGACCGCCTTCTTGGCGGGAGCCGCCGGGGCGGTCTCCTCCTCCACGACGATCTCGGCCGGGGCCTCCACCTGGGTCTCGACCGGAGTCTCGACCGGCGCCTCGACGACCAGTACGGCCGCCTCCGCGCCCACCGGGGAACCGGCCGGAGCGGTGGCCTTGCGGGTGGCACGGCGACGCGGACGGGCCGGCGCGGCCTCGACAGCCTCGGCCGGGGCCTCGACGACGGCCGGTGCGGCCTCGACGACGGGCTCCGGCTCGGCCACGGGGGCCTCGACGACCGGCTCCGGGGCCTGGACCGCCTCGGCCGGGGCGCCCGCCGGAGCGGTGGCCTTACGGGTGGCACGGCGGCGGGTGCGGCCCTGGGGGGCCTCCTCCACGACCGGCTCCGCGACGACCGCCTCGATCTCGACCGCGACCTCGGGCTCAGCCACCTCGACGACCTCGACGAGCTCCACCTCGGGCTCGACCTCGGCCACCGGGGCCGCCGGGGCGCGGTCCGTCGCCGCACCGCGCGGGGCGCCCGCCGGAGCGGTCGCCTTGCGGGTGGCGCGACGGCGGTTGCGGCGGCCGCTCACTCCGCCGGCAGCGGCCTCGGCCTCGGCCGGGCTGCTGTAGAGCTCCTCGTCGGCGACGAAGGAGGGCTCGGGCAGCGCGACGGGCGCGGCGACCTCGGCAGCCAGCTCCGCCTCGGTCTCAATCTCGTAGACATCGCCCTCGGCGCTGTCCACGGCCTCGATCTCGTGGTCGTGCTCGTGCCCGGCACCCTGGCCACCGCGGCGCTTGGAGCGCTTGCCGTTGCCACCGCCGCCGACCGCGGTCGGGGTCTCCATGTGCACGATGACACCGCGGCCGTTGCAGTGGACGCAGGTCTCGGAGAAGGACTCCAGCAGACCCTGGCCCACGCGCTTGCGGGTCATCTGGACCAGACCCAGCGAGGTCACCTCGGCGACCTGGTGCTTGGTGCGGTCACGGCCCAGGCACTCCAGCATGCGCCGCAGGACCAGGTCGCGGTTGGACTCCAGGACCATGTCGATGAAGTCGATGACCACGATGCCGCCGAGGTCGCGCAGCCGCAGCTGACGCACGATCTCCTCGGCCGCCTCCAGGTTGTTCCTGGTGACGGTCTCCTCGAGGTTGCCGCCCTGACCGGTGAACTTGCCGGTGTTGACGTCGATGACGATCATCGCCTCGGTCTTGTCGATCACAAGCGAACCGCCCGAGGGCAGCCACACCTTGCGGTCGAGCGCCTTGGCGAGCTGCTCGTCGATCCGGTACGTCGCGAAGACGTCGACCTCGGAGGTCCAGCGCTTCAGCCGGTCGGCCAGGTCCGGGGCCACGTGGTTCACGTAGCCGTGGATGGTCTCCCAGGCGCTGTCACCGCTGACGATGACCTTCGAGAAGTCCTCGTTGAAGATGTCGCGCACGACGCGGACGGTCATGTCCGGCTCGCCGTACAGGAGGCTCGGGGAAGAGGTCGAGATCTGCTTCGACTTCTTCTGGATGTCCTCCCACTGGGCCTGCAGACGCTCGACGTCGCGGCGCAGCTCGTCCTCGCTCGCGCCCTCGGCGGCGGTGCGCACGATGACGCCCGCGTCCTCGGGGACGATCTTCTTGAGGATGGTCTTCAGGCGGGCGCGCTCGGTGTCGGGCAGCTTGCGGCTGATGCCGGTCATCGAGCCCTCGGGCACGTAGACCAGGTAGCGGCCGGGCAGCGAGACCTGGCTGGTCAGGCGGGCGCCCTTGTGGCCGATCGGGTCCTTGGTGACCTGCACCAGGACCGACTGGCCGGACTTGAGGGCGGACTCGATGCGGCGCGGCCCGTTGGCCATGCCGAGCGCCTCGAAGTTGACCTCACCGGCGTACAGGACGGCGTTGCGGCCCTTGCCGATGTCGATGAAGGCGGCCTCCATGGACGGCAGCACGTTCTGGACCTTGCCCAGGTAGACGTTGCCGACGTACGAGGTGGCTTCTTCCTTGTTGACGTAGTGCTCGACGAGCACGTTGTCCTCGAGGACGCCGATCTGGGTGCGCTCGCCCGACTGGCGGACGACCATGACGCGCTCGACGGCCTCGCGGCGGGCCAGGAACTCGGCCTCGGTGATGATCGGGACGCGGCGGCGGCCCTGCTCGCGGCCCTCGCGGCGGCGCTGCTTCTTGGCCTCCAGACGGGTCGAGCCCTTGATGGACTGGACCTCGTCGGAGGAGGTGGAGCTGGACGCGAGGGACTCCGCGCGCTCGCGCGCCGGGCGGGGCTCGCGGACCTTGACGACCGTGCGCACACCGTCGTCCTCGGCCGCGTCGGCGTCCGTGCCACCGTCACCGCTGCGACGGCGACGCCGCCGGCGACGACGGCTGGAGCTGGAGCCGAGGGCGCCGTTCTCCTCGTCGTCCTCGGCCTCTTCGGTGTCTTCGGCATCCGCCTCTTCGGCGGACTCGGCCTCTTCCTCGGCGGACTCGTCGAGGTCGGCGGCCTCACCGCGACGGCGGCGACGGCCACCGCGACGGCGACGGCGCGACGGGCGGTCGCCCGACTCGTCGGTCTCGTCCTCGTAGAGCTCGGCGGACTCGGGCTCGGCCTCTTCCTCGGCCAGCTCTACGTCGGCCAGCGTGACCGGGCCGGACGGCGCGGCGGCGGCCGGAGCCGGGGCCACGGGCGCGGCGGTCTCGGCGGCGGCGCCGCGGCCACGGCGGCGGCGACGGCCGGCCGGCTGCGGGGCCGGAGCGGCCTCGACCTCCACCTCGGCCTCGGCTTCGACGAGGTCGAGCTCCTCCTCCTCGAGCTCCTCGGCCGGGGCGGCGGCAGCGGCGGCCGCGGCCATCATGGCCGCGGTCTCCGGGGTCTGGAACATCGGCTCGGCGAACACCGGGGCCTGGAACACGGCGACGGCGGGACGCCCGGCGCGGCGGCCACGGGCCGGAGCCTCGGCGGCCGGGGCCTCGACGGCGGGAGCCACCGGCTGCGCGGCGGCGGCCGGGGCGGTGGTGGAACGGGTGGCGCGGCGGCGGCCGCCGCGCTTCGGGGAGTCCACGGCGTCGGCCACGGTGACGGTGGCCTTGGCGGGCGCGGTCACCGGCGCCTCGGCGACGACGGGCTCGGGGGCGGCGACCGCTTCGGCGGCGGGCGCCTCGGGGGCGGTCACGGCGCGGGTGGCACGGCGACGGGCACGCGGCGCGGGAGCAGCGGACTCCTCGACGGAGGCGACCGGGGCGGCAGCGGGAGCCTCGACGGCCGGGGCTTCGGCCACGACCGCCTCGGGGGCGGCCAGGGCGCGGGTCGCACGGCGACGGGCACGCGGGGCCGGAGCAGCGGACTCCTCGGCAACCGGGGCGACCGGAGCAGCGGCGGGAGCCTCGACGGCCGGGGCTTCGGCCACGGCCGCCTCGGGGGCGGCCACGGCGCGGGTCGCACGGCGACGGGCACGCGGCGCCGGAGCGGCCGGCTCCTCGACGGAGGCGACCGGGGTGGCCGGAGCGGCCACGGGGGCCTCGACCACGGCCTCGGCGACGGGCGCCTCAGGAGCGGCCACGGCGCGGGTGGCACGGCGACGGGCACGCGGCGCGGGAGCGGCCGGCTCCTCGACGGAGGCGACCGGGGTGGCCGGAGCGGCCACGGGGGCCTCGACCACGGCTTCGGCGGCGGCCGCCTCGGGGGCGGCCACGGCGCGGGTCGCACGGCGACGGGTACGGGCCGGGGCGGCGGCCGGAGCGGCCTCCTCGGCGGGAGCCGCGGCCACCACGGGCGCGGGGGCGGTCTCGGCGGCGGCTACGGCGCCGCCCGGCGGGCCCGCCGGGCGGGACGCGGCCCGCCGGCGCCTGCGCGGCGGCAGGTTGTCACTCGGGCTGCCACTGTCGGCGGCACCGTTGTTGGCGGTGGTGTCGTTTTCGTTGTTGAGCATGCGGGGTTTCTCCCGTCACGCTCCCGGGCGCCGCGGCTGACTTCCGGTCCGGCACGGCTCCGCGTAATGGGCGCGGAGCCGGCCTCCGGGGCGCGTTCGCCACACGGGAGCTCAGTTCAATGGCCGCCGGTTCCGTACGCGAAAGTCGGTACGGCCTGGCGGAAGTCTTCAAGTCTTCAGGTCTGTCTGTGCGCGGCCCGACCCAGGTGGCTCCCGAGTCCCAGGGCTGCGCGACGACGACGATCCCTACGCGGCGGGACCTTCCGGCGCCTTCGCGTCGGCGGATACGGCCGCCGTGGGTGGGGCGGTCGTGCCAGCCTCGCGGTCGGGCGCGAGCGGGTCGGTCACCGTGCCGGACTCCTCGTCGAAGAGCCCCTGCGCCAGCCTGGTCACCGCAGCGGGGACCGGCGGCGTTAGGTCGGCCACAGCTCGGAGACCGGACAGGACGTCGTCGGGTCGAACGGCAGGTGTCAAATGCCGAACAACCAGCCGCAGTATCGCACAGGCATTGTCCAGGGGCCTATCAGCCTCTGTGGCCGCCGTAACCGGAACCACTTCCAGACCGACCACGGCGCCGCGCGTGTCGAAGGTCCGCATGCCGTTCTTGGTGCGGCGCTGGACCTCCACGTTCTCCGCCGCGAGGAAGGCCTCGACCGCCTTCTCGGCGTCCCCGGGCTCCACGCCGTCCAGGCGCAGCTCCCACACGGAGGCCGTGAGCCGGTCGGCGAGACCGGAGGTGTGCGCCTCCACGGCGTCGATGATGTCGAGGCCGACGGGCATCGACTCGTCGAGCAGCTCGCGCAGGACCGCGGGGTCGCGGGGCTCGGCGAGGGCGATCTCCAGGTACTCGGCCTCGCTGCCGGTCCCGGTCGGGGCGGCGTTCGCGTACGAGACGCGCGGGTGCGGGGTGAAGCCCGCCGAGTACGCCATGGGCACCTCGGAGCGGCGCAGGGCCCGCTCGAAGGCGCGCTGGAAGTCCCGGTGGCTGGTGAACCGGAGGCGGCCGCGCTTGGTGTAGCGCAATCGGATGCGCTGCACTACCGGTGCGGGAGGCGGGCCTTCGGGCTGTCGCTTGCCCAGTGGTTCATCTCCTTGTGCGGGGCTCCGCGGCTCGCGCGTCGCCCTGAGGTCTGTGTGGCCTGCGGGCCACACCTACCCTCCGGCTCACCCCTGCCACCTATTTGTGCAGGGAGATCTCGGGGGCGGGCGCGTCGCCTGCGGCTCTGTTACTACCCAGAGTACGCGCCTGTGACCTCGCCGGTTCCCGGGGCGGCCCTCCGAACACCGCCCGTCGCACGTCGGCCCGTGCCTCGCGCACCGCGAGGCGGGTGGTCCGCCACACCTCGCCGACGGCGCGCCCCACGGGAGCGACGGCCTGCCGGTGCACCGACCGGGCGACCCTGCGGCCGGCGGCCCACCCGGCGCGCAGCACGTTCCCGACGGGGGTGACCACGCGCCGGCGCACCCACCCGGCGGGCCGCACCACACCCCACCGCCACCACCACACCAGCCCCCGCCCCAGCGCCCGACTCACCCGCCCCGCAACATGCCAGGCCCCGACGACCACCCCCCAGAACGGCACGAGCAGATACGCCCAGACCCCCCGCCCGCCCGGCGCGAGCAGGTACTGCCACACTCCGGTCACCACGGGCCGTACGAGATACCGCCACAGCGCCGCCCACGGCCAGACGAAGAGCGCCTTCGCCAGCCAGGCCGCGCCGGCCGCGAACCCCCGGGCCAGCCACCGCAGTGCATGCCCGACGGGGGTGAGGACGTACCGGTACAGGGCGCCGCCCGGCAGCACGAGCAGGTACCGGACGGTGCCCACGAGCAGCCAGGCGATGCCGCGCCCGGCGGGCAGCAGCCCGTACTCCCAGAACGGGACCAGCAGGTACCGCCAGATCCCCACGCCGACCGGCTTCAGCAGATACGCGTACGCGGCCTGCCCCACCGGGAGCATGACGTACCGCCAGAGACCCACCCAGGGCCAGTAGAAGGCCAGCTTGAACAGGGCCCCGATCAGCCACCCGGTCCCCCTCAGCACCGGCAGCAGGGCCCGCTCGTACAGCCAGGCCGACGCCCGCCCCAGCGGCCCGAGCACGCTCCGGTTCAGCATCCGCGCGAAGGCGACGAGCAGGTCCCAGACCACCCGCAGGGGCAGCACGACCAGCACCGCCACGATCTTCACGGGTACCCGGACGACCCCCACCAGACACCCGTCGCCCTGCGGCGCGGGCAGCGCCCTCTCCATGTCCATACCGCTAAGGACACACCACGGCCCGAGACCGTTGCGCCCAAGGGGCCGCCGTCAGTCGATGGAGCCCGGTTCGGCGAGCCATTGCGCGCTGAACTCGGTGACACCCGCGATCGTGTCGAAGTCGCGGTCGTAGTGCAGCACCGTGAGTCCGTGGGCCCGAGCGGTGACGGCAACCAGCAGATCGGTGCCGCTGGCGGAGCGATGGGCGCCCCGCTGCACCAACGCCTCTTGCAGATCCAGGATCTGGTGCCAGCCGTCTTCGGGTACGGGCCGCCACCCGAAAAGGTCCCGCAACTGGGCCTTGGTCCGCTGGTAGTCCTGCGCCGAGCGCGCCGAGAAGAGCATCTCGAACTCGGTCGGCTCGCACAGCGAGATGCGCCCGGCCTTGAGGATCTCGACCCAAGCGTCACGGACTCCCGGGCGAAGGATCCGCCCGGCCGCGGACTTGTCGATCAGGAAGTGTTGCTGCCCGGCCATTCAGCGCCACGCCTCGTCTTCGAAGCCTGGCTCGGTCAGCGCGTCGAACGCACCCTCGTCGGCCAGCTCGATGAGCTTCTCCAGTGCACGTTCACGACGCAACCGCGCTCCTATTTCTTCGAGCGCCGCGTTGACCGTGTCCTTCTTCGTGGTGGTTCCGAGGGCCTCCATGGCGAGTGCGAGCGCTGCCTCGTCGATATCGATCACGGTCTTGGCCACGTCGACCACCTCCTGACATCAGGCGCAGAGTATTCCCCTGCAAGCCCCTCCAGGATATCCACCGACGTCAAGTGCAGGAACGATAACCCGGCGCTCGAATGAATATGCCCCCCACCGGGAACGGTGGGGGGCATAGACAAGCGGCGCCGGACGGCTCAGTCGCAGGTCACTTCACGACCGACAGGGGCAGCAGCTTCTTGCCCGTCGGGCCGATCTGGATCTCCGTCGAGAGCTGGGGGCAGACTCCGCAGTCGAAGCAGGGGGTCCAGCGGCAGTCCTCGACCTCGGTTTCGTCGAGGGCGTCCTGCCAGTCCTCCCAGAGCCAGTCCTTGTCCAGGCCGGAGTCGAGGTGGTCCCAGGGGAGCACCTCCTCGTAGGTGCGCTCGCGGGTCGTGTACCAGGCCACGTCGACGCCGTAGGCGGGCAGGGTCTTCTCCGCCGCCTGCATCCAGCGGTCGTAACTGAAGTGCTCGCGCCAGCCGTCGAAGCGGCCGCCCGACTCGTACACGGCGCGGATGACGTCGCCGATGCGGCGGTCGCCGCGGGACAGCAGGCCCTCGACGATGCCGGGCTTGCCGTCGTGGTAGCGGAAGCCGATGGAGCGGCCGTACTTCTTGTCGCCGCGGAGCTTGTCGCGGAGCTTGCCGAGGCGGGCGTCCGTCTCCTCGGCCGACAGCTGCGGGGCCCACTGGAAGGGGGTGTGCGGCTTGGGGACGAAGCCGCCGATGGAGACGGTGCAGCGGATGTCGTTCTGGCCGGAGACCTCGCGGCCCTTGGCGATGACGTTGACCGCCATGTCGCCGATCTGGAGCACGTCCTCGTCGGTCTCGGTCGGCAGGCCGACCATGAAGTACAGCTTCACCTGGCGCCAGCCGTTGCCGTACGCGGTGGCGACCGTACGGATCAGGTCCTCTTCCGAGACCATCTTGTTGATGACCTTGCGCATGCGCTCGGAGCCGCCCTCGGGGGCGAAGGTCAGACCGGAGCGGCGGCCGTTGCGGGTCAGCTCGTTGGCCAGGTCGACGTTGAAGGCGTCCACGCGGGTCGACGGGAGGGACAGGCCCACCTTGTCGTCCGTGTAGCGGTCGGCCAGGCCCTTGGCGATGTCCGCGATCTCGGTGTGGTCCGCCGAGGAGAGGGACAGGAGGCCGACCTCCTCGAAGCCCGTGGCCTTCAGGCCGCGCTCCACCATCTCGCCGATGCCGGTGATGCTTCGCTCCCGTACGGGACGCGTGATCATGCCGGCCTGGCAGAAGCGGCAGCCGCGGGTGCAGCCGCGGAAGATCTCCACGGACATCCGCTCGTGGACGGTCTCGGCGAGCGGGACCAGGGGCTGCTTGGGGTAGGGCCACTCGTCGAGGTCCATGACGGTGTGCTTGGACACACGCCACGGCACGCCGGAGCGGTTCGGGACCACGCGGCCGATGCGGCCGTCCGGCAGATACTCGACGTCGTAGAAGCCCGGCACGTAGACGCCGCCGGTCTTCGCGAGGCGCAGCAGCACCTCTTCGCGCCCGCCCGGGCGGCCCTCGGCCTTCCACGCGCGGATGATCTCGGTCATGTCGAGGACGGCCTGCTCGCCGTCGCCGATGATCGCGCAGTCGATGAACTCCGCGATCGGCTCGGGGTTGAAGGCCGCGTGGCCGCCCGCGAGCACGATGGGGTGGTCGACCGTACGGTTCTTCGCCTCGAGCGGGATGCCCGCGAGGTCCAGCGCCGTCAGCATGTTGGTGTAGCCGAGCTCGGTGGAGAAGGAGAGCCCGAAGACGTCGAAGGCCGAGACGGGGCGGTGGCTGTCCACGGTGAACTGCGGCACCTTGTGCTCGCGCATCAGTTCTTCGAGGTCCGGCCACACGCTGTACGTGCGCTCCGCGAGCACGCCCTCGCGCTCGTTCAGCACCTCGTACAGGATCATGACGCCCTGGTTGGGGAGCCCGACCTCGTACGCGTCCGGGTACATCAGCGCCCAGCGGACGTCGGCGCTCTCCCACGGCTTGACCGTGGAGTTGAGTTCACCGCCGACGTACTGGATCGGCTTCTGGACGTGCGGAAGCAGGGCCTCAAGCTGAGGGAAGACCGACTCGGTCATCACGCGACTTTCGTGAAGCGGGCAGGGGGCGACTCTCAAGCGTACCCCGGGGCCCGGAGCACCCCCGCCCGCAAGATCAGCCGCGCAGTGCCGCCGCCGGCCCCGCGGTGGCCGCCCACACCTGCGGCAGCTCCCGCTCGCGGCGCTCGGCCAGCGCCTCCTCGCGGGCGTAGAGCACGCCCCAGGTGAAGGAGGACTCCCCCGCGCCGGCCGCCTGGACGCCGAGTCCGCGCAGGGCTTCGCGGGCGACGACCCCGTCCTGGTGGTCGCCGAGCAGGCTCTGGACCGCCTTCACCGCCTTGGCGAGCTTGCGCGCGGGTTTGCCGAGGGCCGGGGCCGCCGCCTCGGCCGCGTACCGGGCGCGCTTCGCGGCCTTGCGCGCCTCGTGCAGGGCCAGGTCGCGGTCCTCGCCGGGGTCCATGGACAGCGCGGTCCCGATCCGGCCGGCGAGGCGTTCGTAGTCCGCGAGGACGGCCGCGGGCAGGGCGGATCCGGCGGGCCGGGCCGCGGCCTTCAGCAGCGGCGGGTCGGCTAGCAGGGCGTCGAGGGAGTTCAGCAGGGCCACGTGGCGCCTGCTGTCGAGCGCGGCCAGCGCCGCGCGGCGCGAACCGGTGCGGCGGGAGACGTTCCAGATCTTGAGGCGGCCGCGGACCGGGCCGAGCACCAGGGTGCGCGGGAGTTCGTCGAGCCGGCTCTGGATCCGCTCCAGCAGTACTTCCTGGTCGCGGTCGACGCCGAGTTCCGCGGCGAGCCATCGGAGCTCCTCGCCGATCGGGCCGGTCTCAGCGGGGTCCAGGAGCCGCCGGTAGGTCTTGAAGGCGCTGCGCAGGCGCCGGGTGGCGACCCGCATCTGGTGGACGGAGTCGGGCAGTGCGCGGCGTACGGCGGGGTCCTGCGCGATGAGGGTGTCGCGCTGTTCGCGCAGGTACGCGAGCACGTGCGCGCCCACCGTGTCCTCGGCCGGGCCCGCTTCGGGAGCGGTCGTACGGGCCGGGGGTTCCCCGCCGGTCTCGGTCAGCGCCCGGGCGAGCTTCGAGGGGGCGTCGCTCACCCGCAGTCCGGCCTTGCGGAAGGTCTTCTCCACGGCGTCGAGGAGCGCAGGGTCGGCGCCGTCGGCGAGCTCGACCTCCACCTCGGTCCAGGCGGCGGTGGCGTCCGCGCGCTCGGCCCGTACAGCGTCGGTGGACAGCTCGGCGAGGAGGGCGCCGTCGGCGTCGAGCAGGTGGCTGACCTTGCGCGAGGACAGGAGCCTGACCTGGGGTTCCAGCGGGGCGTCGCGGACGCGGGAGCGCAGCAGCGCGGTCAGCGCGTCCGGGACGGTGTCGCCGAGGGGGGCGGTGATCTCGTCGCGCACGCCGGGGGCCACGGGCAGTTTGAGGTGCCAGCCGGCGTCCTTGCCGCCGGTGCGGCGGCGCAGGGTGAGCCCGTCGGTGGCGAGCCGCTGGTCGGGGGTGTCGTAGTAGACGGCGTCGAGCTCGGCCGTGCCCTGGTCGGTCACGGCCGCGATGGCGGCCGTGCCCGTCAGGTCGGGTACGCCGCGCCGTCCGGCCTTGGTGGTCCTGAACTCGAATTTGCGCTCGATCTCGCGCTTCGTGTCCGCCATGGTTCGAACGTAGTCCTGAACGGAACGCGGCGGGAAGGAAAACGGCGGGTGCGGCGGAAAACCTGCCCGGGAACCGACGGATCGAGCCGACCCCGGGCCGATCCCGGGCAGAACCCGGGCAGAACCCGCGCCGCATCAGGCCGACATCGGCCGCTGCACCCTGATCGACTGGAGCAGCCCGATGGCCACCCACACGGCGAACATCGAGGATCCTCCGTAGGACACGAACGGCAGCGGCAGTCCGGCCACGGGCATGATCCCGAGGGTCATGCCGATGTTCTCGAAGGACTGGAAGGCGAACCAGGCGATGATCCCGGCGCACACGATCGTGCCGTACAGCTCGGTCGTCTCGCGGGCGATGACGCAGGCGCGCCACAGGATGACCCCGAGGAGCACCAGGATCAGCCCGGCTCCGACGAAGCCCAGCTCCTCCCCCGCCACCGTGAAGACGAAGTCGGTCTGCTGCTCGGGGACGAACTGGCCGGTGGTCTGCGAGCCCTTGAAGAGCCCGGAGCCGGTCAGGCCGCCGGAGCCGATGGCGATGCGCGCCTGGTTGGTGTTGTAGCCGACGCCCGCCGGGTCGAGCTCGGGGTTGGCGAAGGCGGCGAAGCGGTTGATCTGGTACTCGTCGAGGACGCCGAGCTGCCAGATCAGGATGGCGCCGGCGGCGCCCGAGCCGATCAGGCCGACCACCCAGCGGTTGGAGGCGCCGGAGGCCAGCAGCACGCCGAGCACGATGACGACCATGACCATGACCGAGCCGAGGTCGGGCATCAGCATGATGATGCCCATCGGGAAGGCGGCCAGGCAGAGCGCCTTGACCACCGTGCGGTGGTCGGGGTGGGCGAGGTCTCCCGCGTCCACCCGGGTGGCCAGCAGCATCGCCATGACCAGGATGATCGTGATCTTGACGAACTCGGAGGGCTGCAGCGAGAAGCCGCCGCCGACCACGATCCAGGCGTGTGCGCCGTTGATGGTGGCGCCGAGCGGGGTGAGCACGGCGAGGATCAGCACGACGGAGAGCCCGTAGAGGATCGGCACGGCCCCGCGCAGGGTGCGGTGGCCGAGCCAGATGGTGCCGATCATCAGCACGAGGCCGATGCCGGTGTTCATGGCGTGCCGGAAGAGGAAGTAGTACGGGTCCCCGTTGTTCAGCGAGGTCCGGTTGCGGGTCGCCGACCACACCAGCAGGGCGCCGATGAGGGAGAGGGCGAGCGCGGAGAGGAGTATCGGCCAGTCGAGCCGGCGCACCACGGAGTCGCGGGCGGTGAGCTTGGCCATCGCTCCCCGCTGCTCCGGCGCGTACCGGGCCACGGAGAATTTGTTGGCGGTCTGCATGTCGGTCCTCGGTACTCAGTCGTGCTGCGCGGGGCGCTGGGCGGGCGGGCCGGCCAGCACGGGCGGCGCCAGTTCTTCCGGGGACGGGGGTACGTACGGCCGGATCTCGGGGGAATCGATGCCGCCGTCGGGGCGGATCTTGGGCAGCTTCTTCTCCGGGCCCAGCAGGAGCGCCTTCTTCGGGTCCTGGACGCCGGCCATGTCGAGCCCGTAGATGGCGTTGTAGAGGTTGCGGACGGCGGGGCCCGCGGCTCCGGAGCCGGTGCCGCCCTGGGAGATGGTCATGACGATGACGAAGTCCTTGGTGTAGGTCGCCAGCCACGAGGTGGTCTGCTTGCCGTAGACCTGGGCGGTGCCGGTCTTGGCGTGCATCGGGATCTTGTCCATCGGCCAGCCGCCGAAGCGCCAGGCGGCGGTGCCGCCGGGCTCGACGACCATGCGCAGGCCCTTGTCGAGGTCCTTGACGGTCTTGGCGTCGATCGGCAGCCGGCCGTGCGACTTGGGCTTGATCATCTGGACCTGCTTGCCGTCGGCGCTGATCACGGCCTTGCCGACGGTGGGGTCGAAGAGGGTCCCGCCGTTGCTGATGGCCGCGTAGGCGGTGGCCATCTGGATGGGGGTGACGAGGACGTCGCCCTGGCCGATGGCGAAGTTGATGCTGTCGTACGCCTTGAGCTGGTTGCCTTCGAGGCAGCTCTCGTAGGCGATCTGCTCGACGTAGGTGCCGCCCTTCTTGCCCTGCTTGCACCAGGAGTTCTTGTTGGCCGCCCAGAAGGACTGCTTCCAGTGGCGGTCGGGGATGCGGCCGGAGACCTCGTTGGGCAGGTCGATCCCGGTCTCGGAGCCGAGGCCGAACTCGCGGGCGGTCCGGTAGAACCAGTCGTGGGCGTCCTTCTTGGGCTTGAGGCCGCCGTCCCGCTGCCATTCCTTGTGCCCGAGGGCGTAGAAGACGGTGTTGCAGGAGAACTTGAGGGCCTCGCCAAGAGTGATGGGGCCGTGCCCCTTGGACTCGAAGTTCGCGAAGCTGCGGTTGCCCATGCTGTACGAGGCGCTGCAGTTGTACTTGTCGTCGAAGGCGTATCCGGCCCGGACGGCCGCGCTCGCCGACACCACCTTGAAGATGGAGCCCGCGGGGGCCTGGCCCTGGATGGCCCGGTTGAGCAGCGGGTAGTTGGACTTCTCGCTGGTGAGGGAGGCGTAGTCCTTGGCGGCGATGCCGCCGACCCACTTGTTGGGGTCGTAGTCGGGCTGGGAGGCCATCGCGACGACCCGGCCGGTCTGGGCCTCCATGACGACGACGGCGCCGGAGTCGGCCTCGTACTTGCGGCCGGTGATGTTGTCGGTCTCGTTGCGGACCACCTTCATGGCCTGCTGGAGCTCGTACTCGGCGACGGACTGGACCCGGGCGTCGATGCTGGTGACGAGGGTGGATCCGGGGACTCCGGCATCGGACTCGGTCTGGTGCATGACCCGGCCGAGGTTGTCCACCTCGTAGGAGGTGACCATCGCCTTGCCGCGCAGGTACTTGTCGTACGTGCGCTCGATCCCGGAGCGGCCGACCTGATCGGAGCGCAGGTGCGGCGAATCGGTGTCCTTGGCCTTCTGGATCTCGTCGTCGGTGACCGGCGAGAGGTAGCCGAGCACCTGCGCGGTACGGGCCCCTCCGGGGGCCGGGTAGCGGCGGACGGCAACCGGCTCGGCGGTGATGCCGGGGAACTCCTCGGGGCGTTCGCGCAGCTGGAGCGCCTGCTGCGTGGTGGCGTCGAGGGTGATCGGGATCGGCTGGTACGGGGAGCCGTTCCAGCAGGGCGCGGGGGTCTGGGAGTCGCAGAGGCGGACCTTCTCCATGACCGCCTTGGGGGTCATGTCCAGGACGCCGGCGAGGCGGGTCATGACGGCCTGGCCGCGGTCCTTCATCTTCATCAGCGCCGTGCGGCTGGTGGAGACGACCAGGCGGGTCTCGTTGTCGGCGAGCGCGACGCCCCGGGCGTCGAGGACCGTTCCGCGCACGGCGGGCTGGACGACCCGCTGGACGTGGTTGCTCTTCGCCTCGTGGTAGTACTCGGCGCCGTTGCGGATCTGGAGGTACCAGAGCCGGCCGCCGAGGGTGAGGAACATCGAGCAGACCAGAACCTGGATGATCACGAGCCGGATCTGCACCCGGGAGGTACGGCCGGTCTCCGGAATGTTGGTCACGTGGACTCCTCCCTCACAGCTTCTTGACGCTCTTCACACCCTTGATTCCCTTGACGCCCTTTATCCGGCCGGCCCGGTTGGCCCGGCTGCGGGCCGTCTTCATCCGCAGTCCGCCGCGCTGGCTGCCGATGCGCAGTCCGGTGCCGCCGGCGAGCCAGCCGGAGGCGACGTCCTTGCCCGCGGGCGGGCCGCCGTTGGCCTCGACGGCCATCGGGTCGTTCTCCGCGCGGCGGGCCAGGGCCATGATGAACGGCACGGTGAAGGGGGCGAGCAGCAGGTCGTAGAGGACCGCGGTGAACACCAGTCCGCCGATCCCCACGTGGCGGGCGGCGGTGTCGCCGACCAGGGCTCCGACGCCCGCGTAGAGCAGGGTGGAGACGAAGGCGGCGCCGACGACGGTGAGCATCGGGCCCCAGGCGGAGCGGAACCGCCCGGTGTCGGGGCGGACCAGGCCGGCGACGTAGCCGATCACGCACAGCACGAGCGCGTAGCGGCCGGCGGCGTGGTCGGCGGGCGGGGCCAGGTCGGTGAGGAGGCCGGCGGCGAAGCCGATGAGGGCGCCGCTGACGCACCCGTACACGAGTGCGAGGGCGACGACCGTGAGCAGGACCAGGTCGGGGACGGCTCCGGGGAGTTGGAGGCGACCCAGGACGGAGACCTGGACGACCAGGGCGACCACGACGAGCGTGCCCGAGAGCAGGATCCGGTTGAAACGCATGATGATCGGCTCCTAGTCCTCGGCCGGCTTACCGGACGCGGACGCGCCGGGCGACGGGGTGACCGTGACGGTGACCGTCGGGGTGGGCTTGGGCGCCTCGGGCTTGGGCGGCAGGACCGTGTCTCGCGGGTCCTCGCGCGGCGGCATGACCACGACGCCGACGATGTCCAGGCGGGAGAAACCGACGAAGGGGCGGACCCAGACGGTCCGGGTCAGGTCGCCGCGCGAGGGGTCGATCTTGATCACCTCGCCGATCGGGACACCGGGCACGAAGGGCTTGTTGCCGCGCGAGCCGAAGGTGACGAGCCGGTCGCCGGTGTTGATCTTGGCCTTGCCGTTGAGCATCTGCACGGAGAGCTCCCGGTCGCCCTGGCCGGTGGCGAAGCCGAGTTCGCCGGTCTTCTCCAGCCGGGTGCCGACGGTGAAATCGGGGTCGTTGGCGAGGACCACGGTGGCGGTGTCGGGGCCGACGGTGGCCACGCGGCCGACGAGCCCGTCCCCGTTGAGGACGGTCATGTCGCGCTCGATGCCGTCCTTGCTGCCCGCGTCGATGGTCACGGTCCAGGAGAAGCCCTGGGCCGCTCCTATGGCGATGACCTCGGCGCCCTTGATGCCGTACTGTCCCGCGCCCGCCCGCTTGAGCATCTCGTCGAGCTCGCGGATCCGGCTGCGGGTCTGGTCGTCGCTGCCGAGCTTGGCCTTGAGAGCGGTGTTCTCGCGCTCCAGCGTCGCGATGCGGTTGTGCCGCTCGCCGGAGTCCCGCACCGCCCCTATGGCGTTGGCGACCGGGTCGACCCCCTTCGCCACGCCCTTCTCGACCGGCCCGAAGACCGCTGCGGCGGCCTGTCGGGCACCGTCGACCGGAGACTCCTCACCTGTCCTGATGTCCACCGTGATCAAAGCGAACGCGATGGCGATCAGAAGCACCAGGAGCAGCCGGCTTTCTCGTGTGTCCCTCACGTGCGGCGGCCGTGCCTTCCTCATAGATACCGTGCGGCGAAGCCGCTCCGGAGGAGCCGGGGCTCGCACCGGACCTTGCCTGTATATCAACGATCCGCCGCACGGGCCCGGTAGCACCCGTACGGCGGATCATTTGTGTTCCACCGCCGCGCGGCGGGCCGGATCAGCGCCGCGGCTGGGCGTCCAGGACCTGCTGGAGCGCCTCGAACTCCTCCACGCACTTGCCGGATCCGAGCGCGACGGAGTCGAGCGGGTCCTCGGCGATGTGGATCGGCATGCCCGTCTCGCGGCGCAGCCGCTCGTCGAGGCCGCGGAGCAGGGCGCCGCCTCCGGTCAGGACGATGCCGCGGTCCATGATGTCGCCGGAGAGCTCCGGCGGGCACTTGTCGAGGGTGGTCTTGACGGCGTCGACGATCGCGTTGACCGGCTCCTCGATCGCCTTGCGCACCTCGGCGGCCGAGATCACGACGGTCTTGGGCAGGCCCGAGACCAGGTCGCGGCCGCGGATCTCGGTGTGCTCGTCCTTGTCGAGGTCGTAGGCCGACCCGATGGTGATCTTGATCTGCTCGGCGGTGCGCTCACCGAGGAGGAGCGAGTACTCCTTCTTGATGTGCTGGATGATCGCGTTGTCGAGCTCGTCGCCGGCCACCCGGATGGACTGTGCCGTGACGATTCCGCCGAGCGAGATGACGGCCACCTCGGTGGTGCCGCCACCGATGTCCACGACCATGTTGCCGGTGGCCTCGTGGACGGGCAGGCCCGCGCCGATGGCGGCGGCCATCGGCTCTTCGATGATGTGCACCTGTCGGGCACCGGCCTGCGTGGACGCCTCGATGACGGCGCGGCGCTCCACTCCCGTGATGCCGGAGGGAACGCAGACCACGACGCGCGGGCGGGCCAGGTAACGGCGCTTGTGGATCTTGAGGATGAAGTACCGGAGCATCCGCTCGGTGATCTCGAAGTCGGCGATGACGCCGTCCTTGAGGGGCCGCACGGCGACGATGTTGCCGGGCGTGCGCCCGATCATCTTCTTGGCTTCGGAGCCGACCGCCAGGATGCCACCGGTGTTCGTGTTGATGGCGACCACGGACGGCTCGTTCAGGACGATTCCCCGGCCCCTCACGTACACCAGCGTGTTGGCGGTCCCGAGGTCGATCGCCATGTCACGGCCGATGAACGACATGTTGTTCCCCTTGTTCCCCATGAGGAGCGTCTGGCCTTCCAGTTGATAGCGGCTGCTGTCAGGTCGGCGAGGTGGGTGTGTGGGTGGAGGCCCCATCGTAGTGCCGCAAGTACGGCCTCCGCGCGACGGGACTCCGGCAAGCCCGCCGGAACGGATACCCGCCCCCTTAGTGGTGACGTCGTGTCCTGTCGATGCGTTCCCGAATGTGCCCGGTAATACCGCAGGGCGACCGAAATTACTTCGGTCGCCCCAGGTCATGAGCGCTATTCGGCTGATGTTGCGTCAGAAAAGAGTGATCACAGCGCCGGGAAGAACAGCTTCAGTTCCCGCTCCGCGGACTCCTCGGAGTCCGAGGCGTGGATCAGGTTCTCCCGGGTGACGGTACCGAAGTCGCCCCGGATGGAGCCGGGCGCGGCGGCAATCGGGTCAGTGGGTCCGGCCAACTGGCGGACACCCTCGATCACGCGCTCCCCTTCGACGACCAGGGCCACGACCGGGCCGCTGGCCATGAAGCCCATGAGGGGCTCGTAGAAGACCTTGCCCTTGTGCTCGCCGTAGTGCGCCTCCAGGGTCTCCTGGTCCAGCGTGCGCAGCTCCAGCGCGGGAATGGTCCAGCCGGCCTTCCGCTCGATGCGGCCGACGATCTCGCCGATCAGACCGCGACGGACGGCGTCGGGCTTGAGGAGGACGAGCGTGCGCTGGGTCATATGGGTAACTCCTTGCGGCATACGGGTGCGGTCCGACGAGGCTACAGGGGCCGGAGCCCCCGCCGTACGGGGCCTTCCCGGGCCCCGCTGCGGGCTACGCCTCGGTCGGGGCGGCGGCCTGGGCCTCCGCCTGGGCGGCCCAGCGGGCCTTGATCACGTCGATGCGGCGGCCGTAGCGGATCGAGCACCACCACAGGCCGGCGAACACCACGCCCAGGATGAACATCATCGGCACGACGAAACCGCTCAGCACGAGCCCGATCTGCAGGGCCCAGCCGATCTGGACGGCCCCGGGACGCGAGAGCATCCCGCACAGCAGGACCGACACCAGCATCGCGATCCCGCAGACCGTCCAGACCGTGGCCTGGCTCAGATCGCCCTTCATCGCGACCAGTCCCGCGAAACCGATCACGAAGAACTCGGCGATCAGCGTCGAAGCACACAGCGTGCGCATCCCTCAGCCCCTCTTCAGCAGCAGGCGGGCCTCGCCCACCGTGATGACGGACCCGGTCACCAGGACCCCGGCCCCTCCGTACTCCGCCTCTTCCTCCGCCAGGGTGATCGCCGCCTCGATGGCGTCGTCCAGCCGCGGCTCCACCTGCACGCGCTCGGCGCCGAAGACCTCGACCGCGATGGCCGCCAGGTCGTCGGCGGAGATCGCCCGGTGGCTGGTGTTCTCCGTGATCACGACCTCCGCGAAGATCGGCTCGAAGGCCTCGAAGACCCCGCGCACGTCCTTGCCGTCGCTCGCGCCCACGACCCCGATCAGCCGGCTGAAGCCGAAGGCCTCGGTCACCGCCTCCGCCGTGACCTGCGCCCCGGCCGGGTTGTGCGCCGCGTCCAGGACCACCGTGGGGCTGCGCCGCACGACCTCCATGCGGCCGGGCGAGGTCACCGAGGCGAAGGCCTTGCGCACGGTCTCCACGTCCAGGACCCGCGCGTGGTCGGCGCCGATCCCGAAGAAGGCCTCGACCGCGGCCAGTGCCACCGCCGCGTTGTGCGCCATGTGGGCGCCGTGCAGCGGCAGGAAGATGCCCTCGTACTCGCCGCCCAGGCCGCGCAGCGTCAGCTGCTGCCCGCCGACCGCGACCTCGCGGGTGACGACGCCGAACTCCATGCCCGCCCGGGCGACGGTCGCGTCGACCTCCACTGCCTTCTTCAGCAGCACCTGCGCCGCGTCCACCGGCTGCTGCGCCAGGATCACGGTGGCGCCCTGCTTGATGATGCCGCCCTTCTCCTGCGCGATCTCGCCGGTGGTGGAGCCGAGCCGGTCCGTGTGGTCCAGGCTGATCGGGGTGACCACGGCGACCGCGCCGTCGATCACGTTGGTGGCGTCCCAGGTGCCGCCCATGCCGACCTCGATGACGGCCGCGTCCACGGGGGCGTCAGCGAAGGCCGCGTAGGCCATGCCGGTGAGGACCTCGAAGAACGACAGCCGGATCTCCTCGGCCGCGTCCACCATGTCCACGTACGGCTTGATGTCCTCGTACGCCTCGACGAACCGCTCGGCGGCGATGGGCGCCCCGTCCAGGCTGATCCGCTCGGTGATCGACTGCACGTGCGGGCTGGTGTAGCGCCCGGTGCGCAGCTCGAAGGCGTTCAGCAGCGCCTCGATCATGCGGGAGGTGCTCGTCTTGCCGTTCGTGCCGGTGACGTGGATGGAGGGGTACGCGCGCTGCGGCTCGCCCAGGACGTCCATCAGCGCGGCGATCCGCGTGACGGACGGCTCCAGCTTGGTCTCGTCCCAGCGGCCGGCCAGCTCCTGCTCCACCTCCCGCAGCGCCTTGGCCACCTCGGGGTCTGCGGGCTCTTCGGGTACGGGGTCGCCCTGGGGCGGACCGGCCTGCGTGCGCAGGGTGCGGCTGCCCGCCTCGATCACCGCCAGGTCGGGGTCGCGGTCGGACTCTTCCGCGACGATCTGGTCGAACGCGTCGAAGCTGTCATCGTGGCTCTCGGGCTGCTGCTCACTCACGGGACCCAGTCTACGGACGAGGACCGGGAGGACTTTCGGCCCGGTCGCATCAGGACCTTCGGCTGCGGGTGCGACCTGATCGTTATGCAAGCCTTGCGGACAGGAGATTGGGGAATAAATGCCGCAGGCCAGCACGAACAAGACAGGTTCCAGCCGCGACATAGGGATAGACCTGGGGACCGCGAACACCCTCGTCTACGCACGGGGGCACGGCATCGTCCTCAATGAGCCGTCCGTGGTGGCCGTCAAGGCGGGCACCACCACCGCACTCGCCGTCGGCAGCGAGGCCAAGGAGACCATCGGCCGCACTCCCGGCTCCATCACCGCGATCCGCCCCCTCAAGGACGGCGTGATCTGCGACTACGAGGCCGCCGAGGAGATGATTCGGCACTTCGTGCGCAAGGCCGTCCCCGGCCGCCGGGTGCGCGCCCGCATGGTGATCTGCGTACCGTCCGGGGTCACCCCGGTGGAGCGGCGGGCGATCATCCACGCCTCCGCGAGGGCCGGCGCCAAGACCGTGCACCTCATCGAGGAACCCATGGCCGCGGCGATCGGCGCCGGGCTCCCGGTGTCCGAACCGCGCGGCTCTATGGTCGTCGACATCGGCGGCGGCACCTCCGAGGTCGCGGTCATCTCGCTGGGCGGCATCGTCACCGCGCGGTCCCTGCGGGTCGCTGGCGACCGGATGGACGCGGCGATCACCGACTGGGTCCGCAAGGAGCACTCCCTGCTCATCGGCGACCGCACCGCCGAGGACGTCAAGATCGCCATCGGTTCGGCGTGGCCGGTGCCGGACCGGCCGGAACTGGAGAGCGCCACCTTCACGGTGCGGGGCCGCGAGAAGGTCGGCGGCATGCCGCAGACGCTCGCGCTCGACGCGCGCGACGTGCGCGCCGCCCTGGACGAACCGGTCGAGGCGATCATCGCGGCGGTCCGCGCCACCCTGGAGGAGTGCCCGCCCGAACTGTCCGGCGACGTCATGGAGCACGGCATCGTCCTGACCGGCGGCGGCGCGCTGCTGCCCGGCCTGGACCTGCGGATGGCCTCCTCGACCGGGATCCCGGTCTTCGTCGCGGACGACCCGCTGGACTGCGTGGCCCTGGGCTCGGGCCGCTGCGTGGAGGACATGGACGCGCTCAGCAGCCTCCTGGCGCCGGCGCGGGCCTGAGCCGTCCGGCCCTCCCGAAGGGCTCGGCGGGCTTCAGCCCTTCGGGAGGGTCGCCAGCACCTCGTACGCGTCCTGCGTGCGCGTCGCCGTCAGGGTGCCGCCCAGGCTGCGCACGCGCTCGGACATGCTCGCCGTGCCCGAGCCCGCCGAGACGGGGGCCCTGGTCGGATTGCGCTGCGCCAGCCCGTTGCGGACGGCGATCTCCAGGTGCGGACCGTCCGCCGCGATGGACACCTCGATGGTTTCGCCGCGGGCGTGCTTGGCGGCGTTGGTCAGGCATTCCTGCACCACCCGGTAGACCGCCGCCTGGCGCAGCGGCGACAGCCCGTGCACGGCCGGATCCAGGGCGAGCCGTACGGGCGAACCCGCGCGCCCGCTCTCCTCCGCGAGCGCCGCCAGCCCCTCCACGCCCGGGGTGGCCGCCCGCTCCCCGCGCTGCACGATGATCTCGTTGAGCACGAGGTGGGCCCGGCGCGCGGTGTCGGCGAGCTCCTCGAAGTCCTTCGCGTACGCCGTCTCGCGCGAGCGCATCGACAGCACCTCGGAGCGGACCGTCAGCAGGGTCAGCTCGCGCCCCACGAAGTCGTGGACGTCGCGGGCGACGGAGGTCCGCTCCTGCTGGACCGCCTGCAGGACGGCGGACTCGGCGCGCCGGGTGTCGAGTTCGCGCACGAGGTCGTGCCGGTAGGCGGCGATGCCCACGGCCGAGGCGAGGACGCCGATGGGCACGACGAGGCTGAGGAAGGAGCTGAGGGTCTCGGCCCGCGGCTCGGGCCAGCCGGGCAGGCTGAACACCGCCAGCGCGAAGGCCACGTACCCGAGCGTGGCCAGGATGCCGGCGCGGCGGCCCCGGTAGCGGCCGACGGAGTACAGGGCGAACTGCACCAGGGTGAGCTCGTGCAGCCAGCCGATGAAGAGCAGCGCGGTGAGGTACGCGACCCAGGGCGCCTGCCGGCGGACCAGGAGGGTGAGGCAGCCCGCAGCGAGCACCAGGGCCGCGCGCGGGCCGTTCAGGGAGTTGTCGGCGGCGGCCAGACCCGGCAGGTCCAGCGCCATCAGGGCGAAGCAACCGATTGCCGTGAGCATGTCCATCGCCCGGGTGGACCCGCTCCAGCTCTCGCTCAACCGGCGGCCGGCGGCCATGGCCCGGTGGAACGCGCGGACGGCGGGCTTCACGTGCATGCTCCCCATCATCCGGGGTCCGCGCCGGGGATCCGTGTCCCCGACGCCCGTCATGACGTGACATACGGCACTTCGGACGGGTACGGACATGGCCGGATGGCCCTGCCGCCGGGGCACCCCTCTTTCGTAGCGTCGAAGGAATGACCCCGCGAACGCCCCAACGGACGAGCAGCCGGACGACCCCCTCCCGGGCGCTCCCGCTGCTCCTGCTCATCGGCGGCCTCATCGGCACCTTGGCCTCCGGCGTCCTCACCTACGACCGCATCCGCACCCTGGAGGATCCGCTCTTCACCCCGGGCTGCAACGTCAACGCGGTGCTGAGCTGCGGCGACGTGATGACCACCTGGCAGGGCAACCTCCTCGGCTTCCCCAACATGCTGCTCGGCATCGCCGGCTTCGCGGCCCTCGCCGGACTGGGCACGGCCCTGGTCGCCGGGGCGCTGCTCCCCCGGTGGCTGTGGCGCGGACTGTGGGCCGGGATCGCGGCCGGGTTCGCCTTCACGGTGTGGCTGATCAGCCAGTGCCTGTACGTGATCGGGGCGCTGTGCCCGTGGTGCATGGTCGTCTGGGCGGTGATGATCCCGCTGTTCTGGTACGTCACCCGGCACCTGGCCCCGGCCGGCTCCCGGCTGCGGGCGCTCCCCCACTGGGTGGTGCCGCTGGCCGCGTACGGCGTGGTGGCGGCGCTGATCCTGACGAAGTTCGGCACCCGGCTGCTGTGACGCCGGGCCCCTCGCGGGGCACAGATACGGCGAAGGCCCCCACGTCGACCGACGGCGTGGGGGCCTTCGCTTGGGCTGTACGGGTCGGCTAGCCCTGGGGCAGCGCGGCCAGCTGGTCGGTGAGGCGGGCGATGTCGCCCTCCGCCTTGGCCAGCCGGCCCTTGATCTTGTCCACGACGTTGTCGGGGGCCTTGGCGATGAACGCCTCGTTCCCGAGCTTCGCCTCGGCCTGCTGCTTCTCCTTCTCGGCGGCGGCCAGGTCCTTGCTCAGCCGCTTGCGCTCCGCCGGGATGTCGATGGTGCCCGACAGGTCGAGCGCGACGGTGGCGCCGGCGACCGGCAGGGTCGCGGTGGCGCTGAAGGCGTCCCCCTCCGGCTGGAGGCGCAGCACCTGGCGGATGGCGGCCTCGTGGGCGGCCAGCGCGGTGGCGGACAGGTCCAGGCGGGCCGGGACCTTCTGCTTGTCGTCGAGACCCTGCTCCTTGCGGAACCGGCGGACCTCGCGGACCAGGCTCTGGACACCCTCGATCTCGGCCTCGGCGGCCGCGTCGCGGAAGCCGCTGTCCTTGGGCCATTCGGCGATCACCAGGGACTCGCCACCGGTCAGCGTGGTCCACAGCGTCTCGGTGACGAAGGGGACCACCGGGTGCAGCAGGCGCAGCATGACGTCGAGGACCTCGCCGAGGACGCGCGCGGAGGCCTTGGCCGGCTCGCCGCCCGCGAAGAAGGTCGTCTTCGACAGCTCGACGTACCAGTCGAAGACCTCGTCCCACGCGAAGTGGTAGAGCGCCTCGCTGAGCTTCGAGAACTGGTAGTCCTCGTAGAAGGCGTCGGCCTGCGCGACCGTCGCGTTGAGGCGCGACAGGATCCAGCGGTCGGTCGCCGACATCTCCTCGACCGAGGGCAGCTCGCCCTCGATCGTGGCGCCGTTCATCATCGCGAAGCGGGTCGCGTTCCAGATCTTGTTGGCGAACTTGCTGGAGGCCTGGACCCAGTCCTCGCCGATCGGGACGTCGACACCCGGGTTGGCGCCGCGCGCCAGGGTGAAGCGGACCGCGTCGGAGCCGTACTTGTCCATCCAGTCCAGCGGGTTGACCGCGTTGCCGAAGGACTTCGACATCTTCTTGCCGCGCTCGTCGCGGACCATGCCGTGCAGGGCGATGGTGTGGAACGGCGGGGTGCCGTCCATCGCGTACAGGCCGAACATCATCATCCGGGCGACCCAGAAGAAGAGGATGTCGTAGCCGGTGACCAGGACGGCGTTCGGGTAGAACTTCGCCAGGCTGTCGGTCTGCTGCGGCCAGCCGAGCGTGGAGAACGGCCACAGGCCGGAGGAGAACCAGGTGTCCAGGACGTCCGTGTCCTGGGTCCAGCCCTCACCGGTCGGCGGCTGCTCGTCGGGGCCGACGCAGACGATCTCGCCGTTCGGGCCGTACCAGACGGGGATGCGGTGGCCCCACCACAGCTGGCGCGAGATGCACCAGTCGTGGAGGTTGTCGACCCAGTCGAAGTAGCGCTTCTCCATCTCCTGCGGGTGGATCTTGACCTGGCCGTCGCGGACCGCGTCACCGGCGGCCTTGGCGAGCGGGCCGACCTTGACCCACCACTGGAGCGAGAGGCGCGGCTCGATGGTGGTCTTGCAGCGCGAGCAGTGGCCGACGGAGTGCGTGTACGGACGCTTCTCGGCGACGATCCGGCCCTCGGCGCGCAGCGCGGCGACGATGGCGGAACGGGCCTCCAGCCGGTCCAGGCCCAGGAAGGGGCCGTGGACGGTGATGACGGCGTGCTCGTCCATGACCGCGAGGTTGGGCAGGCCGTGGCGCTGACCGATCTCGAAGTCGTTGGGGTCGTGCGCCGGCGTCACCTTGACGGCGCCGGTGCCGAACTCGGGGTCGACGTGCCCGTCGGCGACGACCGGGATGCGGCGGCCGGTGAGCGGCAGCTCGATCTCGGTGCCGACCAGGTGCTTGTAGCGCTCGTCGTCGGGGTGGACGGCGACGGCCGTGTCACCGAGCATCGTCTCGGCGCGGGTCGTGGCGACGACGATGGAGGCGTCACCCTCGCCGTACCGGATGGAGACGAGCTCGCCCTCGTCGTCCTGGTACTCGACCTCGATGTCGGAGATCGCGGTGAGGCAGCGGGGGCACCAGTTGATGATGCGCTCGGCGCGGTAGATCAGCTCGTCGTCGTAGAGCTTCTTGAAGATGGTCTGGACGGCCTCGGACAGGCCCTCGTCCATGGTGAAGCGCTCGCGCGACCAGTCGACGCCGTCGCCGAGGCGGCGCATCTGGCCGGAGATCTGCCCGCCGGACTCGCCCTTCCACTGCCAGACGCGCTCGACGAAGGCCTCGCGGCCCAGGTCGTGGCGGGACTTGCCCTCCTTGGCGAGCTCGCGCTCGACGACGTTCTGGGTGGCGATGCCCGCGTGGTCCATGCCGGGCTGCCACAGGGTCTCGTAGCCCTGCATGCGCTTGCGGCGGGTGATGGCGTCGATCAGCGTGTGCTCGAAGGCGTGCCCCAGGTGGAGGCTTCCGGTGACGTTCGGCGGCGGGATGACGATGGCGAAGGGAGGCTTGTCGCTCTTCTCGTCCGCCTCGAAGTACCCACGCTCTACCCAGCGCTCGTAGAGCTTCCCCTCTACATCGGCCGGCGCGTACGAAGTCGGCAGTTCGGAGTAGGGGCTGCTGGGTGTCTGCGTGTTCTCGGTCACGAGCCACAGTTTAGGGCCGTAACGGTCCGGTCATGAAACCGGGTTTCCGGGGGCCCGGGGCCCTTAGCCGCTCTGGCTTCCGCCAGGATGTGTGGGACGCATAAACAACCTCATGGGGGGACGCGGGATGAGCTACAACCAGCCGGGACCGTACGGAGGCCAGCAGCCGCAGCAGCCGGGGCCCTACGGACAGCAGCCTCAGCAGCCGAACCCGTACGGCGGCCAGCAGCCCGGCCCCTACGGACAGCAGCCCGGCTACGGCTACCCGCAGCAGGCCCCCCAGGGAGTCCCCCAGCAGGGCTACCCGCAGCAGCAGCCCGGCTTCCCCCAGCAACAGCAGCAGCCTCCGTACGGCGGCTACCCGCAGCAGCCGCCGTACGGCGGCGGCACGCCCCCGAAGAAGTCGAAGGCCGGCGTGATCATCGCGGTGGTCCTGGCGGTGGCCGTGATCGGCGGCGCCGGCTGGTACTTCACGCAGGGCGGCGGCTCCTCGGCGTCGGTCTCCGCGGACACCAAGGGCTACAAGCTGGTGGCTCCGGCGGCGGTGGACGAGTACAAGAAGAACCCGAAGAGCTCGAAGGAAGAGTTCTCCGACAAGGACCGCAAGGAAGTCGAGGCGGTCGGCGTGAAGAACCCGACCCAGGTTTCCGAGGCCTACCAGTCCGGCGACCTGAAGAACCCGCTGGCCGCGAAGGCACTCAACTTCCAGGGCGTGTACGGCGAGATCGCCGACCCGGAGAAGGCCGTGGACGCCTACTTCGCCATGGCCAAGGCCAATTCGATGAAGGACGACAAGGACGGGGAGGCGGAGCTCGTCGGCTCCCCCAAGGTGATGAACCCCGCCGGCTTCAAGGGCGCCGTGATGAAGTGCCAGGAGCTCAAGATGACTCCGAAGAAGTCCGCGGACAACCCGCTCACGAAGCCCTTCACCATTCCGGTCTGCATCTGGGGCGACTACAGCACCCTGTCCGTCGTGAGCATGGCGGACTTCGCCTCCATCATGGGCGGCACCCAGGGCTTCACCCTGGAGCAGACTGCGGGCTACACCGCGAAGCTCTACAACACGTCGCGCACCAAGCTGTGAGGTGAGGCCGCCGCATAGGGCGGCCCGGAAGGCGCTGTCACGACGGTCCGCCGCGTCAGCGCCTTCTCCCGTGCACCGGTTGGTTTCACGCCGGACGTGAGGCCTGGTAGCACGCTTCCTGGACGTGACCCGCGTGCTTCACCCCTGCCAGCACCAGCATGCCCTGACAGGCAGGCTGGGCCGTGGCGGAACCGACGCCCCTCGCCGCGCCCCGGTCGCAGGCGGAAATCACCTGCGACCCCACGCGGTAGCGCATGTTGTGCATGTAGTTGGTGCAGTCACCAGACGTGGCGTGCGCGGGCGCCGCCACCAGGACGGGCAGCGCGCCCGCCATCACCGCCGCCGCCACGAGCCCGATCGTCCGCCGCAACTCCACCATGGATCACTCCCCACTCACGTGCATGGGTGTCGGACAGTAGTGGATCACTCGACCCTTCCCGGGGTCCGCGGAGATCGCACCTTTGACCGACCGTGCACCCCGTGGGCACCCTGTGGCAGGCCGCAGACATGAGTGAGGGGCGCCACCCCTAGCGGGTGGCGCCCCTCACTCATGTCTGCGGCCTGCGGCTACGCCGACTTCTCGTGCGGCCCCTGGTCCTTCGGGACGATCCGCGGGACCAGCGTCGGGTTGACGTTGGAGCGGACCACGTCCGAGGTGATGACCACGCGGGCCACGTCCTTGCGGGACGGGACCTCGTACATCACCGACATCAGGACCTCTTCCATGATGGCGCGCAGGCCGCGCGCGCCGGTCTGGCGGAGGATCGCCTGGTCGGCGATGGCCTCGAGGGCCTCGCGCTCGAAGTCCAGCTCGACGCCGTCGAGTTCGAACAGCCGCTGGTACTGCTTGACCAGCGCGTTGCGCGGCTCGATGAGGATCTGGAGCAGGGCCTCGCGGTCCAGGTTGTGCACCGAGGTGATGACGGGGAGACGGCCGATGAACTCGGGGATCATCCCGAACTTCACCAGGTCCTCCGGCATGACCTCCTGGAACTGGTTGCTCGCCTCGATCTCGCGCTTCGAGCGGATGGTCGCCCCGAAGCCGATGCCCTTGGCGCCTGCGCGGGATTCGATGATCCGCTCCAGGCCGGAGAAGGCGCCGCCCACGATGAACAGCACGTTCGTCGTGTCGATCTGGATGAACTCCTGGTGCGGGTGCTTGCGGCCGCCCTGCGGCGGTACCGAAGCGGTGGTGCCCTCCAGGATCTTCAGCAGGGCCTGCTGCACGCCCTCGCCGCTCACGTCGCGCGTGATCGACGGGTTCTCGCTCTTGCGGGCGACCTTGTCGATCTCGTCGATGTAGATGATCCCGGTTTCGGCCTTCTTGACGTCGTAGTCGGCCGCCTGGATCAGCTTGAGCAGGAT
The DNA here is from genome assembly GCF_026340675.1 of Streptomyces sp. NBC_01264. Taxonomy (NCBI): domain Bacteria; kingdom Bacillati; phylum Actinomycetota; class Actinomycetes; order Kitasatosporales; family Streptomycetaceae; genus Streptomyces; species Streptomyces sp. NBC_01264. The sequence continues at coordinate 3,588,653 of NZ_JAPEOX010000001.1, forward strand.
GTTCTCGACGTCCTCGCCGACGTACCCGGCCTCCGTCAGCGCCGTCGCGTCCGCGATGGCGAACGGGACGTTGAGCATCCGGGCGAGCGTCTGGGCCAGCAGCGTCTTGCCCGAGCCCGTGGGGCCGAGCAGGAGGATGTTGGACTTCGCGAGCTCGATCGCGTCGTCACGGCCCGTCCCGCCGCCGTTCTCGCCGGCCTGGACGCGCTTGTAGTGGTTGTACACCGCGACGGAGAGCGCCTTCTTCGCCGGCTCCTGGCCGACGACGTAGCTCTCCAGGAACTCGTAGATCTCACGAGGCTTGGGGAGTTCCTCCCACCTGACCTCGGAAGTCTCGGCCAGTTCCTCTTCGATGATCTCGTTGCAGAGGTCGATGCACTCGTCGCAGATGTACACACCGGGTCCCGCGATGAGCTTCTTCACCTGCTTCTGGCTCTTTCCGCAGAACGAGCACTTGAGCAGGTCGCCGCCGTCACCGATGCGTGCCACGAGGTGCTTCCCCTTCGCCTGGGAGACGCCTGGTTCAGCGCTCCTGGTGCCTCATATCCGACGGTACCTTGCCGGGGGCCCCGTGCGGGGCCCCCTTGACGTGGTTCACATCGCCCAATCCGGCGATGCGTCCGCGTCAACTGGCGGCAAGGATCAGTTCGAAGTCTTGCGGGTCGCGACGACCTGGTCGATCAGGCCGTACGCCAGCGCGTCCTGAGCCGTGAGGATCTTGTCGCGCTCGATGTCGTCGCGGATCTTCTCGATCGGCGTCGAGGAGTGCGTGGCCAGCATGGTCTCCAGCTGGTCGCGCATGCGCAGGATCTCGTTGGCCGCGATCTCCAGGTCGGAGAGCTGCTCACGGCCGGTGCCGCCCGAGGGCTGGTGGATCAGCACGCGGGCGTTCGGCAGCGCCATGCGCTTGCCGGGCGCGCCGGCGGCGAGCAGGACCGCGGCGGCGGAGGCCGCCTGGCCCATGCAGACCGTCGAGATGTCCGGCTTCACGAACTGCATCGTGTCGTAGATCGCCGTCAGCGCCGTGAAGGAGCCGCCGGGGCTGTTGATGTACAGGTAGATGTCGCGGTCCGGGTCCATCGACTCCAGGCACAGGAGCTGTGCCATGACGTCGTTGGCGGAGGCGTCGTCGATCTGCACGCCGAGGAAGATGATGCGCTCCTCGAAGAGCTTCGCGTACGGGTCGTACTCGCGCACGCCCTGCGAGGTGCGCTCCACGAAGCGCGGCACGACGTAGCGGTTGTCCACCGGCGCGCCGGTGTAGAGGCCGCTCGCGGGAGAAAGGTTGTTCATGTGCATCTGAGTGTTCACCGTCCTGGTGGCGTTCTGCGGGCTGAGGCTTGCCTGGTGCGGGCGGGCGTACGAGCTCCCGTACGGGATCCCGTGCGCCGGGGCCGGGATCAGGCCCCGGTGCCGCCGCCGCCCGGGACCAGCGACGCGGCGGAGATGATCTCGTCGATGAGGCCGTAGGCCTTGGCCTCTTCCGCCGTGTACCAGCGGTCGCGGTCGCCGTCGCGGATGATCGTCTCCACGGTCTGGCCGGAGTGGTGCGCGGTGATCTCAGCCATGCGCTGCTTGGTGCGCAGCAGGTACTGGGCCTGGATCTTGATGTCCGACGCGGTGCCGCCGATGCCGGCGGAGCCCTGGTGCATCAGGATGTCGGTGTTCGGGAGGGCGAAGCGCTTGCCCGGGGTACCGCCGGTGAGCAGGAACTGGCCCATGGAGGCCGCCATGCCCATGCCGATGGTGACCACGTCGTTCGGGATGTACTGCATGGTGTCGTAGACCGCCATGCCCGCCGTCACCGAGCCACCGGGGCTGTTGATGTACAGGTAGATGTCCTTCTCCGGCTCTGCGGCCAGGAGCAGGAGCTGTGCGGTGATCTTGTTGGCGATGTCGTCGTCGACCTGCTGGCCGAGGAAGATGATGCGCTCGCCGAGCAGCCGGTTGTAGACATGGTCGCCGAGGCCGCCACCGATGGACGGCTCACCCGCGGCGTAAGGCTTCAGATTCGTCACGTATCCACCTGCTCGTCTCCGACGGCCATGTGCCGTCTCAGCGTCTCGTTCTGGGGCGCGGACCTGCCGTGCGGACGATGTCCACCGGCGTCGGGCACTCCCGTGCCCTCGTATTCATGGACCCTAACGCGCAGCTAGGACAACGCCATCCCGCTTCCCGAACTGTTCGCTCGGAGCGCAAGGTCAGAGGCCCCTCACGGAGGGTCCCGGGGAGGGTGTCCCCCAGCTGTCCCACAGCAAGGCCGAAGGGCCCGGACGCGATGGCGTACGGGCCCTCCGGGCCGTGCTCTGGTGCTGCTCAGCGGGGGTGAGCCCGGGTCTTACTTGGCCTCGTCGGCCGCGATCTCACCGTCGGCCTCGACGACGTTCTCGACGGTCTCGGCGGCCGTCTCGACCGCGTTCTCAGCGTTCTCGTCGTCTTCGTCGTCGGAGAGGTCGACGACCTCACCGTTGGTGTCGGTGACCTTGGCGGCCTCGACGACGGCCGCGAGGGCCTTGCCGCGGGCGACCTCGCCGACGAGCATCGGAACCTGGCCACCCTCGACGACCGCCTGGGCGAACTGGTCGGGGGACATGCCGGAGGAGGCGGCGCGACGCATGAGGTGCTCGGTGAGCTCCTCCTGGTTCACGTTCAGCTTCTCCTTGTTGACCAGCTCGTCGAGGACGAACTGGGTCTTGATGCCCTTGATGGCCTGCTCGGCGGTCTCGGCGTCGAACTCCTCGACCGTCTTGCCCTGGATCTCCAGGTACTTCTCGATGGTGAGGCCCATCTGGCCGAGCTGGTGGTGCTCCAGGTTGTGCTTGCGCGTCTGGACCTCGTCCGCGAGGAGCTTCTCGGGGATCGGGACCTCGACGAGCTCCAGCAGCTTCTCCAGGACGCGCTCCTGGGCCTGCGTGGCCTGGTCGTACTGCTTCATGTTCTCGAGGCGCTTGCGGCTGTCGGCCTTCAGCTCCTCGATGGTGTCGAACTCGCTGGCCAGGCCGGCGAACTCGTCGTCCAGCTCCGGCAGCTCACGGGCCTGGACCTTGGTGACCTTGACGGTGACCTCGGCGTCCTTGCCCTCGGCGGAGCCGCCCTTCAGCTGGGAGGTGAAGGTGGCCTCGCCACCGGCCTCCAGGCCCTTGACGGCCTCGTCGATGCCTTCGAGAAGCTCACCCGAGCCGATGGTGTAGGAGACGTCCTGGGCGACACCGTCCTCCAGCACCTCGCCGTCGACCTTGGCCTCGAGGTCGATGGTGACGACGTCGCCGTCCTCCGCCGCGCGCTCGACGTCCTTGGTGGTCGCGAAACGGCCGCGCAGCTGCTCGACCGACTTTTCGACGTCCTCGTCCGAGACCTCTACGGCGTCCACGGTGACCTCGATGCCGGAGTAGTCCGGGATCTCGATCGCGGGACGGATGTCGACCTCGGCGGTGAAGGCCAGCAGCTCGCCGTCCTTCAGCTCCGTGATGTCGACGTCGGGCTGGCCCAGCGGGTTCAGGTCGGCCTCGTTGACGGCCTCGGTGTAGAACTTCGGGAGGGCGTCGTTGACGGCCTCCTCCAGCACCGCACCGCGGCCGAAGCGCTGGTCGATGACGCGGGCCGGGATCTTGCCCTTGCGGAAGCCCTTCACCGTGACCTGCTGGTTGATCTTCTTGTAGGCCGCGTCGAGGCTGTCCTTGAGCTCCTCGAAGGGCACCTCAACAGTGAGCCGAACCCGAGTCGGGTTCAGGGTCTCCACGGCGCTCTTCACGGTTCGGTCTCCTTGTGGCTGACTGCTGGGGGTCTCTGCTCATCGCCGCGGTCTAGCGGTTCTCAGCGGATCGGGCCCGGTACATCAGACACACGGGCACGCAGCTTGCATAGTAGCCGCAAGCGGCAATCAGCCCACAACGCGATCATCGACGCGGTCCCGGAGGGGGATCGCGCGGTCCTCCTGCTGGTCGGGGTGGCCGGATTCGAACCGACGACCTTCCGCTCCCAAAGCGGACGCGCTACCAAGCTGCGCCACACCCCGTCGGTGCGACACGTAGGGTACATGCCCGAAGACCCTCCGCCGTGCGGACTTTCGGCGAATGCGCCACCGGGACTCGGAGGCGCCGCACCTCCCGCCACGGCTACGGCCACACGCGGAGGCGAAATGCGGTGTGCGATCCCCCGCCGGAACCCGCTAGGATGCTCTTCGTGCAGAGGTCCCCGGGCCTCGGGCGCGCATGCTGCGGGTGTAGCTCAATGGTAGAGCACTAGTCTTCCAAACTAGCTACGCGGGTTCGATTCCCGTCACCCGCTCAGAGACGCAAAGGGCCAGGTCAGAGGATTTTTCCTCGACCTGGCCCTTCGTCGTGCTCGTGGAGATCCGGACCCGGACGGCATGATGCCGTCCGTGACGAACAGCGCAGGCCTGCACCCTGACCGGATACCGGGGTACGACGGCGGCCCCCTCACGCACGAGGTGGGGTTCCTGGAGGAGCCGCTGTTCTGGCTCGGACACCTGTACTCGTGCGTGCATTCCGAGGAAGCCGAGGCCCTCGGAACCATCCTCCTGGACGCCCAGGGGGCGCCGGGCCCCGCGTGCTGGACTACAGACGGCCGCGGGCCTCGACGGCCCCGGGGACGGATCCGTCAGAGCTTGATGCCCGCGATGGTGTCCGCGAGGGAGTTCAGGAAGCGGTTGACGTCCGGGGCGATGGAGCTGGACGCGAGGAAGAAGCCGAAGAGGACCGCGACGATCGCGGGGCCGGCCTTGAGGTGGCCTCCGCGGACGAGCACCACCAGGATGATCGCCAACAGGACTACCACTGACAGCGAAATGGCCACTTCTGATCACACCTTCGGTCGTCCCCTGGTCGGCCCGGGATGCGGCCGTGCGCACCCCCACATGGTCCATCCTCCCACCAACGCGCCCCGGCTATCCGTCTCGTGACGAAGAGACAGTGACGCTTTTGCGTCAGGAGGCGGTGATGCCGAGGAGCGAGCGGACATAGGCATACTTCCCGGACAGCCTGTCGCGGGTGGGGGCGTCGAGGACCGCGAGCCTGGCGGGGTCCGCGTTGTGGGCCAGGTCGGCTTCCTTGACCAGGAGGGCGCCGGGGGTGGCGAGGATGCGGGCCGTGTACGACTCGACCGGTTCGCCGGGGCGTTTGGTGACGGCCAGGACCATGTCCTTGACGGACTGCGGGAGTCCGGCCGATTCCAGCCAGTCCGGGGTGAGGGCCTCGTCCTCGATCGCGTCGTGGAGCCAGGCCGCCGCCTGCTGTTCGGCCGTGCCGCCGCGGGCGCGTACGCCCTCGGCGACGGCGGCGAGGTGTTCGGCGTAGGGGCGGCCGGCCTTGTCGGTCTGGCCCTCGTGCGCGGCGCGGGCGAGGGCTTCCACCTCGAGGAGGGTGAGGGGGCTGTCGGTCATCCGAGCTCCTTCGCTGCGGTGTGGAGGGCCTGCGCGATCCGGCGTACGTCCGCTTGCGTGGTGCGCCAGTTGGAGAACGCGGCGCGCAGGGCGGGGGTTCCCGCGTACGTCGTGGGGGTGACGAACACCTCGGGTCCGGCCGCTTCGCGCAGGGCCGTGAGGCGGGCCGGGGTGGGCGCATGGGCGAGGGTGAAGCAGACGACGTTCAGGCGGACGGGGGCCAGCACCGTGAAGCGCGGGTCCCGCGTGAGGGATTCGCCGAGGGAGCGGGCGCAGGCGATGTCCCGTTCCACGATCTCGCGGTGGCCCTCGCGGCCGTAGGCGCGCAGGGTGAACCAGGCGGCGAGGGCGCGCAGCCGGTGGGAGTTCTCCGGGGTGAGGTGGACGAGGTCCGGGTTCTCGCCGAGGGGGCCGAGGTAGGCGGCGGCGTTCTGGAAGACGCGGGCCTGGAGGTCGCGGCGGCGGGTGAACTGGACGGCGCTGTCGTAGGGGACGTTGAGCCATTTGTGCAGGTCGACGCAGACGGAGTCGGAGGCGTCGAGGCCGTCCGTGAGGTGGGCGTGCTCCGGGGAGAGCGCGGCGAACGCGCCGAAGGCGGCGTCCGTGTGCAGCCAGAAGTCGTGCCGTTCGCGGAGGGCGGCGATGGCACGGAGGTCGTCGAAGTCCACGGTGTTGACGGTGCCGGCGTTGGCGACGACCACGGCGGGCCGGCCGGGAGCGTCCGCGAGGGCGCGGTCCAGGGCGGCCGGATCGACGGCCTCGCGACCGGGCAGGGTCGGTACGGGGACCAGCGCGGCGCGGCCGAGTCCGAGGAGGGAGAGGGCCTTGGCGATGGAGGAGTGCGGGGCGCCGGACAGGACGCGGACCGGGCCGAGCGCGGCCGCGCCGTACTCGGCCGGGGAGACGCCGAGGCGTTCGCCGAGCCATTCGCGGGCGATGGCCAGGCCGGTGGTGTTGGACATGGTCGCGCCGCTGACGAAGGTGCCGGTGTGGGCGGCGGAGAGGTGGAACAGGTCGCGGAGCCAGGTGACGGTCTCGCGTTCGAGGTCCTGGCCCGCGCCGTCCAGGGCGGAGTTGGAGTTCTGGTCGTGGGTCGAGGTGAGCCAGTCGCCCGCGAGGGCGGCGGGGGTGGCGCCACCGGTGACGAAGCCGAGGTAGCGGGGACCGGCGGAGGCCGACAGCCGGGGGGCCCAGCGCTCCGCGAAGGCCGCGAGGGCGGCTTCGGTGCCGGAGCCGTGCTCGGGCAGCGGCGGGGCCGGCTCCGCCGGATCCCGTCGTACGGGCGGCGGTACGACGGGACGCGCGTCCAGCGCCGCGAGCGTCGCGGCGGCGGCTTCGCGGGTGGCGTCGAGGAGCTCGGGGAGGCGGGCCAGGTCGGCGGCGAGGGTGCGGTCCATGGGGGAACGGTAGGGGCCGCCGGGGGCCGGCGGACCGGCCAATCGGGGGCGAGTGGCCGGTGTCGCCGCCGGGGTGCCGCTGCTCGGGGCCGACCGGGGACGTGGTGACGGCTCGCGGGTCGGGAGCGGACCTTCGGGTCTCGCTCCGCCCCGGACTCCTCGCCGCACCGGTGCCGGGGGCGACATCAGGCGGCTGCGCCCGCGTACCGGGGAGCGGAGTGGGCGGCGGGCGCCGTCAGCGCAGTCAGCGCCGTCATGCGGGCGGCGATCGTGGCGGCCGGGCTGCGCGGGAGCCGGTCGGCGATGAGGCCGTCGGCGAGGAAGAGCACCTGGTCGGCGTGGGCGGCGGCGGCCGGGTCGTGCGTGACCATGACGACGGTGGCACCGAGGGTGTCCACGGCGTCGCGGAGCAGGCCGAGGACCTCGGTGGCGGTGGCGGTGTCGAGGGCGCCGGTGGGCTCGTCGGCGAAGACCACGTCGGGGCGGGTGACCAGGGCTCGGGCGATGGCCACGCGCTGCTGCTGGCCGCCGGAGAGTTCGGCGGGGCGGCGGCGGCCCTTGCCCTCCAGGCCGACCCGGGCGAGCAGGTCGGCGGCGCGGGCCCGGGGGTGGGGGTGGGCCTGGGAGGCGGTGCGGCCGTGGCTGTGGCTGTGGCCGCCGGCCAGGCGCATGGGGAGCAGGACGTTCTGCTCGACGGTGAGGGAGGGGAGGAGGTTGAAGGCCTGGAAGACGAAGCCGAGGCGGCTGCGGCGGAGTTCGGTGAGCTGGTTCTCGTCCATGCCGGTGATCTCGGTGCCGCCCAGGCGGACGGAGCCCTCGGTGGGGAGGTCCAGGCCGGCGGCGCACCGGAGGAACGTGGACTTCCCGGAGCCGGAGGGGCCCATCACCGCGGTGAAGCTGCCGTGGGGGAGGGCGAGGTCGATGCCGCGCAGGGCGTGGACCGCGGTGTTGCCGCGGCCGTACTGACGGCGGACCGAGCGGAGCTCGACGGCGGGGGTGGGGGTGGCGTGGGCCGCCGACCCGGGGTGGCCCGGGTTGCCCAGGTGGCCCGGGTTGCCGGGGTGGCCCGGCTGGCCCAGGTGGCCGGGGTGGCCCAGGTGGCCCGGCTGACCCGGGTTGCCGGGGTGGCCCAGGTGGCCCGGCTGGCCCGGGTTGCCGGGGTGGCCCGGGTTGCCGGGGTGGCCCGGGTGGCCCAGGTGGCCCAGGTGGCCCGGGTGGCCGGGGCCCAGGGAGCCCGGCTGGCCCAGGTGGCTCGGGTTGCCGGGGTGGCCCAGGTAGCCCGCGTGGTCTTGCTGGCCTGTGTGGCCCGGCTGGCCGGCCTGCTGGGCGTGCTGCTCGGCCTGTCGCTTGCTGCGCCGGAGCTCCATGGTGTGCCGCCTTCCGTGCCGGTCGAGCACCTGGTGGTGATCGTGTCTCCGACGCTACGGAGGGTGGGGTGGTCGTGACCATGACGGGAGCGGGTGGACCCGTGGTGGGGGTAACCCGACCATCGGCCCGGGGGATCGGGCGGGTCCGAACCGGAGGCCCGGCGATGCGCGGCCCGGCCACGGCTGCGGGTGTGCCGCTGCGCGGGGCGGAGTCCCCTACCCGCCCTTCCATCGTTCCCCGAGCTCTGCCCGGACCCCGGTCCTCAAACGCCGGACGGGCTGAAAAGCGGGGCCCCGGGCTGCACCCGAACCCCCTGGGGCTCCGCCCCCGGGAACGGCGCCGCACCCGGCAGGGGTCCGGGCGGAGCCCGGGGAACGGGCGAAGGGTGGGTACGGGACCTCGCCCCGCAGGGCCGACCCAGCCGCACCCGCCCACCCGCCCCGCGCCGGGACGGCAGTGGCCGCAGCGCCGACCGACCCGCCACCGCCGGACGGAGTCCGGCGCAGCGCCACGAAGCCCGCGCAGCGGTGCGAGCGGCGCGTCAAGAAGGTGCCCGGCGCAGCGAGGCGAAGCCCGCGCAGCGGTGCGAGCGGCGCGTCAAGAAGGCGTGCGGCTAGTGGGGGGCTCGGCGGATCAGGAGGAGGGCTCTGTCGTCGTTGACGTCCTTGGCGACCTTTTCGATCAGGTGCCAGGTCGCGCCCTCCCAGCCCGCGCCGACGTAGCGGTCGGCCTCGCCCGTGAGGCGGTCGATGCCCTCGCTGATGTCGCGGTCGGCCGTTTCGACCAGGCCGTCGGTGAAGAGCATCAGGACGTCGCCGGGGCGGAGGTTGCCGCGGGCGGGGATGAAGTCGGCACCGTCGTAGACGCCGAGGAGCGGGCCCTCGCCGGTCTTCTCCTGCCAGCGGCCGGTGCCCGCGGAGAGCTGGAGGGCGGGCAGGTGGCCGGCGGAGAGGAGTTCGTAGTCGCCGGTCTCTAGGTCCAGGACGAGGTGGATGGAGGTGGCGAAGCCCTCGTCCCAGTCCTGGCGGAGCAGGTAGCCGTTGGCGGCCGGGAGGAAGTCCTGGGGCGGGAGGGCGCCCAGGAGGCCGCCGAAGGCGCCGGAGAGGAGGAGGGCGCGGGAGCCCGCTTCCATGCCCTTGCCCGAGACGTCGGTGAGGACGATCTCCAGGGTGCGGCCGCCGTTGGTGCGGGCGGCGACGACGAAGTCACCGGAGAAGGACTGGCCGCCCGCCGGGCGCAGGGCCATCTCCCGGTGCCAGCCGCGCGGCAGGGAGGGCAGTTTGCTCTGGACCCGGATGCGTTCGCGCAGGTCGAAGAGCATGGTGCCGCCGCGCCGCCAGGGCACGCCCACGCGGCTGCGGAACTGGGCGATGACCAGGCCGAAGAACCCGCAGGCCGCGACGACGAGGACGGTGCCGGGGGTGACCCGCGCCGGGCCCTGGGTGTAGGGGCCGAGGACGAGGGCCTCGACGATGAGCGCCGCCGCGGAGGCCGCGTACAGGGCGAGGAGGCTGGCGGGGCGCAGGAGCAGGCCGCCGGCCACGATCGGCAGGACGAGGGCGGCCGGCGAGAACCAGACGGGCAGCATCAGCGTGCCGCAGGCGATGGCCGGGATGGTCAGGAGGAGGCCGCCGAAGGCCAGCCAGTCGGAGGCGTCGCCGCGGAAGTAGTCGACGGCGGATTTGCGCAGCGCCGTGCGCGCCCGGTGCCACATCATGCGGGACCGGGCCAGGAGGGACTCCACGTGTGCTCCGGCCATTGCTTCGGGACCCTATCCATCCTGGCTGTGCGCGCGCAGGGGTACCCCCTGAGATGGGTCCATCGGCGACCGAAAAGAGATCGACCGGGACGGATTGCCCTGATAGGGATGGCCGTATGCCTCTTGAGACGCGCGTATTGCAGCCGGATGAGTGGGATGTCTGGTACGACCAGCTGGAACTGGCGTTCGGTGGGGTGCCCGAATCCCCCGAGGAGCGGGAGCTCTACCGGTCGCTGACGGAGACCGAGCGTTCCCTCGGCGTCTGGGACGGCGGGACCTGTGTCGCCACGGCGGGGGCCTTCTCCTTCCGGCTCTCCGTGCCGGGCGGGTCGCTCGTCCCGGCCGCCGGGGTCACGATGGTGGGCGTCTCCCCCACCCACCGCAGGCAGGGCGTGCTCACCTCCCTGATGCGGCGCCAATTGGACGACGTCCGGGCGGGTGGCGAACCGATCGCCGTGCTGACGGCGTCGGATCCGGCCATCTACGGGCGCTTCGGCTACGGCACCGCCGCGTACTCGATGTCCGTGGAGATCGACAAGACCCGCGTACGGCTCTCCGTGCCGCCGGGCACCGACGGCGTACGGCTGCGGCTGGTCGATCCGCGCAAGGCCCTGGCCGACTGCGAGCGAGTCTACGCGGCGCTGGTCGCGGGCCGTCCCGGGATGCCGGCCCGGCAGCCGGGCTGGGAGTTGCAGGCGCTGCTCGACCCGGAGGCGATGAGGAACGGCGGGTCACCGCTGAAGTGCGTGGTCGCGGAACGGGCGGACGGCGAGGTGGTCGGGTACGCCCGCTACCGGGTCAAGCCCGAGTGGGACCTGACCGGTTCGGACGGCCGGGTGGACGTGGCGGACCTCGACGCGCTCGATCCGGCGGCCTACGCGGCGCTGTGGCGTTACGTGTGCTCCATCGACCTGACCTGGACCGTACGGGCCGTCAAGCGGCCGTCGGACGATGCGCTGCTGCACCTGGTCACCGATGTCCGGCGGACGCAGGTGCGACTGCGCGACTCCCTGCACCTACGGCTCGTGGACCTGCCGGCGGCGCTGACCGCGCGGGCCTACGGGGCTCCGCTGGACGTGGTGCTGGAGGTGGAGGACGCGTTCTGTCCGTGGAACGCGGGTCGCTGGCGGCTGGCCGCCGGCGCGGACGGGGCCGCGGTCTGTACCCGGACGGAGGACCCGGCCGACTTGGAGCTGTCGGTACGGGAGCTGGGCGCGGCCTATCTGGGCGGGGTCACCCTGCACTCGCTGGCCGGGGCGGGCCTGGTGCGCGAGCTGCGCGCGGGAGCCCTGGCCTCCGCCTCGCGCGCCTTCGCGGGCGACGTGGCCCCCTGGCTGCCGCACGGCTTCTAGCCGGGGCGCCGGCCGGCCTAGCGGCTCTGGCACCCCGGGCACCAGAAGAGGTTGCGGGCGGCGAGACCGGCGGTGCGGATCTCGCCCCCGCAGATGTGGCAGGGCATGTTGGCCCTGCGGTACACGTACACCTCGCCGCCGTGGTCGTCCACCCTCGGCGGGCGGCCCATGGCCTCGGGCAGGTGCTCGTCGCGCACGGTGTCGATGCGGTTGTTGCGCACGCCCTCGCGCATGAGCAGGACGAGGTCCGCCCAGATCGCGTCCCATTCGCGGCGGGTCAGGTCCTTGCCCGCGCGGTAGGGGTCGATGCCGTGCCGGAAGAGCACCTCGGCGCGGTAGACGTTGCCGACGCCCGAGACGACCTTCTGGTCCATGAGCAGGGCGGCCACGGTGGTGCGGGAGCGGGAGATCCGGTGCCAGGCGCGGTCGGGGTCGTCAGTGGGCCGCAGCGGGTCCGGGCCGAGCCGGTCGTGTATCGCCTTCTTCTCGCCCTCGCCGATGAGCGCGCACGCGGTGGGGCCGCGCAGGTCGGCGTAGTGGTCCTCGTTCAGCAGCCGGAGCCGGACGGTCTCCGCGGCGGGCGGGGCCGGGGCGGGGCCGAAGCCGAGCTTGCCGAAGAGGCCGAGGTGGATGTGGATCCACGCGTCGCCGAGCTCGAGGAACAGGTGCTTGCCGTGCGCCTCGGCGGATTCCATCTCGCGGCCGTCGAGCAGGGCCGCGCTCTCGGCGAACCGGCCCTGCGGGCTGCTCACCCGGACCGGCCGGCCTGCGAAGCGCTCGGTGTGGTCCTGGGCGAGGCGGTGGATCGTATGCCCCTCGGGCACGGCGGTACTCCTCGGAGAAGCGGGCAGGAAAAGAAAAACCGGCCGCGCCGCCCCGGAGGGCGGCGCGGCCGGAAGCGGGATCAGCCCTGCGGGTGGTGCGCCGGGATCGGGGGGAGCTCGCCGGTGGCCTCGTAGGCGGAGAGCATGTCGATCCGCCGGGTGTGGCGCTCCTCGTCGGAGTACGGCGTCTTCAGGAACGCGTCGATGAAGCTGACGACCTCGTCCTGGGTGTGCATGCGGCCGCCGACGGAGATGACGTTGGCGTTGTTGTGCTCGCGGCCGAGCTCGGCGGTCTGGACGCTCCACGCGAGGATGGCGCGGATGCCCTTGACCTTGTTCGCGGCGATCTGCTCGCCGTTGCCGGAGCCGCCGATCACGATGCCGAGGGAGCCGACGTCCGCGGCGGTCTTCTCCGCGGCGCGGAGGCAGAACGGCGGGTAGTCGTCCACCGCGTCGTAGATGTGGGGCCCGCAGTCGACGGGCTCGTGGCCGTTGTTCTTGAGCCAGTCCACCAGGTGGTTCTTGAGCTCAAAGCCGGCATGGTCGGATCCGAGGTACACGCGCATGGTCCGAGTGTGGCACGAGCCGGGCCGAGGACCCGCCGCGGGGTGTCGCGTAAGTCACTTCTAAAGCTCAAGTAAACCCAAAGAACGCAGATGGGACACCACGGGACCTAGGTCCTGGACGTTCGTCCCGGCGCAACGATCCGGATTGGGGTCTTCCGCCCTGCGTTCATCTCGGGTTTGAATGCCGGGGCTCGCCACCCGAGAACCTAAGGATCCGTTCATGAGCTCCACGACGACCCTTCAGAAGGAAGGCTCCCCCACCGGCGATCCCGGTGAAGGCCAGCCCTCCGACGGCCTGAAGGCCGGTCTCAAGAACCGCCACCTGTCCATGATCGCCATCGGTGGTGTCATCGGCGCCGGACTCTTCGTCGGCTCCGGCGGCGGTATCGCCAAGACCGGCCCCGCCATCCTGATCTCCTACGCGCTGGTCGGCGCCATGGTCGTCTTCGTGATGCGGATGCTGGGCGAGATGGCCGCCGCCAGCCCGAACTCCGGCTCCTTCTCGGCGTACGCCGACCGGGCCCTGGGCCGCTGGGCCGGTTTCTCCATCGGCTGGCTGTACTGGTTCTTCTGGGTCGTCGTCCTGGCCGTGGAGGCCACCGCCGGCGCCGTCATCCTCGAAGGCTGGGTCCCGGCCGTCCCGCAGTGGGCCTGGGCGCTGATCGTGATGGCCGTGCTGACGGTCACCAACCTCGGCTCGGTCGCCTCGTACGGCGAGTTCGAGTTCTGGTTCGCCGGCATCAAGGTGGTCGCCATCGGCGGCTTCGTGATCATCGGCCTGCTGGCCGTCTTCGGCGTGCTGCCCGGCTCGGACAACCCCGGCGCCGGCTTCGCCCACCTCACCGACACGGGCGGCTTCATGCCGAACGGCTGGGGCTCGGTCCTCACCGGTGTGCTGATGGTCGTCTTCTCCTTCATGGGCAGCGAGATCGTCACCCTGGCCGCAGGCGAGTCCGAGGACCCGCGGCGCGCGGTCACCAAGGCCACCAACTCGGTGATCTGGCGCATCGGCGTCTTCTACCTGGGCTCGATCTTCATCGTGCTGACCCTGCTGCCGTGGAACGACAAGTCGATCGTCGACAAGGGCTCGTACGTCGCCGCCCTGGACTCGATCGGCATCGCGCACGCCGGCCAGATCATGAACGTGATCGTCCTGACGGCGGTGCTGTCCTGCCTGAACTCCGGCCTGTACACCGCTTCCCGCATGGCCTTCTCGCTGGGTGAGCGCGGCGATGCCCCGAAGGCCTTCGCCAAGGTCAACAAGAGGGGCGTGCCGGTGGCCGCGATCCTCGGGTCGGTCGTCTTCGGCTTCGTCGCCGTCTACTTCAACTACGCCTTCAAGGACACGGTCTTCAGCTTCCTGCTGAACGCCTCGGGTGCGATCGCGCTGTTCGTGTGGCTGGTGATCTGCCTGACCCAGCTGCGGATGCGCGGGATCCTCATGCGCGAGGCCCCGGAGAAGGTGACGGTGAAGATGTGGTTCTTCCCGTACCTGACCTGGGCCACCGCCGCGATGATCACCTTCGTCCTCGGCTACATGGTCTACGACAAGGACAACCGCGAGACCGTCCTGCTGTCGCTGCTGGTCGCGGCCGTGGTGATCGCGATCGGCGTGGCACGGCAGCTGCGCCGCAAGGCCGCCCTGAAGGCCTCCGCGTAACCGCTCCGGACATGACGGCAGCCCCGGACCGCACTGCGCGGTCCGGGGCTGCCGTGTGAAGCGTGTGAAACGCAGGGCGTACGAGCGCTCACGCGCGGCCGAGCAGCTTCCAGGCGGCCGGCAGCAGGCCCATCGCCAGCGCGGCCTTGAGCGCGTCGCCGATCAGGAAGGGCGTCAGCCCGCCCGCGACGGCCGCGCCGAAGGACATCCCGGTGGACAGCGCGAGGTAGGGGACGCCGACGGCGTAGACGACCGCCGAGCCCAGCACCATCGCGCCCGCGGTACGCAGCACCGAGCGGTCGGCGCCGCGCCGCGCGAGGGCGCCGACGAGGGTGGAGGCCAGCAGCATGCCGAGGACGTACCCGAAGGTCGCGCCGCCCGCGCCGGAGGCGCCGCCCGCGAACCACGGCACGCCGGCCATGCCGACCAGGGTGTAGAGGGCCAGCGAGAGGAAGCCGCGGCCGGCGCCCAGCGCGGTGCCCACGAGCAGCGCGGCGAAGGTCTGCCCGGTGATCGGGGCGGCCAGGCCGTCGACGTGCACGGAGATCTGAGCGGCCAGGCCGGTGAGCGCGGCTCCGCCGGCCACGAGCGCGATGTCGCGGACGCGGCTCGCGGGCAGCAGGTCGGCGAGGACGGCGCCGGGCCGGAAGGAGACGGAAGCAGTGCTCATCGGGGACTCCGCAGGAGGTGGGGGCGGCAGGGACGATCACCGACGTTAGTCCCGGGTCCGGGGTCCCATCAGGGTGGCCCGGGACAAAGCCGTACTCCCCGGTTTGGTGGGGAGTGCACAAAGGCCCCGCTCAACGCCCGAGTTGGAGTGATCCGCATCACGGGCGATGACTGCTGACACGTCCGTTTTGCGCGGATGGGCGCTCTCCGGAGAGACTGTAGGGTCCCTCCAACTGTCGCGGAGCCCCCACCGCCGCCAGGCCTTAGAGAGTACGAGCACCCCTCATGCGCGACCTGCCGTCCGCCCCTCCCGGCACCACGGACGAGCTCCTCACAGCGGAGCCCCTGAGCCACAGCCTCAAACAGCGCCACCTGACCATGCTGGGTCTCGGCGGCGTGATCGGCGCCGGGCTGTTCGTCGGCTCCGGCGCCGGCATCACCATCGCCGGGCCCGCGATCATCTGCTCGTACCTGCTCGCGGGCATCCTCGCGATGCTGGTGATGCGGGCCCTCGGCGAGATGTCGGCGGCGATGCCCGCCTCCGGCTCCTTCTCCGTCTACGCGGAGAAGGCGCTCGGCCGCTGGGCCGGCTTCACGGCAGGCTGGCTGTACTGGTTCCTGCTGGTCGTGGTGCTGGCCGTGGAGGCGACCGCCGCCGCGAAGATCGCGAACGGCTGGCTGCCCTCGGTGGACCAGTGGGTCTGGGTGCTCCTCTTCATGGTGGTCTTCACCGTGAGCAACCTGGCCGCCGTGCGGAACTTCGGCGAGTTCGAGTTCTGGTTCGCGGCCCTCAAGGTCGGCGCCATCGTGCTGTTCCTGATCCTGGGCACGCTGGCCGTCTTCGGCCTGCTCCCCGACACGGACCCGATCGGGATGGCCAACCTGACCGGCCAGGGCGGTTTCTTCCCGAACGGCGCGAGCGGCGTGGTCGCCGGCATGCTGGCCGTGGTCTTCGCCTTCGGCGGCCTGGAGGTCGTCACCATCGCGGCCGCCGAGTCCGACGACCCGGCCCGGTCCGTGTCCCGCGCGGTGCGCAGCGCCGTGTGGCGCATCCTCTTCTTCTACGTCGGCTCGATGCTGGTCATCGTGACCCTGCTGCCGTGGAACTCGCTGACGCCGGGCCAGAGCCCGTACGTGGCCGTCCTCGACTCGATCGGCATCGCGCACGCGGGCCAGATCATGGACGTCGTGATCTTCGTGGCCCTGCTGTCGGCGCTCAACGCCAACCTGTACGGGTCCTCGCGCATGGTGTTCTCGCTGGCGGAGCGGGGCGAGGCGCCGAAGTCCCTGCTGAAGGTGTCGGGCGGCGGGGTGCCGCGCCGGGCGGTCTTCGCCTCGGTGGCCTTCGGGTTCGTCTCGGTGGTGCTGAACCTGCTGTGGCCGGACACGATCTTCCTCTACATGCTCAACGCGGTGGGCGCCGTCCTGCTCTTCGTGTGGGCGCTGATCGCGGTCTCGCAGCTCAAGCTGCGCAGGAGGATCGAGCGGGACATGCCGGAGCGGCTGACGCTGCCGATGTGGCTGTTCCCGTACGCGACGTGGGCGGCGCTGATCGGGATGGCCACGGTGCTGGTCCTGATGCTGTTCGACGATTCGGCGCGGCCCCAGCTGCTGTGGTCCACGGGGGCCGCGGCCGCGGTGCTGATCGTGGCGTGGATCCGGGAGCTCCGGGCCGCGAAGGCCTGACCCCTGGCCGGTCCCCCGCGAAGGCCCCCGCGCACATCGCGCGGGGGCCTTCGCGCGTCAGGTGCGCGGCGCATCAGGTGCGCAAGTACGAGGCCCCGTTGACGTCGAGGACGGCGCCCGAGCTCCAGCGCGCCGCGGGCGAGGCCAGGTGGAGTACGGCGGCGGCGATCTCCTGCGGGGCTCCCACCCGGCCGAAGGGGCTCTGCGCCCGGATCCGCTCGCCCTCCTCCCCCTCCAGTCGGCCGGCGACCCGCTCGGTGGCGACGAAACCGGGTGCGACGGAGGCCACCGCGATGCCGTGCGGGGCGAGGGAGACGGCGAGGGACTGGCCCAGCGCGTGCAGCGCGGCCTTGGTGGCGCCGTAGGCGGGGTGGTCGGGCTCGCCCCGGAAGGCGCCGCGCGAGCCGATGTTGACGATGCGTCCCTCGCGGCCGCCGTCGATCATGTGGCGGGCCGCGCAGTAGGCCAGGTTGGCGGCGCCGAACAGGTTGACCGCGGCCGTGTGCTGCCAGGCGGCCTGCCAGTCGGCGTACGAGGTGGTGGGCAGGGGATGCGCGACCATCACGGCGGCGTTGTTCACGAGCACGTCGATCCCGCCGAGCGCCTTCTCCGCCTCGGCGGCGAGGGCTTCCACGCGCGCCGGGTCGGCGAGGTCGCCGGCGACGAGGACGTGCCCCTCGCCCGGCAGCTCCGCGAGGGTCCGCCCGGCGTCGGGCCCGCGGACCGTGCAGTGCACCGCGACCCGGTCGCCCTGCTCGGCGAACGCCGTGGCGATCGCCCGTCCGATGCCCCGCGAGGCTCCGGTGACGAGCACGCCCCGGCCCGTCGCGGCCAATTCCCTTGTGCCGTGGTCCATTCGGCCCTCCGTCGTGCGCTCCGGTCCGATGCGCCAGCGTACGGGGACGATCACACCTGGTCACCCGCCTGTCCGGATAGCGGACACTTAAGGTCCGAGGATCGGACACGGGAGAGACTGGGGCACTCCCTCCCGTCCCACCGCACACCGGACAGGCATCTCCCCCATGAGCCAGAGCACCCTGACCCCGCCCGAGGAACAGGCCCCGATACGACCCGGAGCCGAAGCCGGATCGCCCCTCGGCAACGGACTCAAGCAGCGGCACCTTTCGATGATCGCCCTCGGCGGGGTCATCGGCGCGGGCCTCTTCGTCGGCTCCGGCGCCGGCATCGCGGCCGCCGGTCCCTCGATCGTGCTCGCGTACGCCGCTTCCGGGCTGCTCGTGATGTTCGTGATGCGGATGCTCGGCGAGATGTCCGCCGCGAACCCCTCCTCCGGCTCCTTCTCGGTGCACGCGGAGCGGGCCATCGGCCCGTGGGCCGGTTTCACGGCCGGCTGGATGTTCTGGACCCTGCTGTGCGTGGGCGTGGCCATCGAGGCCATCGGCGCGGCGCACATCATGACGGGCTGGTTCCCGGGCACCCCCTCGTGGATGTGGGTGCTGGTCTTCATGGCGATGTTCTGCGGCTCCAACCTGGCGGCCGTCTCCAACTTCGGTGAGTTCGAGTTCTGGTTCGCCGCCCTGAAGATCGGCGCGATCGGCCTCTTCCTGGGCCTGGGCGTGCTGGCCGTCCTGGGCGTGCTGCCCGGTACCGGCTCCCCCGGCACCGCCAACCTGCTCCACGACGGCGGCTTCCTGCCGGGCGGCGTGGACGGGCTGCTGGTCGGCCTGCTCGCCTCCGTGGTCGCGTACGGCGGGCTGGAGACCGTGACCATCGCGGCCGCCGAGTCCGACAACCCGGTCCGCGGCGTCGCCAAGGCCGTGAAGACCACCATGTGGCGGATCGCGATCGTCTACGTCGGCTCGATGCTGGTCATCGTCACCCTGCTGCCGTGGAACGACCCGACGGTCACCACCGACGGCCCGTACGCGGCCACCCTGGACCACCTGGGCATCCCGCACGCCGGCCAGGTCATGAACGTGGTCATCCTGATCGCCCTGCTGTCCGCGATGAACGCGAACATCTACGGCTCCTCCCGCATGGCCTACTCCCTGGTCTCCCGCGGCCAGGGCCCCAAGGCGCTGGGCAAGCTCTCCGGCCGGGTGCCGCGCCGGGCGGTGCTCGCCTCCTCCGGCTTCGGCTTCGTCACCGTGCTGCTGTCGTACTGGTACCCGGACACCCTGTTCGCCTGGCTGCTGAACATGGTCGGCGGCGTCATCCTCGTCGTCTGGGGCTTCATCGCCGTCTCGCAGTTCGTGCTGCGGCGCCGCACCGAGCGCGAGGCCCCCGAGAAGCTGGTCGTGAAGATGTGGGGCTTCCCCTATCTGACCTGGGTCGCGCTGGCCGGACTCCTCGGGGTCCTGGTCCTGATGGCCAGGGGCGACGCCACCCGCATCCAGCTCGTCTTCACCGGCGGCCTGACCGTGGCCCTGGCCGCCACCGGCTACCTCATCCAGCGCAGGGCGGCGGCGCGCGAAGCCGCGTAGCACCCCGCCGGACGGCGGCTCCGGAAGCCGGGCTCATGCGATCGCATGGGCCCGGCTTCCGGCGTTCCGGAGGTCCCGACAAGTGAGGTGACCCTTATGAGAATCATGGAATAGATACTGCTAGCGTGCAGTTGCGCATTGATTGCAATAAGCGGTTGGCACGCCGAGGGGACCGGATACACGCATGGCCATTTACACGCTTCCTGAGCTTCCTTACGACTACGCGGCTCTCGAGCCGGTGATCAACCCGCAGATCATCGAACTGCACCACGACAAGCACCACGCCGCCTACGTCACGGGCGCCAACAACACGCTGGAGCAGCTGGCGGAGGCGCGCGACAAGGAGAACTGGGGCGCGCTGAACGGCCTGGAGAAGAACCTCGCGTTCCACCTCTCCGGCCACATCCTGCACAGCATCTACTGGCACAACATGGCCAGCCCGAAGACCGGCGAGGGCGGCGGCGAGCCCACCGCGGCCGAGGGTCTGGGCGAGCTGGCCGACGCGATCACCGAGTCCTTCGGCTCCTTCGCGAAGTTCAAGAAGCAGCTGACCTTCGCGTCCTCCGCGACCCAGGGCTCCGGCTGGGGCGTGCTCGCGTACGAGCCCGTCAGCGGCCGCCTGATCGTCGAGCAGATCTACGACCACCAGGGCAACGTCGGCGTGGCCAGCACCCCGGTCCTCGTGTTCGACGCCTGGGAGCACGCCTTCTACCTTCAGTACAAGAACCAGAAGGTGGACTTCATCGAGGCGATGTGGAACGTCGTCAACTGGCAGGACGTGGCCAAGCGCTACGCCGACGCCAAGGCGAACACCCCGCTGCTGATCCCCGTCAAGGGCTGATCGGCGCCACCCAGCCCGTCCGCCTCGTGATCGTCTTCTCAACCTTCACTTGCGGGCGTGTCCACCAGAAGGCCCCCGTGAGGACGTGACTCGCGGGGGTCTTCTGCGTCCACCAGGCCGTCGACCTCGCCGACCACCGTGAACTCCCGCGCCAGCCCGGTCTCGTGGAGCCGGGCGAACGGGGTGAAGGGGACGCCGAACTCCGACTCCCCGCGGTCGAAGTTCCAGCTCTTGTGCACCTGGAAGCGGTAGTCGCTCACCACGGAGCCGTCCTCGTGGACCCGTACCGTGCCGCTGATCCGGTACTGGGCCCCGCGCAGGGCCAGCCACCAGTCCGCGCTGCCTCCCTCGCGGGCGCGCCGGGTGATCAGCACCCCGCGCCAGCCGCTGTCCGCCGCGTAGGCGCCGGGCTCGCCGAGCGCCCGCGCGGCCTCCCGCCACTCGGCCAGGCGCCGGTCCACGTCCTCCCGTACGGCGGGCACCGCGAGCAGCGCCCGCGCGTCGACCCGGTACGGGCGGCCCGTGCCCCGGAGGTAGTGGCGCAGGGTGCCGGCGGCATGGCGGACCCCGAGGGCCGTCCACAGCGGGGGCACCGCGACGCAAGCCGCCCGCAGCACCCGGTCTCGGGGGCGTGCGGGCAGGCTGGCGTGCGCGGCGTTGTCGTTCGGTATCGCCGGCTCCGCCCGGCCGCCGCTGCGGCCGAGTGGTTCCTCCCGTGTCGGAGCAGTCCCCATAGGGGGACGTTAAGGGAGGAACCGGACCCCTGCGAGTCGGGCTGCTCCGGCTGGTCGGGCTGGGCGGACCAGGTGGACTAGTCGAAGATCGGGCCCTGCGTGCGGGTGCGCTTGATCTCGTAGAAGCCCGGGGTGGAGGCGACGAGCAGGGTGCCGTCCCAGAGGCGGGCCGCGGCCTCGCCGCGCGGGGCGGGGGTGACGACCGGGCCGAAGAAGGCGACCTCTTCGCCGTCGGCGCCCGGCACGGAGATGACCGGGGTGCCGACCTCCTGGCCGACGCGGTTGATGCCGTCGTTGTGGGAGTCGCGCAGGACCTCGTCGTACTCGTCGGAGTCCGCGTAGTGGATCAGCTCGGCGGGCAGGCCGACCTCGTTCAGCGCCTCGGCGATCGCCTCGCGGGTCGGGCCCGTTCCCTCGTTGTGGAAGCGGGTGCCCAGCGCGGTGTAGAGCTTGCCGGTGACCTCGTCGCCGAACTTCTGCTGGGCGGCGACGACCACGCGCACGGGGGCCCAGCCCTTGGGGCCGAGCAGTTCGCGGTAGCGCTCGGGCAGTTCGTCGAGCTTGTTCTCGTTCAGGACCGCCAGGCTCATCACGTGCCAGCGGACTTCCACGTCACGGACCTTCTCGACCTCCAGCATCCAGCGGGACGTCATCCAGGCCCAGGGGCAGAGCGGGTCGAACCAGAAGTCGACTGCGGTCTTCTCGCGCACCTGGGTGTCAGCCATGTCTCTCCTCAGATCGGAACGTTCCTCCCTGCCCAACCGCTCCGGCCGTACACGCATTCCCCCGTGGGAGGATTCCGTCAGGTATCGCGATCACGCACGAAGGAGTGCACGTGCCCGGAGAGAATCTGTCCCGTGACGAGGCCCGTGAACGGGCCGAGCTGCTGTCCGTCGACGGGTACGAGGTGGTCCTCGACTTGAGGTCCGCGGTGGACGAGGCCGAACCGGCCGACGGGCCCAGGACCTTCCGCTCGGTGACCACCGTCCGGTTCCGTGCCGCCGCTCCGGGGGCTTCGAGCTTCGCGGACCTCGTCGCGCCCCGGGTGAACGGCGTGACCCTGAACGGGCGCGCGCTGGACCCGGCCGTCGTCTTCGACGGCGCGCGGATCGCCCTGGACGGGCTGGCCTCCGAGAACGTGCTCGTGGTCGACGCCGACTGCGCGTACAGCCGCACCGGCGAGGGCATGCACCGCTTCGTGGACCCGGAGGACGGCGAGGTCTACCTCTACACCCAGTACGAGCCGGCCGACGCGCGGCGGGTGTACGCGAACTTCGAGCAGCCCGACCTCAAGGCCCCGTACCGCTTCGAGGTGACCGCGCCCGAGGGCTGGCAGGTCTGGAGCAACGGGGTCGAGGAGTCCCGCGAGGGGCGGACCCGGCGGTTCGCCGAGACCGCGCCGATCTCCACGTACATCACGTGCGTGGTGGCGGGGCCGTACCACTACGTCACGGACTCCTACACCCACGGGGACCTGACGATCCCGCTGGGCGCGATCTGCCGCAAGGGACTGGCCAAGCACTTCGACGCGGACGACGTGTTCCGCGTCACGAAGCAGGGCTTCGACTTCTTCCACGAGATCTTCGACTACCCGTACCCCTTCGGGAAGTACGACCAGGCCTTCGTGCCGGAGTACAACCTGGGCGCCATGGAGAACCCGGGGATGGTGACCTTCAAGGAGGAGTACATCTTCCGCGGGAAGGTCACGCAGGCCTCGTACGAGCGGCGCGCGAACACGATCCTGCACGAGATGGCGCACATGTGGTTCGGCGACCTGGTCACCATGAAGTGGTGGGACGACCTGTGGCTGAAGGAGTCCTTCGCCGACTTCATGGGCTCCTTCGCGCTGGTCGAGGCCACCCGCTTCGACCAGGCGTGGGTCACCTTCGCCAACAGCCGCAAGGCGTGGGCCTACCGCGCCGACCAGCTGCCGTCCACGCATCCGGTCACGGCCGACATCCGTGACCTGGAGGACGCGAAGCTGAACTTCGACGGCATCACCTACGCCAAGGGCGCGGCGGTGCTCAAGCAGCTCGTGGCGTACGTGGGGCGGGACGCCTTCCTGGAGGGCGCGCGCCGCTACTTCAAGGCGAACGCCTACGGGAACACCACCCTGGGCGACCTGCTGTCGGTGCTCGCCGAGGTGTCCGGGCGGGACATGACGGAGTGGTCGCGGGCCTGGCTGCAGACGGCCGGCGTGAACGCGCTGACCCCGGTGGTGACCTGCGACGCGGGCGGCCGGGTGACCGAGCTGGCGGTGGTCCAGGACGGCGCCGAGCTGCGCCCGCACCGAATCGCGGTGGGCCTGTACCGGCTGGACCCGGACGGCGCGCTGGTGCGCTACGCGCGGGCCGAAGCGGACGTCGCGGGGGCCCGGACGGCCGTCGGCGAGCTGGCCGGGCAGGAGAAGCCCGCGCTGGTGCTCGTCAACGACGAGGACCTGACGTACTGCAAGATCCGCTTCGACGAGGCCTCGCTGGCCACGCTGCGCTCGCACCTGGGCTCGGTGACGGACCCGCTGAGCCGCGCGCTGTGCTGGTCGGCGCTGTGGAACCTGACGCGCGACGGGCTGATGCCGGCGCGGGACTTCGTCTCGCTCGTGGTGGCCCACGCGGGCCGGGAGACGGACGTCGGCGTCCTGCAGATGGTGCACGCGCAGGCACTGACCGCGGTCACCCACTACGCGGCGCCCGACTGGCGGGAGCAGGGCGGCAAGGTGCTGGCCGCTTGCGCCCTGCAGGAACTGCGGTTCGCGGAGCCGGGGTCGGAGCACCAGCTCACCTGGGCCCGCTTCTTCGCGGCGGGCGCGGCGACCGAGGGCGACTTCCAGCTGCTGCTGGGGCTGCTGGAGGGATCGGCGCGGATCGACGGGCTGGAGGTGGACCAGGAGCTGCGCTGGGACTTCCTGCTGCCGCTGGCCGCGCACGGGGCGATCGGCGAGGAGGTCCTCGCGGCCGAACTCGCCCGGGACGACACCGCGTCGGGCAAGCGGCACCAGGTCCGGTGCCTGGCGGCGCGGCCGTCGGCGGCGGTCAAGGACCAGGCGTGGGCCGCGGTGGTGGAGTCGGACGCGCTGTCGAACGCGCTGGCCGAGGCGACGATCGCGGGGATGCAGCGGTCTTCGCAGCGGGAGCTGTTGGCGCCGTACACCGGTCGCTATTTCGACGCCATCGAGCGGATCTGGGCCGAGCGGTCGATCCAGATCGGCATCCATGTGGTGCGGGGGCTGTACCCGTCGCTGCAGGACTCGCAGGAGACGGTGGACGCGACGGACGCGTGGCTCGACGCCCATGTGGATGCGGCGCCTGCGCTGCGACGCCTGGTGCTGGAGTCGCGTGACGACCTGGCGCGGGCGCTGCGGGCTCAGGCTTGCGACGTGGCGGCGGGCTGACCCTGCGGGGCCGTCCCCTACCCGCCCTTCCACCGTTCCCTGGGGCTCCGCCCCAGACCCCGCGCCTCAAACGCCCGGCGGGGCTGATTTTTCAGCCCCGCCCGCGTGCGTGCCCCCTGAAGCGGTGCTCGGCCTGGTCAGCGGGGGGTGCCATCGGCAGTCGAACGTCCGTACTTTAGCCCCGTCTTGTCCCGATTTGCCGACGGATGTGTAACAGGGGTTAGCGAGGCCATGGCCTGAGGGAACCTCAGCGTCATGAACCACAACGCACCCCTCCCCCTCGCCCACCTCACCGACAACCGCCCCCGCGTGCTGTCGCTGGCCCAGCTCCGCGAGCACGGGGTCTCCGCCTCCGACGCCGCCGAGCGGTCCTGGCAGCAGATCCTGCCGGGAGTGTTCCTGCTCCACTCCGGTACCGCGACGAGCGAGGAGCGGCTGCACGCGGCGCTCCTCTACGCGGGGCGCCGCGGGGACGAGGTCATGATCACGGGGCTGGCCGCCCTCGCCCTGTACCGGTTCTCCTCCGTCCCCGCGCTGCTCGGCCTCCCGCAGATCGACGTGCTCGTCCCGAACACCCGCCGGCTGCGCTCCGCCGGACAGGTCCGCATCGTCCGCGCGCACACCCCGCCCCGGCCGATGGAGGTCACCGGACTGCCCGTCGCCCCCGTGGCCCGCGCCGTCGCCGACGCCGTCGCCCACCTCTCCGACGCCGGTACGGTCCGCCGCCTGCTCAGCGAAGCCGTCCGCGGCGGGCACTGCGAACCGGCCGCCGTGGTGCGGGAGCTGACGGTGGCCCGGCTGCTGAACCGCCCGCACGTGGTGGACGCCGTCGAATCGCTGCTCGCCGAGGGGCGGGCCATCGCCGAGGACCGGCTGTACCAGCTCGTACGGGGCTTCGAGCTCCCCGAGCCCGTCTGGAACGTGGACCTGCGGCTGCCCGGCGGCCCGCACCTGGGCGGGGTCGACGCGTACTGGCCGGAGCAGGCGGTGGCCGTCGAGATCGACACCCGGGCCCCGCGCCAGGGCGAGGACGAGGCGTGGACGGAGTCCGTCCGCAAGCGGGAGACGCTGGAGCGGTGCGGAATCACCGTCCTGCACATCACCCCGCGCAAGCTCCGCGACTGGCCCGAGCAGCAGGCGGCGGTCGTACGGACCGCCCTGACGGCGTCCGCCGACCGCGAGCCCGCCGCCTACCTCGTCGTCCTGCCCAGGTGAGGGCCCTGCCCCCGAACCACCTACCGCGAAGGCCGCCAAGGCGGCGCGGGCAGCACCGGATTGGCCGGCGAGTACTCCGGGGCGCTCCACAGCAGCCGCCCCGGGTGCACGCTCTCCACCACCGACTCGATCCGGAAGCGGACCCGCCGCTCCCCGCCCGCCCCGAACTCGGGCTCCGCCCGCCCGCTGAGCTGGAGCAGCGCCCCGCTCTCCCAGTCGGGGAAGAGCAGCCCGGCCCGCGGGTCGGCCAGCAGGTTCCCCAGGGTCAGGAACATCGCGTTGCCCGCGTAGTCCGGCCAGGCCAGTTCCGTCGGGGACAGCACCTCGACGAACCCCGGCATCCCGCCCCGGTGGCTCGCGTCGGCCCCGTCCTCCCCCGCGGAGGTGGCGACGAAGAAGGTGTCGGCGGCGCGGACGGCCCGTTCCTGGTCGGGGGTGAGCGCGTCCCCGCGCCGCACGACACCGGCTCCTTCGGCGGCGAGCTGGACAGGCTGCCGCTTCTGGAGGTACTTGGGGCAGTTGGCGAAGACCCGTTCGGCCGCCAGCGCGAATCCGCCGGGGGTCACCTCCAGGGTTCCGCCCAGCCGCATCCGGCGCCGGGTGCGCGGGTCGAGGGAGATGGTCCCGACCCGGGTGCCGGCGGTGGCCAGCGCCTCGGCGAGCGGATCGCCCTCGGGGATCCCGCCCTTGACCGCGATCCGGTCCGGCCCGGTGGCCCGTACGAAGCCGGGGGCGCCAGTCAGCAGTGAGGCCCAGAACAGGCCTCCGGGATCGGCCGCGCCGACGACCAGGTGCGGCTGCAGCCCCAGGAAGGCCGCCGCCACGTCCTTGACGTGCGGGGTGACGGACCGGCCGACGTGCACGGCGTGCTCCCGGACACCGACCCGCTCCTGGATGGCCAGCGAGCCCCAGTGGTACCCGGACATTAGAAGAACCCGCAGGTCGGGGCCCCTGTGGTGGGAGCCTCGGCGCCTTCGGCGCCGCTCGGCACGGAGATCTCCAGACGGGTCCCGTCGGGGTCGTGGAAGAAGATCCCGCCGGAGGCCGCCCCTTCACCGTGGGCGACGACGCCTTCGTAGGCGAAGTCGACGCCCAGACCGCGCAGCCGCTCCTCGTACGCCCTGACCTCCTCGATCCCGTCGGCGGAGAGCGCCAGGTGGTGCAGTCCGGCCGCGGCGGGTGCGTAGGCCCCGTCGGCCTGCTGCCACAGGGTGAGGACGAGCTCGCCGTCCTGACCGAGGAAGGCGAAGCGCCGGTCCTCCTCCTTGCCCTCACCGAGCAGCTCGAAGCCGAGGCCGTCCCGGTAGAAGACGAGCGACCGGTCGAGATCCGTGACGTTCAGGCCCACGTGGCCGGTGCGCAGCTTGCTGATGACGGTCGTCACAACGGTTCCTTCCCCGGAACTACTCGATACCTAACCTTCTAAATCGAGATTAAAGGTTAGATGATCGAGAGTCAACCGCTCACGTACTCTTGAAGGGTTAGTGCCACGAGGAGGCGGACATGACGGCGGCGGACACGACGACGGACCCACGACCCCTGACCGGGGAACCGGTGGCCCTGGACCTGGTCAACACCCGGTGGGTCCAGGAGGGCGAGCCCGTCGACCTCTTCGCGGGGGCCTTCGGACTCACCCGCGTCGAAGGGCTCGCGCTCTGGCTGGAGAGCACCGGGCTGGCCGGCCGCTTCCGCGCCGACGCCTCGACCCTGGTCCACCTGCTCACCGCCCGCGAGGCACTGGCCCGCGCGGTCGCGGACCCGGCCGACGAGAGTGCCCGCACCCTGGTCGACGCCGTCCTGGAGCACGGCCGGATCCGGGCGACCCTGACCGCCGAAGGCCCCGGGGAGCGGACCGAGTTCGACGACCCGACCTGGGGCCCGGCCTGGACGGCCGCCCGCGACTACCTGGAGCTGCTCGGCTCGGACCCCGCCCGGATCCGCAAGTGCGCCTCCGAGACCTGCGTGCTGCGCTTCCACGACACCTCGCGCAACGGCACCCGGCGCTGGTGCTCGATGTCCGCCTGCGGAAACCGGGCGAAAGCATCCCGTCACTACGCGCGCACGCGCGAGCGCTGAACACCCGGAAGTTGTCACACCCGATCTGAGACCCGGGTCCGCCCGGCCCCTGACGCACGGTCGGGGAGTCTACAAATCCATGTTCCACCCCGAGGGTTCGCACCGGTTCGGTCCGGTACGGGCCCTCTGGCGTATGTCCCGAGCTGGCGGGAGTCCGCCATGGCAGGTATCGGTCCGTGACAACTCTCCCCAAAGAGCTGTCACTTACGCGAGGCTGACCGGTCATCCGGCACCGAAATCCGGACCGTACCTTTCACTTAGCCAGGGATGCTGATGACCCTCGACTCCCCCAGCGCCATACCCGCGACCCGGCGCGCCGCGCGCGTCGCGGCCGCGGCCGGCCTGGTGGCCGCCCTCGCGGCCACCGGTGCCATGCCCGTTTTCGCGGCGACCGGCTCGAATACCCCCGCGCCCAACCCCGCAGTGAAGTCTGCCGACCAGAAGCTCGGGTCGGCCGATGCCGAACTGCTTCAGGAAGCCAAGACCAAGGGCGAGAAGACCGTCACGGTCATGGTCGCGACGGCTCCCGGCCAGACCCAGCAGGTGGCCAAGCAGCTCGACGACGTCCAGGGCGCCTCGGTGGGCCAGACGTACGACAAGCTCGGCTACGTGCGGGCCACCCTGCCGACCGACAAGGCGGACGCCGCACTGAAGGCGGCCGCCAAGCTGTCCACCGTGCACGGCATCGACCTGCGGCACGAGATCCAGCTGCCGGACCCCCGTCCGGACGCGGACCGCGAGACGGGGACGGTGAAGCGGACCGCCGCCGAGACCTACCCCGGGCCGGACAAGAACACCCCGGCGAAGAACCCGTACAACCCGTCCTTCGAGACGGGTGCGCTGGACTTCCTCAAGAAGAACCCCAAGGCCGACGGCCGCGGCGTGACCATCGGTGTCCTGGACTCGGGTGTCGACCTCGGTCACCCCGCGCTCCAGAAGACCACCACCGGCGAGCGCAAGATCGTCGACTGGGTCACCGCGACCGACCCGCTCGCCGACGGCGACGCCACCTGGCGCGCGCAGATCACCCCGGTCGCCGGTGGCACCTTCACCGCGGGCGGCGGGACCTGGAAGGCCCCCGCGGGCTCGTTCCAGTGGAGCCGCTTCACCGAGTCGATCACCGCCACCGGTGACATGGCGGGCGACGTCAACCGCGACGGTGACACCACCGACCGGTTCGGCCTGCTCTACGACCCGGTCGCCGGGACCGTCCGCGTCGACACCGACCAGGACAACGACTTCACGAACAACGAGCCGATGAAGCCGTACAAGGACGGCTACCAGATCGGCTACTTCGGCACGGACAACCCGGCGACCGAGGTCGCCGAGCGCATCCCGTTCGTGATCGAGATCCGCAAGGACGTCCCCATGGACCCGCTGGGCGGTGACTGGGTCGGCAAGAAGGCCGACTTCGTCAACGTCGGCATCATCGAGTCCGAGCACGGCACGCACGTCGCGGGCATCACCGCCGCCAACGGCCTGTTCGGCGGCAAGATGAACGGCGAGGCGCCCGGCGCCAAGGTCGTCTCCTCGCGCGCCTGCTCCTGGTCCGGCGGCTGCACCAACATCGCGCTGACCGAGGGCATGATCGACCTCGTCGTCAACCGCGGCGTGGACATCGTCAACATGTCGATCGGCGGCCTGCCGGCCCTGAACGACGGCAACAACGCGCGCGCCGAGCTCTACAAGAACCTCATCGACACCTACGGTGTCCAGCTCGTCATCTCGGCGGGCAACGAGGGCCCCGGCATCAACACCATCGGCGACCCCGGTCTCGCGGACAAGGTCATCTCCGTGGGTGCGGCGGTCTCCAAGGAGACCTGGGCGGCCAACTACGGCTCCGGCGTGACCAAGAAGTACAACATGTTCCCCTTCTCCTCCCGCGGTCCGCGTGAGGACGGCGGCTTCACGCCGACGATCACCGCCCCGGGCGCGTCGATCAACACCATCCAGACCTGGCTGCCCGGCGCACCGGTGAAGGAGGCCGGCTACACCCTGCCGGCCGGTTACGGCATGCTCCAGGGCACCTCGATGTCCTCGCCGCAGGCGGCGGGCGCCAGCGCCCTGCTGATCTCGGCCGCCAAGCAGCAGAAGATCGCCCTCACGCCGGCGACCCTGCGCATCGCGCTCACCAGCAGCGCGAAGAAGATCGACGACGTTCCGGCGCACGCCCAGGGCGCGGGCCTGATCAACATCCCCGGCGCGTGGGAGTCCATCCAGCGCGGCGCGAAGGCCAACGAGTTCACCGTCAAGGCTCCGGTCGACACCGCGATCGACCAGTTCCTGAAGACCCCGGGCTTCGGCACCGGTGTCTACGACCGTGAGGGCGGCCTGAAGGTCGGCCAGAAGAAGGTCTACGACGTCGTCGTCACCCGCACCACGGGCGTCAAGTACGGCACCCCGCACCAGCTCAGCTGGCGCAACGACGACGGGACCTTCAAGGTCATCGGCGGCTACGACTACGTCACCCTGCCGCTGAACAAGCCCGTCACCATCAAGGTCGAGGCCAAGGCCAAGACGGCCGGCGTCCACAGCGGCATCCTGCAGCTCGACGACCCCTTCACCGAGGGCATCGACAAGCAGATCCTCTCCACGGTCGTCGTCTCGACCCCGCTGGCACAGCCCGCGTACAGCTACTCGGACACCTCCTCCGTGCAGCGCAACAGCCACAAGTCGTACTTCGTGACCGTCCCGGCGGGCGCGAAGACCCTTGAGGTCGCCCTCGGCGGTCTGAAGCAGGGCAGCCAGACGCGCTTCATCTCGATCCACCCGTACGGCGTGGGCGTCGAGGACAGCGCGACGACCCAGTGCTACCCGAACTACGACAACCCGGCCAACCAGTGCCGCCCCGACCTGCGTTCGTACCCGAACCCGCAGCCGGGCGTCTGGGAGATCGAGGTCGAGTCGCGTCGTACGTCGCCGCTGCTCGACAACCCGTTCAAGCTGGACGTCTCCGTGCTCGGCGCGGCCTTCGACCCCGCGGTCAAGGTCCTGCCCGAGGTCAAGCAGGGCACCCCGGCGCCGGTCCAGTGGACCGTGAAGAACGACGGGGCCGCCATCTCCGGCGGAAAGCTCCAGGGTGGGCCGCTCGGCTCCGCGAAGGTCGCCAAGCCGACCATCGCCGCCGGTGAGACCCACACCACCGAGGTCACGATCGGCGAGGGCGTCTCCCGCCTCGACATCGCGATCGGCAAGGTGTCCGACACCGCCGCCGACCTCGACCTGGACGTGTACAAGGACGGCGTCAAGGTCGGCACCTCCGCCGACGGCGACTCCGAGGAGGCCGTGAGCCTCGTCAACCCGGCCGCGGGCACCTACACCATCGAGGTGTTCGGCTACGCGATCCCGTCCGGCTCCACCACGTACGACTACCGCGACGTCTACTACTCGGCCGCCCTGGGCACCGTCCAGGTCGACGAGGCCGCCGCGGTCAACCTCGCCAACGGCGCCTCGGCGACCGTGTCCGCGAACGTGCTGGTCAACAGCGCCGCTCCGGAAGGCCGCCAGTTCTTCGGCGAGGTCAAGCTGCTCAACGCCCGCGGCACCGCCGCCGGCACCGGCAGCGTGCAGATCGAGAAGGTCCTGCCGTAACCCGGTAGGAGCCTGAAACAGCGGGGGCGGTGCTCGTCAGAGCACCGCCCCTCCTGTTTCCCCCTCTTCCCCCCTCGGGTGCGGGGCTACTTCCCCAGCGAGCTCAGGTCCTGCGCGTAGGTGCCGACCGCGTGGGCGATCACGTCCAGGTTCGTGTCGAAGGCCTTCAGGTCGATGTTCTTCAGGGTGTCCCCCGCCCCGTGGTAGTTCGGGTCGTACGGGGCCCCCGCCTGGCCGCCGTACCGCTTGGCCTGCTCCGGCGTCTTGATGCCCTCGGCCCCGGTGAAGGTGCCGCCGGCCGGGATGCCGTTCGCGATGAAGGGGCCGTAGTCGGAGCGGCCGTCGAAGTCACTGCCCTCGTGCGGCTTGCCCTTCTTGTCGAGGAAGCCGTTGATCAGCGCCTCGATCTGCGCCGAGCCGGCCGGGCCGGCGCCCTCGCCGGTCTTGTCCGAGTCGTCTCCGTCGTAGACGAACTGCGCCGGGTTCGGCGAGGCGATCATGTCGAAGTTCAGGTAGAGCGCGAGGTCCTTCTTCTGCTTCTCGGAGAGCTGCGCCACGTAGTGCTCGGAGCCCTGCAGGCCGAGCTCCTCCGCCGACCACCAGGCGAAGCGGACCTTGTTGGCGGTCTGCTTGCCCTTGCCCTTCTTGTTGGCCCCCTCGTCCGCGAGCTTGAGGGCCACCTCCAGCAGGCCGGCCGAGCCGGACCCGTTGTCGTTGATGCCCGGGCCCTCGGGGACCGAGTCCAGGTGGGAGCCGACGGTGACCACGCGGTCGGCCCGGCCGCCCCGGGTCTCGGCGATCACGTTGCGGGTGGTCTTCTTCACGTGCTCCTGGTCCAGGTCCAGGCGCAGCGTCACCTCGCCCTTCGCGGCGGCCGCGGTCAGCGCCTCCCCGTCGGCGAGGGTGATCCCGGCGCTCGGGATGATCCCCTCGGCGGGCGAGGAGAAGGTGCCGCGGACCGGGGTGGTCCCGCTGTGGTTGTAGACGATCACGCCGAGGGCGCCCGCCTCGGCGGCGGCCCGCTGCTTCTCCACGAAGGTGCAGGTGCCGCGCTTGACCAGGGCGATCTTCCCGGTGAAGGTGCCGGTCGCGTAGTCGTCGGCGGTGCAGCCGGGGCTCTCGTCGACCCGGGCGAGGGCCAGCGGCGCGGTGAGGCCGCCGGCCGGGGTGGACTTGGTGAAGGTGAAGGCGGCCGTGGCCAGCTCGCGGGGGTCCGCGCCGCTCAGGACCGTGGCCTTCTCCGTCTTCGTGTGCGCGTCGTAGATGTCGAAGTCCTGGTACGAGACCTCGTACCCGGCCTTCTTCAGCGTGTCGTGGACGTAGGCGGCGGAAGCGGCGTGGCCGAGGGTGCCCGCGGCGCGGTTGCCGCCGTTGGCGGCGGCGATCTGCTGGAACTTCACCAGGTGCTTGTAGGCACCGCGGGCGGTGACCTCCGACACCAGTTCCCTGGCCAGCCGGCCCTCGCGCGGGTGGGCGGCCGCCGGGGTGGCGGCGAGCAGGACGGGTGCCGCGACGGCGGCTGCCGCGAGGGCGGCGAGGGCCGGTATGGACCGGCGGCGGTGGCGGATGGCGCGCACGTGGTTCTCCCCGAGTTCGAAGTGCGGAACGCGCGTCCGGAGTACGGACACGACAGACCGGACGCTAACCGGCCGCCACCAGGCAAAAGGGGCAGTGGGCAGGGGTGAAACACGGCCGCCACGGAGTTGTCACCGGGGTTCACACGGAGAACACCGTCCGCTCCTCGGACAATGGATTGGACAAGGCTCGTGGGGTCGAACGCATGATGGCTTCACGCGCGCCCGCGTCGTACGTACCAAGAGGAGTCACCGTGAGGGTCGGAATCGTCGGAGCCACCGGACAGGTCGGCGGAGTCATGCGCGGCATCCTGGCCGAGCGCAAGTTCCCGGTGGACGAGCTGCGGCTGTTCGCCTCGGCCCGTTCGGCCGGCTCCACCCTCGAGTGGGAGGGCCGCGAGATCACCATCGAGGACGCCTCCACGGCCGACTACTCCGGCCTGGACATCGTGCTCTTCTCCGCGGGCGGCGCCACCTCCAAGGCCCTCGCCGAGAAGGTCGCCTCGCAGGGCGCCGTCGTGATCGACAACTCCTCCGCCTGGCGCCGCGACCCCGAGGTCCCCCTCGTCGTCTCCGAGGTCAACCCGCACGCGATTCGGAACCGCCCCAAGGGCATCATCGCGAACCCGAACTGCACCACGATGGCCGCGATGCCGGTGCTGCGCCCGCTGCACGACGAGGCCGGTCTGACCGCGCTGATCGCCACCACCTACCAGGCCGTGTCCGGCTCGGGCCTGGCGGGCGTCGCCGAGCTCAAGGGCCAGGCCTGCGCGGTGTCCGAGGCCGCCGACCAGCTGACCTTCGACGGCGACGCGGTGCAGTTCCCGGAGCCGGCCGTCTACAAGCGTCCGATCGCCTACAACGTGATCCCGCTCGCGGGCTCGATCGTCGACGACGGCTCCTTCGAGACCGACGAGGAGCAGAAGCTCCGCAACGAGTCCCGCAAGATCCTGGAGATCCCGGAGCTCAAGGTCTCGGGCACCTGCGTGCGCGTGCCGGTCTTCGCCGGCCACTCCCTCCAGGTCAACGTCCGCTTCGACCGTCCGCTGAGCGTCGAGCGCGCCTACGAGCTGCTGAAGGACGCCCCGGGCGTCGAGCTCTCGGAGATCCCGACCCCGCTGCAGGCCGCCGGCAAGGACGCCTCCTACGTGGGCCGCATCCGCGTCGACGAGACCACCGAGAACGGCCTCGCGCTGTTCCTCTCCAACGACAACCTCCGCAAGGGCGCCGCGCTGAACGCGGTCCAGATCGCGGAGCTGGTCGCGGAGGAGCTGCGCGGCTGATCCCGCTCGCACCGGCGAAGGGCGGCACCGTGACGGTGCCGCCCTTCGGCGTTCTTGCCTGCCCTTCGGCGTTTCCGCCCCTTCGGGGTTTGCGCCCCGCGGCGCCCCTAAGCCCGGCGGACCTCGAAGAGGTAGCAGCCGAACTCGGCCGCGCGGACGTGGACGAGCGCGGTCCGCGGGTCGGCGAAGGCCTCCGTCAGCGCCCGCCCGACCACCGCGTCCGGGTCCTCGGCGAGGTCGAGCACCCGTCCGCCGAGGATGTGGCCCTCGGCGTCGTAGCGGCGGGCCGTGCGCAGGGCGCCGGGGTGGCCGAAGGGGAGGCCGGTCAGCGGGGCCGGTCCGCCGCAGTCGGCGGCGTGGATGAACACCGGGCCCTGTTCGTCGTAGGCCCCGGGGTCGGCGCCCGTCTCGGCGGCCCAGCGGCGCAGCGGGGCGTACGCGACGAGGGCGATCCGTTCGCCGGGGACGCTGCGGCGCAGGCAGCAGCGCAGCGGAGCGCCGCCCTCCGGGTCCTCGTACGGGGTGCAGGGCCGCCCGGCGTCGTCGAGGGTGCGCAGGCGGGAGAGGGCGGCGGGGGCGATGGCGAGCACGGTGTGGGTGGTCACGTGGGTGGTCATGACGTCCAGGGTGCTCCGGCGGAACGGGCGGAGCTGGCAGAAATCAGACGTCGAGTTTTCGCCCGTGGATTACTCCGGCGCGATGGCCCGGCCCGCGTGGAAGGATGGGCGGGAATGTCACCATCGAAGGAGATGACCGCGTGCCAGGCACGAATCTGACCCGTGAAGAGGCTCAGCAGCGCGCGAAGCTGCTCAGTGTCGACTCGTACGAGATCGAGCTCGATCTCAGCGGAGCGCAGGAGGGCGGCACGTACCCCTCCGTGACCACCGTGCGCTTCCAGTCCGCCGAGGCCGGCGCCGAGACCTTCATCGACCTGGTCGCCCCGGCCGTGCACGAGGTCGTCCTCAACGGCAAGTCCCTCGACGTGGCCGCCGTCTTCCGGGATTCCCGGATCGCGCTCGCCCACCTCGCGGCCGGGGCCAACGAGCTCCGCGTCGTCGCCGACTGCGCCTACACCAACACCGGTGAGGGTCTGCACCGCTTCGTCGACCCGGTCGACGAGCAGGCCTACCTGTACACCCAGTTCGAGGTCCCGGACGCGCGCCGCGTGTTCGCGAGCTTCGAGCAGCCCGACCTGAAGGCGACGTTCCGGTTCACCGTGACGGCCCCCGCGGGCTGGACGGTCATCTCGAACTCCCCGACGCCCGAGGTGCCCGCCGACAACGTCTGGCGCTTCGAGCCCACCCCGCGCATCTCCACGTACATCACGGCCCTGATCGTCGGCCCCTACCACGCGGTGCACAGCTCCTACGAGGGTGCGGACGGGCAGTCCGTCCCGCTCGGCATCTACTGCCGGCCCTCGCTCGCCGAGTTCCTCGACGCCGACGAGATCTTCGACGTGACCCGGCAGGGCTTCACCTGGTTCCAGGAGAAGTTCGCGTACGACTACCCCTTCGCGAAGTACGACCAGCTCTTCGTGCCGGAGTTCAACGCGGGCGCGATGGAGAACGCGGGCGCGGTCACCATCCGCGACCAGTACGTCTTCCGCTCGAAGGTGACGGACGCGGCGTGCGAGACGCGCGCCGAGACCATCCTGCACGAGCTCGCGCACATGTGGTTCGGCGACCTCGTCACCATGGAGTGGTGGAACGACCTGTGGCTGAACGAGTCGTTCGCCACCTACACCTCCATCGCCTGCCAGGCGTACGCGGAGGGCTCGAAGTGGCCGCACGCCTGGACCTCCTTCGCCAACTCCATGAAGACCTGGGCGTACCGGCAGGACCAGCTGCCCTCCACGCACCCGATCATGGCCGACATCCGTGACCTGGACGACGTCCTGGTCAACTTCGACGGCATCACGTACGCCAAGGGCGCCTCCGTCCTCAAGCAGCTCGTGGCCTACGTCGGCCAGGACGCCTTCTTCAAGGGCGTGCAGGCCTATTTCAAGGCGCACGCCTTCGGGAACACGCGCCTGTCGGACCTGCTGGGCGCGCTGGAGGAGACCTCCGGCCGCGATCTGACCGCCTGGTCGAAGGCGTGGCTGGAGACGGCCGGCATCAACATCCTGCGCCCGGAGATCGAGACGGACGAGAACGGCGCCATCACCGCCTTCGCCGTCCGCCAGGAGGCCCCGGCGCTGCCCGCCGGCGCCAAGGGCGAGCCCGTTCTGCGCCCGCACCGCATCGCGGTCGGCCTGTACGAGCTGACCGACGGCAAGCTGGTGCGCGGCGAGCGGATCGAGCTGGACATCGACGGCGACCTGACGGCCGTGCCGGAGCTGATCGGCCGGACCCGTCCGGCCGTGGTCCTGCTGAACGACGACGACCTGTCGTACGCCAAGGTCCGCCTCGACGAGGTGTCCCTGGCCAACGTCACCGCGCACCTGGGTGACTTCACCGAGTCGCTGCCGCGCGCGCTGTGCTGGGCCTCGGCCTGGGACATGACCCGCGACGGAGAACTGGCCACCCGCGACTACCTCGCCCTCGTCCTGTCGGGCATCGGCAAGGAGTCGGACATCGGCGTCGTCCAGTCGCTGCACCGCCAGGTCAAGCTGGCCGTGGAGCTGTACGCCGACCCGGCCTGGCGCGACCAGGGCCTGGCCGTCTGGACGGAGGCCACGCTGGAGCACCTGCGCGCGGCCGAGCCGGGCAGCGACCACCAGCTGGCGTGGGCCCGCGCCTTCGCGGCGACGGCCCGCACCGAGGAGCAGCTGGCCTACCTGTCGGCGCTGCTGGACGGGTCGGCCGAGCTCAAGGGCCTGGCGGTGGACACCGAGCTGCGCTGGGCGTTCCTGGAGCGCTTGGTCGCCACGGGCGTCGCCGACGAGCCGGCCATCGCGGCCGAGCTGGAGCGGGACAAGACGGCGGCGGGCGAGCGGCACGCGGCGACGGCCCGTGCGGCGCGTCCCACGGCGGAGGCCAAGGCGGAGGCGTGGGCCTCGGTCGTGGAGAGCGACTCGCTCCCGAACGCGGTGCAGGACGCGGTGATCGGGGGCTTCGTCCAGACCGACCAGCGCGAGCTCCTGGCCCCGTACACGGAGAAGTACTTCGCGGCGGTCAAGGAGGTCTGGGAGACCCGTAGCCACGAGATCGCCCAGCAGATCGCGGTGGGGCTCTACCCGTCCCTCCAGGTCTCCGCGGAGACCCTCGCGGTGACGGACGCCTGGCTGGCCTCGGCCGAGCCGAACGCGGCGCTGCGGCGGCTCGTCTCCGAGTCCCGCGCGGGCGTGGAGCGCGCGCTGCGCGCCCAGGCGTCCGACGCGGCTGCCGCAGCCCAGGGCTGACCAGAGCCCGGACGCCGGGCGGTGCCGGACCCTCCGGCCCCGCCCGGCCCCGTGCCCTGCGGGCCGCCCACCCCCGGCAGCGGCTACGGCCGGGCCGCGGCGACGGCTCGTAGGGCCGCCAGGACGTGGGCCACGGCCGGGGCCGACTCCGAGCCCCGCCGCAGGGCGGCGACGACGTGCCGGGTCGGCCGGTCGTGGGGCAGGTCGCGGACGGCGACTCCCGCCGCGCGGCTCGCCACCATGCGGGGCACCAGCGCCACGCCCATGCCCGCCTCGACCATGGCCAGGATCGCGGTCCAGCCGGAAGCCGAGTGCGCCTGCTCGGGCACGAACCCCGCCGCCTCGCACGCATGGCGGGTGATCTCCGACCAGGGCCCGGAGCCACCGTAGATCCAGGGGTCCCCGGACAGGTCCGCGAGCCGCAGCTCGCCGGCTCCGGCCAGCGGGTGGTCCGGGGGCAAGGCCACGTCGAGGGGGTCCTCCAGCAGGGTCCGGCGGGTGAAGCGCGGGTCACGGGCGGTCGGGGCGTGCGCCGCGAGGGAGAGCGCGAGGTCGACGCCCCCGGCGGACAGCAGCTCGTAGGACTCGGCCGCCTCGGTCTCCCGTACGCGTACCTCCACGCCGGGGTGCGAGCGCCTCAGGGCGGCGACCGCCGGGACCACGAGGACCGGTACGGCGGTGGAGAAGGCCCCGACCCGCACCTCGCCCGCCTCCCCCGCGAGGTATCCGGTGAGTTCCGCGTCGGCCCGCTCCAGCTGCGCGAACACCGCCTCCGCGTGCCGCAGTACGAGGTGGGCGGCGTCGGTGAGCCGGACCCGCCGGCCCTGGGCCTCCAGCAGCGGGACCCCCAGCATCCGGGCCAGGTTGGTCAGCTGCTGCGAAACGGCCGAGGGCGTCATGTGCAGCGCCTCGGCCGTCGCGGTCACGGTCCCCCGTTCGGCGAGGGTCCGCAGGATCCGCAGCTTCTTGATGTCCCACTCGATCATGGGACCGAACTTACCGCCGGGCACCCAGACCCACGCCGCCCAGGATCAGCGCCATGCAGAGGAGCTGCGTCGGCCCGGTCGTCTCGCCGAGGAGCAGCAGGCCGAGGCCCGCGACGCAGACCGGCTGGAGGTAGTAGACGACTCCGGCGCGGGCGGCGCCGATCATCGAAACGGCCTTGTTCCAGGCGAAGAAGGCGACGGCGGAGGAGAAGACGCCGACGTACAGGAGCATTCCGGCGGTGGAGGGGGTGACCTGGAAGCCGCCCTGGACCCCGACGGACACCGCGTAGGCCGGGGCGAGCATCAGCGCGCCGAGGACGAAGGTGGTCAGCAGGAAGGCGAGGCCGCCCAGTTCGGCGGGCTTGCGCTTGAGGAGCGCGCTGTACGTGGCGAAGGACAGGGCGGCGCCGAACATCCACAGGTCTCCTGCGGCGAAGTCGAAGCGGATCGATCCCTTGCCGACCAGCAGGAGCACGCCGAGGGCGGCGAGGGCCAGTCCGAAGGTGCGCCGGGCTCCGAGCTTCTCGCCGCCGAGCCGGGCGTACAGGGCCATGATGACCGGCGCGGCAGCCATGATCATGCCCATGTTGGAGGCGGAGGTGGTCAGGCCGGCCTGGTGGACGAGGGTGTTGTAGAGGGTGACGCCGAAGAGGGTGGCCAGAGCGACGTAGCCGAAGTGCTTGCGGATCAGGGCCCGCTGCTGCCAGGCCTGCCGGGCGGCGAAGGGGGCGATGGCCACGGTGGCGATCACCCAGCGCCAGAAGACGGCCTGGACGGGCGGGATGCTGTCGGCCATGCCGCGGGTGGCGACGAAGCTGCCGGACCAGACGACCGTCGCGAGCAGGGCGAGGAGCACGCCGAGACCGGCGGCCCCCTTCTTCGCCTTGCCGGGCACTGCTTCCTGCGGGACGGTGCGGACTCGGTCCATGACGGCCACGGTGTGTCTCCCCCTCGGGGTTCGGAGTGTCGGTTCGTCGGTCTACCGTCGCACCGGTCCACCCGTCAGGTCCATCGAAACATTTCGATGGGTTTCTTCAGCAGAACTGAACGGTTCGGCCTTCGGCCGCGGCGCGCCCGCCGAGCCCGCCGCGAGCTGCCCCGCGACGGTGGCACCGAAGGCGATCACCATGCCCAGCACCTGCACCGGAGACAGCGCCTGCCCCAGGGCGGCCCAGCCGATGACGGCGGCGGTGAGCGGCGAGAGCGGGCCGAGGAGGGTGACCGACGTGGCGGTGAGCTGCCCGATGCCGCGGAACCAGAGCCAGTACGCGATGCCGGTGTTGATCAGCATCATGTAGCCGTAGCCGAGGAAGGCCTTGCCGTCGAGCGCCGGCGGCGCCCCTTCCACCAGCGCGGCGACCGGGATGATGATCAGGCCGCCCGCGGTGAGCTGCCAGCCGGTCATGGCCAGGGGGCCGACGCCCTCCGGCCGCCCCCACCGCTTGGTCATGACGGTGCCCGCACCCATCGAGGCGGAGGAGACGACGCCGGCCACCACCCCGACCAGGTCGAGCCGCGCCTCCGCGGTCAGCACGACCATGCTGACGCCGAAGGCCGCCACGACGGCGGCGAGCACGGTCCGCAGCCGGGCCCGCTCGCCCAGGAGCAGGGCGGCGAGCCCCACGACGAAGAGCGGTCCGGCGGAGCCCAGTACCGCCGCGACCCCGCCGGGCAGGCGGTAGGCGGAGAGGAACAGGAGCGGGAAGAAGGCGCCGATGTTGAGCCCGCCGAGGACGGCCGCCTTCCACCACCACCGCCCCGTGGGCAGCTTCCGCGCGAGGGCCGTGAGGAGCAGTCCGGCGGGCAGGGCGCGCATCACGCCGGTGAACAGCGGCCGGTCGGGCGGCAGCAGCTCGGAGGCCACGGCGTAGGTGGAGCCCCAGGAGATGGGGGCGAGGGCGGTCAGGGCGAGGGTGGTGATGCGCTTCACGGCGGTGCTCCTCCGGCAGGGACGAGTAGCTCGAGTGAGTGACACAAGCGAGTAGCTCACTTGGAAGTAGCTTAGCGCTAAGCTACTTTTCCGCAAGCAACTTTCTTGCCAACGAATCTGCGGAAGCCGGATACTGCGCCCATGACCGACAAGGACCCCGTCGACGCGGTCGACGCGATCACCGACCAGTGGTTCGCGGTGCGACCCGATCTGGACACCACGCCCATGGCCGTCTTCGGCCGGATCTACCGGATCTCCAAAGCCATGGGCGACGCGATGGAGAAGGCCTACGGGCGCTACGGGATCTCGCGCGGGGAGTTCGACGTCGTGGCCACGCTGCGCCGGAGCGGAACCCCGTACACGCTCTCGCCCCGCCAGCTCTCGGCCACGCTGATGCTCACCACGGGCGGGATGACGGGACGGCTCGACAAGCTGGAGAAGGCCGGACTGCTCTGCCGCAACCCCGATCCGGACGACCGCCGGGGGCTCCGGGTGACCATCACCGACCGGGGCCTCGCGCTCATCGACGAGGCGGTCGGGGCGGGGCTGGAGGTGCAGCGCGAGGCGCTCACCGGGCTGGACGAGGCGGAGATCACGGCGCTCACCGCCCTGCTGCGCAAGGTGATGGCGGGGGTTCCGTAGGGAATCCGGGCCACGGAACCGGGTCCGGGGTACGACAAGGCGCCGGGTGTCCTCACGGACCCCCGGCGCCTTCGTTCAGTCTTCGGTCAGCTCTCGTTCTGCGTCTTGCGCGACTTGTCGCCGACCATCACCAGACCGGCGATGACCAGGAACAGCACGATCGGCGCGGCCACGTAGAGGCCGAGCGTCTCGGCGACGCTCAGGCCCGGACCCGGGTCGTCGCCGTCGTCACGGGTGAGCGCGAGGGCGGGAGACGTCATCAGCAGCATCATCAGCGTCGTTCCGGCCGTGACGGCGCCGGCGCGCAGAGCGTTCTTC
The DNA here is from genome assembly GCF_026340675.1 of Streptomyces sp. NBC_01264. NCBI lineage: Bacteria > Bacillati > Actinomycetota > Actinomycetes > Kitasatosporales > Streptomycetaceae > Streptomyces > Streptomyces sp. NBC_01264. Next base: position 3,629,700 of record NZ_JAPEOX010000001.1, read on the forward strand.
TTGTCCACGGTGCAAACGTAGCGAACACCTAAACGCCGCGCGCGCCCGGGGGTGCCGTACGGGTGCCCGCGGCCCCCCGCACCGCCCCCAGCAGGGCGTTCGCCCGCGCCGAGGCGGCCAGCGCCTCCAGGCTCAGCGGCCGCCCCTCCGCGTCGGCCACCGGGAGCCTCCAGTTGGGGTACTGGTCCCAGGTGCCGGGCAGGTTCTGCGGGCGCCGGTCGCCCACCGCGTCGGGCAGCCACACCCCGACCAGCCGGGCCGGGGTGCGCAGCAGGAACGCGTACAGGGCCCGTACGGCGGCCTCCTCGCCCTTGGTGTCGAGCCCGAGGTCCTCCAGTACGTCCAGCCAGCGCGCGGTGTCGGCGGAGTCCTCGGCCCGCTCCCGCTCGGCCGGCCGGGTCAGCAGGCCGAGCCGGTCGCGCAGTTCCACGTGGGAGCCGGCCAGTTTGGCGGCCGTGGGCGGCAGGTCGTGGGTGGTCACGGTGGCCAGGCAGTCGGCCCGCCAGCGCTCCGGCTCCAGCGGCTCCCCGTCGCCGCCCCAGTCCCGCTCGAACCACAGCACCGAGGTGCCCAGCACCCCGCGCCGGGCCAGCGCCTGACGGACCCCCGGCTGCACGGTGCCGAGGTCCTCGCCGATGACCAGGGCTCCGGCCCGGTGCGCCTCCAGGACCAGCAGGGCGAGCATCGCCTCCCCGTCGTACGCGACGTACGCGCCTTCGGCGGGCGGGGCCCCTTCCGGGATCCACCAGAGCCGGAAGAGTCCCATGACGTGGTCGATCCGCAGGGCGCCCGCGTACCGGAACACCCCCCGCAGCAGCGCCCGCAGCGGCGCGTACCCGGTGGCGGCCAGCCGGTCGGGCCGCCACGGGGGCAGTCCCCAGTCCTGGCCGCGCGCGTTGAAGGCGTCCGGTGGGGCGCCGACGGAGACGGCCCGGGCATAGTGCGGGGCTCCGAAGGGGGCGCCGGTGGCGTCCGAGCCCTCCGGGTGCACCCCGACGGCCAGGTCGTGCACGATGCCGACCGCCATCCCGGCCTCCTTGGCCGCACGCTGGGCGGCGGCGAGCTGGGCGTCCGTCAGCCAGACCAGCCAGCGGTGGAAGTCGGCCCGGGCCTGCGGATCCTCCCCGGCGTGCCCGGCGCACCAGGCGGCGTGCCGGTCCAGCTCCGCGCCCTGCGCGGCACGGAACCTCCCGTAGTCCGCGTCCCGTTCGGGGGTCCGCGGGACGGCGTACAGCAGCTCCAGGGCGGCCCGCTTGAGGGCCCAGACGGCGTCCCGGTCGATCAGCGCCCCCTTCTCCAGCACCTCGCACCTCAACTGCGCACCCCGGTCGGCCAGTTCCGCGAGGGCGGCCCGCTCCGGGCAGTCGGCGTACTCGGGGACGTCCTCGATCCGCAGGTGCACCGGGTCGGGGAAGCGGCGCGAGGAGGGCCGGTACGGGGAGGGGTCGGTCGGGGTGCCGGGCACGGCCGCGTGCAGCGGGTTGACCTGGACGAAGCCGGCTCCGTGGACACGGCCCGCCCAGCGCGCCAGCTCCGCCAGGTCGCCCAGGTCGCCCATGCCCCAGGAGCGTTCGGAGAGCACCGAGTAGAGCTGGACGAGCAGCCCGTGGGTACGTTCGGGGGCCGCCGGGGCCCGGTCGGGGGCCACGATCAGGGTGGCGGTCGCGGTGCGGCCGTCGGGGGCCTCCGCGTGGATCAGGTGCACGCCCAGCGGCGGCTCCCCCGCGTCGGCCGCGCTCCAGGGCACCGCGCGGCCCGCCGCCTCCGGGGCCCGGGCCGAGTCCGCCTCCGAGTCCGCGGCAGATTCCGCCTCCGCCTCCGCCTCCAGCAGGGTCCGCGTCCCCGGGGGCAGGGCGGCCAGCTCCACGGGGGGCCGGGAGCCGGCCCACCACACCAGCACGCGCGGCAGCAGCCGGTGCGCCGCTTCGCGTTCGGCCGCGGCCAGGTCCGCGCGCAGGGACTCCGGGGTGTCCGTGTTCACCCCCAACCGCCGCAGTACGGCGGCGACGGTGGCCTCCGGGACCCGGAGGGTGACGTCCTCGGCGGGCTGGTAGGTGGTGGCGACTCCGTACAGGGCCGCGAGCCGGGCGAGGTCGTCCATCTGGTTCCTTGTCCTCTAGTCACCCGCGGCGGCCGCCGCGGCATGGGTGGTCGGCTCGCTGGTCAGCGGGGCCTCGCAGGCGAGCGGGGGCTCACTGGTCAGCGGCGCGTGCGCGGCGTCGGCGAGCGACGGCTCGCTGGTCAGGGTCCGCTCGTTGGGGTCGGACTGCGCCGGCAGGTGGGCGAGCGGCGGGCGCCGTTTGGGGGCGGATATGGCGGTGGTGGCGCTCTTCGTCTTCGCGGCCTTGATGTTCACCGGCAGGCACTCCTTCGTGAGTGAGGATCCGTCAGGACCCGTGAATGGGTCCCACTGTGTCGGTCCGCGCGCCGCACGCGCACCACCGACAGCGGAAATTCTCCTGTGCGGGCCGTGAATTCGCACAGACGTGCCTGCGTTCGCGCCGCGCACAGGAGGTGTTGCCGAGCTCCGCGCCGATCACCGCGCGTCCGGAGCCATCGGCCCTGGCGTGCGGGAACGTCGGGAACACCCTCCGGCGCGCGGACCGGAGAACATCCCCTCCCTACCCAGTCGGCCGCACCGCATTCCTGGCCGATCCAGGTCAGATCACCCGCCGGCGTTGACACCCCGGCCGTACGGATGGTGGGCTCTGGCTCATTCGTACGAGCGGGGGACGACTCGGGACGGGGTGGCTCCGTGCACAGTAGGGGCAGCAAGCGGGCCACGGCCACGGCCGCGGCGGTCGCCGTCATCGGTGCGCTGCTCAGCGGCTCGGCGGTAGTGGGTCCCCCCACCGGCTTCGCCGCGCCGACCGCACCGGACTCGCCCACCGCCCCGGACGCGGGAGCGGCCCCCGCGCCCCCCATGACTCCCGCGGCGCTGCGCGAACCCGCGGCCGCCCCCGTGCTCGACCCCGGCTCCGATCCGGTGCGCTCCGCCGCCGAGGGGCCCGCGGTGCATCCCCGGCCGCAGTCGATGACCGCTGACCCGGCGCGCGCGGTGCCGCTGGGCGCCGAGGCCGTCCTGGTGCTGCCCGCGGGCGTGGACCCGTACGCCGTCCAGGTGGTGCGCGACGCCCTGCACGGGGCGGGCGTACGGACCCTGCACGAGCGGGCCGACGGGGAACCGCTGCCCGCGACCGGGACCGTCGTACGGCTCCAGGGGCACGGCGACGGGGACACGGAGCGGGCGCTGCGGGCGCTCGGCGCGAACGCGGCCGGCGACCTGCCGGCGGGCGGCTACCGGCTGGCGGTGGGCCGGGCCGAGGGGCGGGACACGGTCGCGCTGGCCGGCGTGGGCGAGGACGGCCTGTTCCACGCGGCGCAGACACTGCGCCAACTGCTCGCCGGGAGCGGCGGGAAGGTGCCCGGGGTCCTCGTGCGGGACTGGCCGTCCGCACCGGTGCGCGGGATCACGGAGGGGTTCTACGGGACTCCGTGGACGGCCACCCAGCGGCTCGCGCAGGTGGACTTCATGGGCGCCACCAAGCTGAACCGGCTGCTGCTGGCGCCCGGTGACGACCCGTACCGGACCACGGAGTGGCGCCGCGACTACCCGGCGGCGCAGGCCGCGGAACTGCGGAAGCTGGCCGACCGGGCGCGCTCCAACAAGGTGGTGCTCGCCTGGGCGGTGGCGCCCGGGCAGTCGATGTGCCTGGCCTCCTCGGCGGACCGGGCGGCGCTCGCCCGCAAACTGGACGCCATGTGGGACCTCGGATTCCGTGCGTTCCAGCTGCAGTTCCAGGACGTCAGCTACACCGAGTGGGGCTGCCGGGACGACCGCGAGCGGTACGGCAGGGGCCCGGCGGCGGCCGCGAAGGCGCACGCGGAGGTGGCGGGCGAGCTGGCCGCGCACCTGGCCCGGCGCTATCCGGGGGCGCCCGCGCTGTCGCTGCTGCCGACGGAGTACTACCAGGAGGGCTCGACGCCCTACCGGACCGCGCTGGCCGGGGCCCTGGACGCCCGGGTGGAGGTGGCCTGGACGGGCGTCGGCGTGGTGCCGCGCACGATCACCGGGCAGGAGATGAGCGGGGCGCGCTCCGCACTCGGGCAGCACCCGCTGGTCACCATGGACAACTACCCGGTCAACGACTGGGACCCGGGCCGGATCTTCCTCGGCCCGTACGCGGGACGGGACGCCGTGGTCGCGGGCGGTTCCGCCGCCGTGCTGGCCAACGCGATGCCCCAGGGCACGCTGTCGCGCATCCCGCTGTTCACGGCGGCGGACTTCACCTGGAACCCGCGCGGCTACCGGGCCTCCGACTCCTGGGCGGCGGCCGTGGCCTCGCTCGCCGGACCCGACCCCAAGGCCCGGGAGGCCTTGGCGGCGCTGGCCGGGAACAACGCCTCCTCCGGCCTCGCCCAGCCCGAGTCGGCCTACCTGGTCCCGCTGACGGAGGAGTTCTGGCGGGCCCGCAGCTCCGGCGACCCGGCGGCGGGCGACCGGCTGCGCGCCGCCTTCCGCGTGCTGCGCGAGGCACCGGACCGGCTGCCCGCGCTCGCGGAGGAGGCCGGGCCCTGGCTGTCGCGGCTCGCGCGCTACGGGGCGGCCGGGGAACTGGCCCTCGACGTCCTCCAGGCGCAGGCCCGCGGGGACGGGGCGGCGGCCTGGCGGGCCTCGCAGGCCTTCACCACCGCCCGCGCGGCGCTGTCCGGTGCGGAGACCGCCCGGGTCGACGAGGCGGTGCTGGACCCCTTCCTGGCCCGGGCCGCGGCCGAGGCCGACGCGTGGACCGGCGCGGCCCGCCCGCAGGGCACGGTGACCCGGCAGGCCGACGCCTTCACGGTCGCGCTGTCCACCGCCCGGCCGGTGTCGGTGGTGACCGTGATGACCGACCCGCTGCCGCCGGGCAGCCGGGGCGCCGCGATCGAGGCCCACGTACCGGGAGAGGGCTGGCGCAAGGTCGCGGAGGCGGCGGCCTCGGGCTGGACCCAGGCGGACGTGGGCGGCCTGCGGGCCGATGCTTTCCGGCTCGTCTGGTCGGGCCCGGCCCCGGCCGTGCACAGCGTGGTCCCGTGGACGGCGGACGGCCCCGAAGCCCGCTTCGAGCTGCCGCAGAGCGTGGACGCGGAGATCGGCGGTGCCCCGCAGCGGATCCCGGCGCAGCTGTCCGCGCTGCGCCCCGGCGAGGTCCGCGGGCCCCTGTCGGCGACGCCGCCGCCGGGTATCTCGGTGCGCCTGCCGCAGACGGCCGCGGCCGCGCGCGGTACGACGGCGGTCGTCCCGGTGGAGGTCACGGTGGCCGCGGGCACGGCGCCGGGCACCTACGAGGTCCCGGTGACCTTCGGCTCCGAGAGGCACACCCTGAAGGTCCGGGCGTTTCCGCGCACGGCCGGCCCGAACCTGCTGCGCTCCGCCGTGGCCTCGTCCTCGGCGGACGAGACCCCGGCGTTCCCCGCGTCGGGGGTGCTGGACGATTCCCCGGGCACCCGCTGGTCCTCTCCCGCGCAGGACGGGGCCTGGTGGCAGGCGGAGCTGCCGGCTCCGGCGCGGATCGGGCTGCTGCGTCTGCGCTGGCAGGAGGCGTACCCGTCCCGGTTCCGGGTGGAGACCTCGGCGGACGGTGTCGCCTGGCACCCGTCCGCGACGGTCGCGTCCCGCGGCGGGGTGGACTCCGTCCACCTGGACCCGGTGGCCGCCCCGGCCCGCTTCGTCCGGGTCACCTGCGAGACCCGGGCCACCCGCTACGGCTGCAGCCTCCTGGCCGCCGAAGCCTTCGCGGTGGCCCCGTAGGGGGCCGGGCAACCCTGCGGGGCCGTCCCCTACCCGCCCTTCGCCCGTTCCCCGGGCTCCGCCCGGACCCGTACGTGCGCTCCGCGCCCATGCCCTCAAACGCCGGGCGGGCTGGTTTTGCCGCTGCGCGGCAGAATCCAGCCTCGCCGGCGTTTGAGGCGCGGGGTCCGGGGCGGAGCCCCGGGGAACGGGCGAAGGGCGGGTAGGGGACCTCGCCCCGCGCAGCGGCACTCCCCGCGGCCGGGCCCCGGCTCAGGGGGCTACGACGCGACCGCCGCGGCGGCGACCGGAACCCCGATGCGATCCAGCGCATCCTCCGCCCCGTACGGCTGGAGGTACGGCATCCAGCACGGATCCCGGTGCCCCGTCCCGATGATCCGCCAGGCCAGCCCCGACGGCGGAGCCGGCTGGTGCCGCAGGCGCCAGCCGAGGTCGACGAGGTGGCGGTCGGCCTTGACGTGGTTGCAGCGACGGCAGGCGGCGACGACGTTGTCCCAGGCGTGCTGCCCGCCCCGGCTGCGCGGGATGACGTGGTCGACACTGGTGGCGACGGCCCCGCAGTACATGCAGCGGCCGCCGTCCCGGGCGAACAGCGCGCGGCGGGTGAGTGGAACGGGCCCCCGGTAGGGGACCCGCACGAAGCGCTTGAGCCGAACCACGCTGGGCGCGGGGACGGCCCTTGTCGCACTGTGCAGAAAGGCGCCGGATTCTTCCAGGGAGACGGCTTTGTTCTCCAGGACGAGGACGAGCGCGCGACGGAGCGGTACGACGCCGAGGGGCTCGTACGACGCGTTGAGGACCAGGACGTGCGGCACGGACTGCCTCCTTGTACGCCGGCGGCGCGTGGCTCGCGCCGGGACGATCTGCTTTCCAGTCTCCCCTTACGGCTGGTCGAAGCGCCACCACGCGCCCGTAACGGGTCCGAGGTGTTTTCGACCACAACCGCTTCATCCCCGCGTGAGTCTGGTCTCTCCCTCGAACACGGCAACAAGTCAGGCCGAGTGCCCCGTTAGGGTGGATGGTCTGCCCGCACCATCCCTTCCGCGGGCAGGACGCCATATCTGGAGGTTCCCGCCGTGCCCAGGCCTGCCGCCCTGCTCCCGCTCGCAGCCGAGAACCCGGACGCGGCGGAAACGATCAGAGAAACCCACGAGAGCGTCACGAACGCCGCCAGTTTCATCGAGGAGAACTGGGCCGGATGGCTCTACCTGGGCCTGCGGATCCTGCTGATCCTGGTCATCGCCTTCGCCCTGCGCTCGGTGGTCCGCAAGTCGCTGACCAAGCTGATCACCCGGATGAACCGCGGCGCCGACGCCGTGGAGGGCACCGCCCTGAGCGGGCTCCTGGTCAACGCGGAGCGGCGTAGGCAGCGGTCCGAGGCCATCGGTTCGGTCCTGCGTTCCGTGGCCTCGTTCCTGATCCTCGGCACCGCGGCCCTGATGGTGCTCGGCGCGCTCGACATCAACCTGGGGCCGCTGCTGGCGAGCGCCGGTGTGGCCGGTGTGGCGATCGGTTTCGGCGCCCGGAACCTGGTCACGGACTTCCTCTCCGGCGTGTTCATGATCCTCGAGGACCAGTACGGCGTCGGTGACAAGATCGACGCCGGGGTGGCCTCGGGCGAGGTCGTCGAGGTGGGGCTGCGCGTCACCAAGCTGCGCGGCGACAACGGCGAGATCTGGTACGTCCGCAACGGCGAGATCAAGCGGATCGGCAACCTCAGCCAGGGCTGGGCCACGGCGAGCGTCGCGGTGCAGGTCAAGCCCACCGAGAGCCTCGGCCGCATCCGCGAGGTGATCAAGGACATAGCCGACACCATGGCCAAGGAGTCCCCGTGGGACGAGCGGCTGTGGGGTCCGGTGGAGGTGCTGGGCCTGGACGAGGTGCTGCTGGCCTCGATGTCGGTTTCGGTGTCGGCCAAGACGATGCCGGGCCAGCAGTTCGCCGTGGAGCGCGAGCTGCGCTGGCGGATCAAGGGCGCCTTCGACGCGGCGGGCATCGGGATCGTCGGGGGCCTGCCGGTGCCCGAGGAGGACGCGGCCCCGGCCGACCCCTCGGCCGCCGTCGCCCCGCCCTCGGCGCTGGCGAACCCGACCTCCCCGCAGTCCCTGGCCGCCGCGGAGATCCCGCATCCGGCCGCGGGCGGCGCGGCCTCCGGCTCCGGCCCGCGCATCACGAAGTAGCGCCCGCCGCGCCCGAACCCGCGTCCTGACGCCACTGCCCCCGTAGGTCCTGCCTGCGGGGGCAGTGGCGTACGCAGCGCCATTGACACGAGCGACCACCAATAGGAAACTTACCTAACAGTTCACCTCGGTGAGAGAGAAGTCACCCCATGCCCGCCACCCCCGGTACGCCCAGCCTGTTGCGCGCCCTGAACGACCGGGCCGCGCTCGAGCTCCTGCTGACGCACGGTCCCCTGTCCCGGACCCGGATCGGGCACCTCACCGGCCTCTCGAAGCCCACCGCCTCCCAGCTGCTGGCCCGCCTGGAGGCCGCCGGGCTCGTCGTCCTCACCGGCACCGCCACCGGCCGCCCCGGCCCCAACGCGCAGCTCTACGCCGTCAACGCGCGGGCCGCGTTCGTCGCCGGACTCGACGTCACCCCCGGCCGGATCCTCGCCTCCGTGGCCGACCTGGCCGGAGAGGTGATCGGCAGCCACGAGCTCCCGTACGCGGAGGGCACCGGGCCGGTCGAGCAGGTCACCCGCGCCCTCGGCGAGGCCGTCAAGGACGCCGGACTGCACCTCGCCGACATCCACCGGGTGGTCATCGCGACCCCCGGCTCCTTCGACCCCCGCACCGGGGTGCTGCGCTACGCCGACCACCTGGCGGGCTGGCAGTCCCCCACGCTCCTCGACGAGCTGGCCGCGGCCCTGCCGATGCCGGTCGAGTACGAGAACGACGTGAACCTCGCCGCCGTCGCCGAGCAGCGGCTCGGCGCCGCCCGCGGCCACGAGGACTTCGTCCTGCTGTGGAACGAGGAGGGCCTCGGGGCCGCCCTCGTGCTCGGCGGCCGGCTGCACCGCGGCTGGACCGGCGGCGCCGGGGAGATCGGCTTCCTGCCGGTCGCCGGGCACCCGCTGGTCCGCCAGGTCACCCGGGTCAACTCCGGCGGCTACCAGGAGCTGGCCGGCGCACAGGTGCTGCCCGCGCTGGCGGCCCGGCTCGGCGTCGACGCGCCGCCGGCCGCCGAGGCCGGGGCCGGTTCGGTGCACGGCGCCGTGCACGGGGCCGAGTCCGGGGCCATGGTCGAAGCGGCGGCCGCGTTGCTGGCCCAGGCCGCCGCCTCGCCCGAGGGCGGCCACCTGGAACTCCTGCGGGAGTACGCCACCGCTCTCGCCACCGGACTCGCCTCGCTGGTCGCCGTACTGGACCCGGAGGTCGTGATCCTCTCCGGCGCGCTGACCATCGCCGGCGGCGAGCCGCTGCGCGAGCTCCTCGAAGCCGAACTCGCCGACCTCGCCCCGTCCCGGCCCCTGCTGGTGACCGGCGAGGTACGGGAACGGCCCGTACTGCGCGGGGCACTGGAGAGCGCCCTCGCCGCCACCCGCGACGAGGTCTTCGACACCTCCCGCCGCTGAACCGCACCACCCGCACCGCCGCACCACCGCACCACCCGCACCGCCTGCAAGGCCCGCACTGCCGCACCACCGCACCGTCTGCAAGGCCCGCACCAACCGCATCACCCGCACGGACCCGCAAGGCCCGCACCGCCCGCATCACCCGCATCACCCGCACGGACCCGCACCGCATCCCGCCCGATCAAGCCCCCGGCACACGCAGCCCCGTACAGCGCTCCCCCACCACCTGCCCCGCACCTCCCCCGCGTGAGCCCGCATCGCACGTCTCCCCGCACCACGGTTCCTCCCCACCCCTCCAGGAAGTCCCCCCGCGCAGAGAGCGACTCCGCCATGCCCAGAATCAGCCGCCTGACCTCCGCCGCCACCGCCGTCGCCGCGATATCCGTACTCGCCACCGCGTGTGCGGGCTCCACCTCCGACACGGCCGCCGACGACCCCAAGAAGGACGTCACCCTCAACTTCTGGCACGGCTGGTCCGCCCCCAGCGAGGCCAAGGCCATCGAGGACAACATCGCCCGGTTCCAGAAGGCGCACCCGAACATCAAGGTCAACGTCACGGGCAACATGACGGACGACAAGATCAACCAGGCGCTGCGCGCCGGCGGCGACAAGGCCCCCGACGTGGTGGCCTCCTTCACCACCGACAGCGTCGGCAAGTTCTGCAACAGCGGCGCCTTCACGGACCTGAACCCCTTCCTGAAGAAGTCCGGGATCGACAAGGAGAAGGTCTTCCCCAAGACCCTTCTCCAGTACACCCAGTTCAACGGCAACCAGTGCACGCTGCCGCTGCTGAACGACGCGTACGGCCTCGTCTACAACAAGACCGCCTTCGCCGCCGCCGGGATCACCGAACCGCCCAAGACGTGGAGCCAGTTCGAGGCCGCCGCCCAGAAGCTGACGATCGCCAAGGGCGACTCGTACCAGCAGCTCGGCATCATGCCCACCTACCACGGCTACGAGACCGCCCCCCAGCGCCTGGCCGCCATGTGGAGCCCGTCGTACTTCGACGCCGACGGCAAGTCGAACCTGGCCAAGGACCCCGGCTTCGCCAAGATGCTGACGGCGCAGAAGGACCTGGTCGGCAAGCTCGGCGGGTACGAGAAGCTGGAGAAGTTCCGCACCACCTTCGGTGACGAGTGGGGCGCGGAGCACCCCTTCCACCTGGGCCTGGTCGCCATGCAGATCGACGGCGAGTGGCGGGCGAACATGGCGAAGGAGGCCGGGGTGAAGTTCGAGATCGGCACCGCCCCGATGCCCGTCCCGGACGACCAGGCCGCCGACTATGGCAAGGGCTACCTCTCCGGCACGATCATGGGCATCGCCTCGGGCAGCAAGAAGCAGAACGCCGCCTGGGAGCTGGCGAAGTACATGACCACCGACACCGACGCGGTCGTGGAGTTCGCCAACGCCATCCACAACGTGCCCTCCACCCTGGCCGCCCTGGACTCCCCCAAGCTCCAGGTGACCCCGGAGTTCAAGACCTTCATCGACATCGCCAAGCACCCGAAGTCGACCACCACCCCGGCGCAGGTGGACGGCGGCACCTACCAGCTGACCTTCACGGACTTCGCGTACGCGGTCGAGAAGGGCGACGTCGCGGACATCCACGCCGGGCTCGCCAAGACCGACCAGCAGATCGACACGGACATCGCGAAGGCGAAGTAGCACCATGGCCGGCACCCTCTCCCCCGAGCTGCGCACCAGGCGCCGCAGGTCCTCCCTGCGCACGGCGGCCTTCATGTCGCCCTGGCTGATCGGGTTCAGCGTCTTCTTCGCCTACCCGCTCCTCTCCACCGTCTACTTCTCCTTCACCAAGTACGACGGCTTCCGCCCACCCGTCTTCAACGGGCTGGACAACTGGGACTACGTCTTCAACGACCTCCCGATGTTCTGGCCGGCCATGCGCAACACCCTGTGGCTGGTCCTGGTCATGGTGGCCTGCCGGGTCGCCTTCGGCCTGGGCATCGGCCTGCTCATCACCAAGATCAAGCTGGGCACGGGCGTCTTCCGCACCCTGTTCTACCTGCCCTACCTGGCCCCTCCGGTGGCGGCGACCCTCGCCTTCGTCTTCCTGCTCAACCCGGGCACCGGCCCGGTGAACACCCTGCTGGACGCGGTCGGACTGCCCACGCCCGGCTGGTTCACGGACGCCGACTGGTCCAAGCCGGCGCTGACCGCGCTCGCGGTGTGGGGGGTCGGCGACCTGATGGTCATCTTCATGGCCGCGCTGCTCGACGTACCGCGCGAGCAGTACGAGGCCGCCGAGCTGGATGGAGCCGGGCCGCTGGCGCGGTTCCGCCACATCACCCTGCCGAACATCTCGCCGATCATCCTGTTCGCGGTGGTCACCGGGGTCATCCAGGCCATGCAGTACTACACGCAGCCCCTGGTCGCGGGGAAGGTGGCGGCCGGCGTGATCGCCGGCTCGGGCCAGCAGTTCGAGCCCGGGTACCCCGACAAGTCCACGCTGACCCTGCCCCAGGTCATCTACAACGCGGGCTTCCAGCGCTTCGACTACGGCACCGCCTGCGTGGTCGCCCTGGTGCTGTTCGCCCTCTCCATGGCCTTCACCGCGCTGCTCATGCGGCGGCGCGGCGGGCTGATCGAGGCAGGTGACTGAGGATCATGAGCCAGACCATCACCCGCGAAGCGCGGCGCACTCCCCGTCCCACCGGATCATCCGGTACGACGGACTCCGCGCGGCCCGTGCGCACCGCGCGCCGCCGGGCCGCCCTGCACTGGGTGGCCGTGCACTCCCTCGGCGTCGCCGCGGCGCTCTTCTTCGTCCTCCCGTTCGTGTTCCTCTTCCTGACCTCGGTGATGAGCGACCAGCAGGCGCTGACCCGCGACCTGTGGCCGCACACCTGGGAGTGGGGCAACTACGCGAAGGTGTGGGACACCCCCGGCTTCCTGACCTGGTGGCGCAACACCCTGCTGTACGCGGGCCTCGGCACCGTGCTGACCGTGGTCTCCTCGGTGCCCGTCGCCTACGCGCTCGCCAAGTTCCGCTTCCGCGGCCGGCGGCTGTCGCTGCTGCTCGTGATCGCCATGATGATGCTGCCGCCCCAGGTGGTCGTCATCCCGATGTACCTCTTCTGGGCCAAGCAACTGGACCTCTCCGGCACCCTGTGGCCGCTGATCATCCCGATGGCCTTCGGCGACGCCTTCTCCATCTTCCTGCTGCGCCAGTTCCTGCTGACCATCCCCGACGAGTACCTCGACGCGGCGAAGGTCGACGGCTGCGGCGAGCTGCGCACCCTGCTGCGGGTGGTCCTGCCGATGGCGAAGCCCGGGATCGCGGCGGTCGCACTGTTCCAGTTCTTCGCCGCCTGGAACGACTACTTCGGCCCACAGATCTACGCCTCGGACAACCCGGCCGCCTGGACCCTCAGTTACGGGCTGGAGTCCTTCAAGGGCGCACACCACACCAACTGGAACCTGACCATGGCGGCGACCGTGCTGGTCATGGCCCCGGTGATCGTCCTCTTCTTCTTCGCCCAGAAGGCGTTCGTCGAAGGCGTCACCCTGACCGGAGTGAAAGGCTAGTCACGATGAAACTCGCAGTGGTGGGCGGCGGTTCCACCTATACCCCCGAGCTGATCGACGGGTTCGCCCGACTGCGCGACACCCTGCCGATCAGCGAGTTGGTGCTGATCGACCCGGCCGCCGAGCGGCTGGAGCTCATCGGCGGCCTGGCCCGGCGGATCTTCGCCAAGCAGGGGCACCCGGGCCTCATCACCACCACCTCCGACCTCGACGCGGGCGTCGCGGACGCCGACGCGGTCCTGCTGCAGCTGCGCATCGGCGGGCAGGCGGCCCGGCTCCAGGACGAGACCTGGCCGCTGGAGTGCGGCTGCGTGGGCCAGGAGACCACCGGGGCCGGCGGTCTCGCCAAGGCGCTGCGCACGGTCCCGGTGGTCCTCGACATCGCCGAGCGGGTCCGGCGCTCCAACCCGGACGCCTGGATCATCGACTTCACCAACCCGGTCGGGATCGTCACCCGGGCTCTGCTCCAGGCCGGGCACAAGGCCGTCGGGCTGTGCAACGTGGCCATCGGCTTCCAGCGCAGGTTCGCCGCGATGCTGGACCTGACCCCGGCCGACATCCACCTCGACCACGTGGGCCTCAACCACCTCACCTGGGAGCTGGGGGTGCGCAAGGGCGGCCCGGAGGGCGAGAACCTGCTGCCGCAGCTCATCGCCCGGCACGGCGAGGCCATCGCCGCGGACCTGCGGCTGCCGCGCGCGGTCCTGGACCGGCTCGGGGCGGTCCCCTCGTACTACCTGCGCTACTTCTACGCGCACGACGAGGTGGTCCGGGAGCTCGGGACCAAGCCCTCGCGGGCCGCCGAGGTCGCCGCGATGGAGAAGGAACTGCTCGGCCTGTACGGGGATCCCGCGCTGGACGAGAAGCCGGAACTGCTCTCCAAGCGGGGCGGCGCCTTCTACTCGGAGGCGGCGGTGGACCTGGCCGCGGCCCTGCTGGGCGACGGCGGGAGCGCCGTACAGGTGGTCAACACGCTGAACAACGGCACCCTGCCGTTCCTCCCGGACGACGCGGTGATCGAGGTCCAGGCGCGCGTGGACCGCTCCGGACCCTCGCCGCTGGCCGTACCGCGGCTGGACCCGCTGTACGCGGGGCTCATCTCCCACGTCACGGCCTACGAGGACCTCGCGCTGGACGCGGCGCTGCGCGGCGGCCGCGAGCGGGTGTTCAAGGCGCTGCTGGCACACCCGCTGGTGGGCCAGTTCGACCTCGCCGAGGGGCTGACCGACCGGCTCCTCGCGCACAACAAGGAGCACCTGGCATGGGCGTGAGCCGGCCCCTGAAGGCAGCCGTCCTCGCCGTCGACGCGGGCAACAGCAAGACGGACGTGGCGTTGATCGCCGCGGACGGCCGCGTCCTCGGCACCGGACGCGCGGGCGGCTTCCAGCCCCCGCGCGTCGGGGTCGAGGCGGCGGTGGACGTCCTCGCGCAGGCCGTCGCCGAGGCGGCCGCGGCCGCCGGGCTGCCGGAGCCCGCGGCCGGGGCCCCGTACGCCGACCGGGTCTCGGCCTGTCTGGCCAACGCGGACCTCCCGGTGGAGGAGGCCCTGCTCGCGCAGGCCATCGGCGCGCGGGGCTGGGGCGCGGACACCGAGGTCCGCAACGACACCTTCGCGATCCTGCGGGCGGGCCTCGGCGAGGACGCCGGGGGGCCGCGCGGGGTCGCGGTGGTCTGCGGGGCGGGCATCAACTGCGTGGGCATGCTGCCCGACGGGCGCACCGCCCGGTTCCCGGCGCTGGGGCAGATCTCCGGCGACTGGGGCGGCGGCGGCGGGCTGGCCGCCGAGGCCATGTGGTGGGCGGCGCGCGCCGAGGACGGGCGCGGCGGTCCCACCGAGCTCGCGGCGGCCCTGCCGGGGCACTTCGCACGGGAGTCCGTGTACGCGCTGATCGAGGCGCTGCACCTGGGCATCGTCGAGCCCGTACGGATGCACGAGTTGGTGCCGGTGCTGTTCGCGGTGGCCGCGGCCGGTGATGCGGTCGCCGCGGCCCTCGTCGAGCGGCAGGCCGAGGAGGTCGTGGCGCTGGCCTCGGTGGCGCTGGAGCGGCTCGGGCTGCTGGCCGAGGAGGCGCCCGTCCTGCTGGGCGGCAGCGTACTGGCCGCCCGGCACCCGCAGCTGAACGGCCGGGTGGAGGCCCTGCTCGCCGAACGGGCGCCGCACGCCCGGGTGTCGGTGGTGACGGCCCCGCCGGTGCTGGGCGCCGGCCTGCTGGGCCTGGACGCCCTGGGCGCCGGCCCCGAGGCCTACGGGAAGCTGCGTGCCCACTTCGGTTGAACCGCGCCCGATGCGGAACCATCGCGGCCCGCAGGGCGTACTGACGGTGAAGGGGTGGAGCGGACGGGGGGATACCGGCCGGGGCAGGACCGGGGACGGATCGGGGCGGATCGTGCCCGATCTCGGACCGCGTGCTGTGGAGGACCGCCACTAAGGCCATACTGCTGCGAAGCACGAAGGACCGAGGGGGAGGTCAGGGGTGGCCATCACATCACGCGCGCCCGCGCCCGGCGGCGTCGTCGCGGCGTCCTCCGGGACGCCCGCGCCGCCGCCCGACGGGCTGCCCCGGCGCGGCACCGCCTGGGCCGAGGGCGTGGAGCGGCTGCGCGCGGCCGCCACCACCGAGCCCGGCCGGCTGCGGATCATCGGGGCGGCGCTGGCCGCACTGGTCCTGCTGTTCGGCGCGGTGGCCGTCTGGGAGATCTCCGGCCGGGTCGCCGCCGCCGACGACGTCGTGGGCCGCAGCCAGCCCCTGAGCGCCGACGCGGCGAGCATCTACCGCTCCCTCGCGGACGCCGACACCGCCTCCTCCAGCGGTTTCCTCGCGGGCGGCCAGGAGCCCCGCGAGGTCCGCAGCCGGTACGAGAAGGACATAGCCAACGCGTCCCGGCTGCTGGTGAACGCGGCCGCCAGCACCACGGCCGGCGAGGACTCCCGCAAGCAGATCACCCTGCTGAGCGAGCAGCTCCCCCGCTACGCCGGACTGATCGAGCAGGCCCGGGCCACCAACAAGCAGGGCCTGCCGCTCGGCGGCGCCTACCTCCGGTACGCGAACGAGCAGATGAGCACCCAGCTGCTGCCCGCGGCGCAGCGGCTCTACGAGGCGGAGACCGGCCGGCTCTACACGGACTACGACGAGGCCCGCGCGCTGCCCCTGGCCTCGTTGGGGGCCGGTCTGCTCGCCCTCGTCGCCCTGGTCTGGGCCCAGCGGCGCAACTACCGCCGGACGAACCGCGTCCTCAATCACGGGCTCGTCGCCGCGACCACCGCCTCGCTGGTGCTGCTGCTGTGGCTGGCCGCGGGGCACACGGTCGCCCGGTCGGGGCTGAGCGAGGCCCGCACGGACGGTCAGGAGTCGCTCAAGGTGCTCAACGACGCGCGGATCGCCTCGCTCCAGGCGCGGGCCAACGAGAACCTGACGCTGGTCTCGCGCGGCGCCGTACTGGCCGAGGACAAGAAGTCCGACAAGTACGACGTGGACTACTCGAACAACATGAAGGACCTCGACGCGGGCCTGGCGACGGCGGCGAAGCTGGCCGACGACAAGGCCGGCCGGGATCCCGTGGCCCGCGCCGCGGAGGGCGTGCGGCAGTGGAAGGGGCTGCACGCGGCGGCCCGGCAGACCGACCTGACGGGCGATTACCAGGGCGCCGTCGGGCAGGTCATCGGCGACAAGGACCATCCGAAGCCCACGGGGAGCGCCTTCGACACGGTGGACGCCTCGCTGGAGGAGGCCGTGGCCCACGAGCAGCGTGAGTTCACCGGCGCGGCGCGGGACGGGCTCGGGGCGCTCGACGGTTTGGTGACGGGTACGGCGGCCCTGGCGGTCGTCGGCGCGGTGGCCGCCCTGCTCGGCATCGGGCGCAGGCTTTCGGAGTACAGGTGAGAGCGATGCCGGGACGGGTGAAGCACGCGGTCATGGGCTCCGAGGGCTCGGGGGGCACCGCGTCCCCCACGGTGGCCTCCGAGGAGGTACGGGAGGTACGCGGCCTGCGACGCCTCACCGGCCGGCTGCGCGGCTGGGGCGGGGTCGGTGCGATGGCCGCGGCCTGTGCGCTGACGGCCGCCGCCGTGCTGCTGCCGCTGGCCCAGGCGGCCCCGGGCGGCCCGGGTATCTCCGCACCGGTGCGCGGGCCGGCCAGGACGGCCGTCGCTCCGCAGGCACCCGCGGACACCTGCGAGAACCCCGAGGCGAGCCTGCGCCCCAACGGCCTGGACGGCTCGTCCATCGAGCGGATCCGCGCCGCGGGCCACCTCGTCGCGGGCGTGGACCAGAACAGCTTCAAATGGGGCTACCGCAACCCGGCCGGGGAGCTCGACGGTTTCGACATCGCCCTGGTCCAGGCCATAGCGAAGGACATATTCGGCACCGACGGCAAGGTCATCTACCGGGCCATCCCCACCAGTCAGCGCATCCCCGCGCTCAAGGACGGCACCGTCGACATCGTCGTGCGCACGATGACCGTCAACTGCAAGCGGCTGGAGGAGGTCGCCTTCTCGACGGCGTACTTCGAGGCCGGGCAGCAGGTGCTGGCCCCCAAGGACTCGAAGATCACCGGCTACGACGCCTCGCTGAAGGGCCGCCGCATCTGCACGGCGGCCGGCTCGACGGCGGAGGCGGCCCTGGCCACCCAGTCCTACGGCGCCGTCCCGGTCAGCGTGCCCAACCAGCTGGACTGCCTGGTCCGGCTGCAGTTGGGCGAGGTGGACGGCATCATCACCGACAACGCCCTCGCCGCGGGCCAGGCCGCGCAGGACCCGTCGATCCGGCTGGTCGGCTCCCCGTTCACCAAGGAGTTCTACGGGGTGGCCATGAACAAGGACGCCGGTGACCTGGTGCGCCGGGTCAACAAGGTGCTGGAGGACTACCGCGCGGGCGGCGACGCCAGCCCCTGGATGGCGGCCTACAAGCACCACCTGGAACCCGTGCTGCCCGGTGTGGCCGGCCCGCCCGTTCCCAAGTACCGGGACTGAGGCCGGTGGCGGATTCTGAGCCCGATGTCACGAGACCGGAGGCGGAATCGGTGGAGTCCCATCCTTGGGGATCGCAGCCTCGGGGCGCACAGCCCCCGGGAGCGCAGCCGGCGGTGATGGACCGGGACGGCGTGGACCGTGCGCTGGCCCGGCTGGGCGCGGAGCACGAGGCCGTCGAGACCTCGCTGCTCGCGCTCCAGGACCACTCCGGCCGGCGGCTCCTGGAGGGCGCCGGGCTGACCGGGGTCACCAAGGAGCGGTGGGCCGGGGCCGACGCGGCCATCACCCGGCTGTGGCGGTACTTCGACGCCTACAGCGGGGCGCTGGGCGCCGCCCGGGAGATCCGCGAGCGGCGCCGCTGGCCGAGCCGCGAGGACCTGGTCGAGCTGACGGACCGGCTGCGCGGGCCCGGGGTGCTGATCTCCGGGGCCGCGGTGGAGGGGGCCCCGCTCGCGGAGCGGTTCTCCCTCGCCGAGCTGGTGTCGCGCATGAACGAGCTGTACGCGAGCTCCCTGGACGTGGTGGTCGCCGCGGACTCGGTCTGGTCGGCGCTGCCCGCCCGGATCGACCTGCTCTCCGCCGAACTGCACCGCACCCGTACCCTCGCCCACTCGGTGGGGGTCCGGCCGGGGGAACACCCCTCGGGGGACGACCTGGAGGCCATCACGGCCGAGCTGGCGGACCTGCGGGCCCGGGTGATCGAGGACCCGCTGGCGTTCTGGTTCTCCGTGGCCGGGAGCTCCGCCCCGGGCGGCGGCCGTCCGGACACCGGGCGCTACGACCGGGCCGCGCTCGCGCTGGAGGACGTACGCCGGGAGGTCGAGGCGGTACTGGCCGTCCGGCAGGACGCCGAGCAGCGGCTGATCGGGCTGCGGGACCTGCTCTCGCGGGCCGACCGGACCCTGGCGGAGGCCCGGGTGGCCCGCGGCGAGGTGCTAGCGAAGATCGCGGCGTCCGAGGTGCCCGCGGTGAGCGGCCCGCCGACGGCGCTGCAGGAGCAGCTCTCGGCGGCGGCCGAGTACCGGCGCCGGGCCCAGTGGCACCGGCTGTCGCCGCTGCTGGAGTCGTTGGAGGAACGGGCCGAGGAGGAACTGCTGAGGGCCCGCGAATCGTTGACCGCGGTGACGGCTCCGCTGGCCGTGCGGGCGGAACTGCGCGGCCGGCTCGACGCCTACAAGGCGAAGGTGGCGCGGCTCGGCATGGCGGAGGATCCGCTGCTGATGGAGCGGTACGACACCGCCCGGCGGATGCTGTGGAGCGCGCCCTGCGATCTGCGGGCCGCCGAGCAGGCGGTGCTCCGCTACCAGTGGGCGACGGCCGAGGCGCTGCCGGCGCCTCAGCAGGACCGGCAGAGCCCGCAGGACCAGCAGGACCGGCAGGGGCACCGACCGGTGCACGAGTGGCCCGACGGGCCGAGGGAGGGGGACGCGTGAGTCTGATCGGAACGGCGTGCATGCGCCCCGGCTGCCCGGGGACGTACGAGGACATGGGCGGCGGCGAGGTCTACTGCGACACCTGCGGGCTGGCGCCGGCAGGCGCCGTCGCGGCGGGCGCCGAGGAGCTGGTGTCGGTACCGACGGCGATGACGAGCGCGGCCCGCCACGGGGACTCGCAGGGCTCGCACGGGTCACAGGGGTCCCAGGGCTCGCACGGGTCCGGGCGGTCCTCCTCGTCCTCCTCCTCGCGGGCCTCCCGGTCTTCGCGGTCCTCGCGTTCTTCGTCGTCCCGCCGCTCCGTGTCGGGCCGGCTCTCGCGCGCGCTCTCGGGAGCCGCGTCCACCCGGTCGGTGTCGGTGCGCAGTTCGGGTTCGGCCGCCTCGGCGTCGGGCCGCAGCCGACTGGGCGCCGGGCTGGTCAACGTACCGGAGGTGCCCCGTCCGGATCCTTCGGCGGCGGTGCTGGAGAACCCGGAGGTCCCGGAGCGCAAGCGGTTCTGCTCGCGCTCCGACTGCGGAGCGCCCGTGGGGCGCGCCCGCGGCGAGCGGCCGGGGCGGACGGAAGGTTTCTGTACCAAGTGCGGCCACCCGTACTCCTTCGTGCCCAAGCTGCGCGGGGGCGACCTCGTCCACGGCCAGTACGAGGTCGCGGGCTGCCTCGCGCACGGCGGGCTGGGCTGGGTCTACCTCGCGGTGGACCGGGCCGTGTCGGACCGGTGGGTGGTGCTCAAGGGCCTGCTGGACACCGGGGACCAGGACGCGATGGCGGCCGCGATCTCGGAGCGGCGCTTCCTCGCGGAGATCGAGCACTCCAACATCGTGCGGATCTACAACTTCGTGGAGCACCTGGACCAGCGGACCGGTTCGCTGGACGGGTACATCGTCATGGAGTACGTGGGCGGCAAATCGCTCAAGGAGATCGCCAACGAGCGGCGCAGGCCCGACGGCCGCCGCGATCCGCTGCCGGTGGAACAGGCGTGCGCCTACGGCATCGAGGCGCTGGAGGCGCTCGGCCACCTGCACTCCAGGAACCTCCTGTACTGCGACTTCAAGGTGGACAACGCCATCCAGCAGGCCGACCAGCTGAAGCTGATCGACATGGGCGCGGTCCGGCGGATGGACGACGAGGAGTCGGCCATCTACGGCACCGTGGGCTACCAGGCGCCGGAAGTGGCGGAGCTCGGCCCGTCGGTCGCCTCCGACCTGTACACGGTGGCGCGCACGCTGGCCGTGCTGACCTTCGACTTCCAGGGCTACACGAACGTGTTCGTGGACTCCCTGCCGGACCCTCAGCACATCGAGGTGTTCGGGCGGTACGAGTCCTTCTACCGGCTGCTGGTACGGGCCACCGACCCGGATCCGGGACGGCGGTTCGCGTCCGCGCAGGAGATGGCGGACCAGCTGACGGGAGTGCTGCGCGAGGTCGTCGCGCTCCAGACGGGCCGCCCGAGGCCGCAGGTCTCCACGCTCTTCGGGCCGGAGCTGCGGGTTCCGGACGACCGGCTGTTCACCGACGACCGGTCGGGCGGGCACGTGTCCCGGCTGGGCGAGCGGCCCGCGAAGCGGTGGCGGGCGGGCCGGGGCCGGGCTCCGGCCGAAGTCCCCGGACCGGCGCCGGATCCGGTTCCGGCGCTCACCGCCGCCGCGTCCGCGGGGGCTCCCGCCGCTCCGTCGGCCGCGCCGATCACGGGGTACGGCACCACCGGGCTGGTCACCACGGCGACCCACCGGGCCGCCGGCCCCGGCGTGCCGGCCCCGCGCCGGGCACCGGCGGCCGCGCCGCCGCCGCCCGTCGGGATCACCGCCTCGCGGCGGCCGGAGCTGTCCACGCTGGACACCCGCGAGGCCGCGCTGGCGCTGCCCGTGCCGCTGGTCGACGCCGGGGACCCCAACGCAGGCTTCCTGGCGGGTCTGCTGGCCTCCGCGCCGGCCGACCTGCTGGCCGCGCTGGGTTCGGCGCCGGCCGAATCCGCGGAGCTGCGGCTGCGGGAGCTGCGGGCCCGGCTCGAACTGGGCGGCGCCGACGCGCCGCTCGTCGCCGACGCGCTGACCCGGCTGGAGGCACGGCACCCCGACGACTGGCGCGTGGTGTGGGCCCGGGGCATCTCCTCGCTGGCCGTCGGGGAGGACGAGACGGCGGCGCTGTCCTTCGACGCCGTCTACGACGCCTTCCCGGGCGAGCCGGCGCCGAAGCTGGCGCTGGGGCTGTGCGCGGAGGTGCTGGGGCAGTTGGACAACGCCGCCGAGTACTACCGCCTGGTGTGGGCCACGGACCCCGGCTTCGTCGGCGCGGCGTTCGGGCTGGCCCGGGTGCAGCTGGCCACCGGGGACCGGGACGGAGCCGTGCGCACGCTGGAGTCCGTACCGGAGGTGTCGATCCACCACACCGCCGCGCGGGTGGCCGCCGTACGGGCACGCCTGCGCGACCGGTCGCCCCAGGAAGCCCTGCTGCCCGATCTGACGGCGGCCGCGGCGCAGGTGGAGGCCCTGGGACGGTTCGGCCTGGACTCGGTGCGCCACGAGCGGCTCAGGGCGGAAGTTCTGGGCTCGGCGCTGGACTGGGTACTGTCGGGCAGCCGGGGTTCCGACCCCGGCCGTACCTCGCTGCTCGGCTGCCAACTGGACGAGCGGGGACTGCGCTTCGGCCTGGAGCGCTCGTTCCGCGTGCTGGCACGGCTGGCGCAGCGGGGCGAGGAGAGGATCGAACTGGTGGAGCGGGCAAACCGTTTCCGTCCCCGGACGTGGGTGTGATTGATGTCGATGCATCGGCTGTCGGGCTGCCCCAGCTGCGCGGAACCGCTGGAGGAGGGTGACCGTTTCTGCGGGCTCTGCGGCTACGCCCTCACGACCCCGGACCGGACGGCGGCGCACACACCGCCGGCCGCTCCCACGAGCGCGGCGTACGCGGCCCCGGTCGCCCCGGCCGGGGCGGCTCCGGCGGCACCGGCGCCCCCGGTCCCGGCGGCGCCAGCCCCGCCCGCGCCGCCCGCCCCGGAGCCGGCCGGCTCCGCTCACGCGGGCGCCACCGGTCAGGCCACCCCGCCGGCCGGGATCCCGGCCACGCGCGGGCTCCCGTCGTCCGGCGAGGACTTCGCGCCCCGGCACTCCGGCGGCCACCCCGAACCGGCGGCCCCCGGGTACGCCGGCGAGGCCGCGCCCGGCTGGGGCAGCGTCTCCACCGCCGCCCCCACCCTGGTGTCGGGCCCCACCGGCTGGTCCGACGCCGGGCACGGCACGCCCCGGACCTCCGAGAGCCCGTACGCCACGCCCCCTCAGGGCCCGCACCCCGCGGAAGCCACCTCCTACGGCGCGGGCGCGCAGGGCGCGGGTCCCACGGGCGCGGCCTCTTACGGCAGGGCCGACGGTTCCGACGCGTACGGCACCCCGGGCCCCGGAGAGCACGCCCTCCCCTACGAAGCCACCCCCTACGACCCCGCCCCGCAGGGACAGCACCCCGGCGGCCCGGCCCCGTACGGCGGCCCCCCGTCGCCGGAGTACGCCCCCGGCGGCGAAGCCCCGTACGGCGGCCCCGCTCCGCAGGGGCAGCACGGCGGCGAGACCCCGTACGGCGGCCCGACCGGCGGGCACGGCGCCGGCCACGGCCCCCAGGAGCCGGGCCCGGGGCACGAAGCCCCGTACGGCGGTCCCGCCGAGCAGGGCCACGCCCCCGGCGGCGAGGTCCCGTACGTCAGTGATCCCTCAGGTCAGGGCCCCGCCCCGCAGGGGGACCCCGGGGGGAAGACCTGTGTGGCCTGCCGCGCCGGGCGGGTGGACACCGACGGGTACTGCGAACACTGCGGGCACGCGCAGCCCCGGGAGCGGGACCACCTCGAGGAGGAGCTCGGGAGCGTCGCCGCCGTCAGCGACCGCGGGCTGCGCCACCACCGCAACGAGGACTCCTTCGCCGTCGCGGCCACCGCGCTGCCGGACGGCTCCGCCGCCACCGTGGCCATCGTCTGCGACGGCGTCTCCTCCGCCAGCCGCCCCGACGAGGCCTCCGCGGCCGCCGCCGGAGCCGCCAACGAGGCGCTGCTCGACGCCCTCCCCCGCGGCGCCCACCCCCAGGAGGCCATGCACGAGGCGATCCTGGCCGCCGCCGCCGCGGTGAACGCCCTCGCACCCGAGGTGCCGAGCGCCCAGAACGCCCCCGCCTGCACCCTGGTCGGCGCCGTGGTCAGCGGTGGCCTGCTGACCATCGGCTGGGTCGGCGACAGCCGCGCGTACTGGGTCCCCGACGACCGCGCCGCCCTGCCCCGTCGCCTGACCGAGGACGATTCCTGGGCCGCCCAGATGGTCGCGGCGGGCCTGATGGGCGAGGCCGAGGCCTACGCCGACGTCCGCGCACACGCCATCACCGGCTGGCTCGGGGCCGACGCGTACGACCTGGAGCCGCACACCGCCACCTTCAAGCCCGACCACGACGGCGTGGTCGTGGTCTGCACCGACGGGCTGTGGAACTACGCCGAGTCCGCGGGCGACATGGCCCGGGTCCTGCCGCAGGACGCCGCCGTCCGGCCCCTGCACAGCGCGCAGGTCCTGGTGGGCCACGCCCTCGACGGTGGCGGGCACGACAACGTGACCGTGGCCATCGTCCCCTTCGCGGCGACCCCGCCGGTGGCGCAGCACCCGTCGGCGCCGCAGGCCCCGCCGATGCCGCCGACCCCGCCCACGAGCCCCGCGGGCCCCGCCGGCCCGCAGGCCCAGGCCTGATCCCCGTCCCCCAGGAGGAGCGACCGATGGCGAACTTCGCCAAGCCGAGCGCCCCGCGCTTCAGCGTGGAGGTGTACCAGAACGAGTTCCTCGCCGAGGGCGCCCGCGACGTCCACGCCATCGTCACGGTCACCTCCACCGGCGGAGCCACGGCCACCCGGACGTCCGTCGCCCCGGGCGGCGCCGCCGTGGTGATCATGGTGGACTGCTCCGGTTCCATGGAGTACCCGCCCGACAAGATGCGCGGGGCCCGCGAAGCGACGGCCGCCGCCGTCGACACCCTCCGCGACGGCACCGCCTTCGCCGTGATCGCCGGCACCCACGTGGCCAAGGAGGTCTTCCCCCGCCGGGGCCTCCTCGCCGTCGCGGACGCGACCACCCGCGCCCAGGCCAAGGAGGCCCTGCGCGGCCTCTCCTCCGGCGGCGGCACCGCCATCGGCACCTGGCTGCGGCTGGCCGACGGACTGCTGCGCGGATCCACCGCGGCGATCCGCCACGGGATCCTGCTCACCGACGGCCGCAACGAGCACGAGGACCCGGCCGTGCTGCGCGCCACGCTCGACGCCTGCGCGGGCCGTTTCACCTGTGACGCCCGCGGCGTGGGGACCGACTGGGAGGTCAAGGAGGTCACCGGCATCGCGAACGCGCTGCTCGGCACGGCCGACATCGTGGCCGACCCGGCCCGGCTGAGCGCCGACTTCACGCACATGATGGAGGAGGTCATGGGCAAGGAAGTGGCGGACGTCTCGCTGCGCCTGTGGACCCCGGTCGGCACGGAGGTCATGTACGTCAAGCAGGTCGCCCCCGCCGTGCAGGACCTGACCGGCCGCCGTACGGAGGCGTCCCCGCGCGCCGGGGACTACCCGACGGGTTCCTGGGGCGACGAGTCCCGCGAGTACCACGTGTGCGTACGGGTCCCGGGCGCGGCCGTCGGCCAGGAGATGCTGGCCGCCCGCGCCGCCCTCGTCATGCCGGGAGCCCCCGGCGAGGACCCGGCCGTGCTCGCCCAGGGCCTGGTCAGGGCCGTCTGGACGGACGATCTCGCCGCGTCCACCGCCATCAACCCCCAGGTGGCCCACTACACCGGCCAGGCCGAGCTCGCACAGGCCATCCAGCAGGGCCTGGAGGCCCGCAAACTGGGGGACGTCGGTGGTGCCACGGCCAAGCTCGGCCGGGCCGTGCAGCTGGCGAGTTCCTCGGGCAACGCCGACACCGCCAAGCTGCTGGCCAAGGTGGTGGATGTCGTCGATGCGGCGGCGGGTACTGTGCGACTGAAGGCAAAGGTCGCCGACGCGGACGAGATGACACTAGAAACGCGTTCCACTCAAACCGTTCGAGTGCGAAAATCTTGACGTGAAGCGTGACGCTCTGATCGTGACCTGATCAGACGCGAAGAAGAAGAACCTGCCTCTATGACGCAGGAAGAAGGAGGAAGCGCCGCGATGCCGACCTGCCCGAACGGGCACCAGTCCGCCTCCGACGACTGGTGCGAGGTCTGCGGCCACCGCATGGCTGCCCCTACGGGCACCCCCGCGGCGCCCTCCTACGGCTACGGCTTCCCTCCCACCGGCGAGCCGACCGCCCAGGCCGAGCTCTGCCCGCAGTGCCGGACCCCGCGCGAGGCCATGGCCCCGTTCTGCGAGGAGTGCCGGTACAACTTCCTGACCCGTACGGCGACCTCGTACACCCCGGTCTCCCCGGACCTGCCCCCGCCGCCGCCGCCGTCCCCGGGCCCGCCCGCGGCACCGCCGGCGTACTCGCAGGACCACTTCGACTACCAGGGCTCGCGGCCCTCCCGGGTCAACCGCCCGGCCGAGCCGCTGCAGCGCGAGGACGACTGGATGCTGCCGCCCCCGGCGCGCCAGGACTTCCAGCAGCCCCCGTACCAGCAGCAGCCGCCGCCCCCGCAGCAGCACCAGCAGCCGGGCCAGGGCCAGCAGCAGGGGCACCAGCCTCCGCCGCCGTACCAGCAGCAGCCGTCCCGGACCGGGCAGTACCAGCCGCCGCAGCCGCCGCAGCACCAGCAGCACCACCAGCAGCAGGCGCCGCAGGCGCACCCGCCCTACCAGCAGCAGCCCTACCAGCAGCCGGGCAGGTCCTGGAGCGCGACCATCGGCCCGGACCGCTCGTACTTCATGGCGATGATGCACCGCAGCGGCCCCGAGGCGGCCGGGCTGGACCTGCCCGCGTACTCCCCCGAGCAGCACCTCCCGCTCTCCGGTGGCCAGATCACCATCGGCCGGCGCCGCGCCTCGACGGGCGAGTCCCCCGACATCGACCTGTCGGTGCCCCCGGAGGACCCGGGCGTCTCGCACCAGCACGCGGTGCTCGTCCAGCAGCCCGACGGCAGCTGGGCCGTGGTGGACCAGAACTCCACCAACGGCACCACGATCAACGGCGGCGAGGAGTCGATCCAGCCGTACGTGCCGGTTCCGCTCGCCGACGGGGACCGCGTCCACGTCGGTGCCTGGACCACGATCACCGTCCGGCGCGGCTGAGCCCGCGCGGCCACCGGTCCCGAACGCGGCGAAGCCCTCCGGTATCACCGGAGGGCTTCGCCGTTTGACGGATCCTCAACCGCCGACCAGCGGGTCCCCGGCCCCGCGCCGGCGCCGCACGCTCACCACCGCGGCGGCGGCCAGCAGCAGGACGAACAGACCGGCCAGGGCGAGCGGGAGCAGCGTCCCGGGGTGGAGGGCGAGGAACAGGACCGGCAGGCCCGCGAGCAGCACAGCGGGCGCGGTGCGCAGCCCGGCGAACGCCCGGCGTCCGGCCAGCAGCAGGCCGGCGGCCAGCGTGACGGCGAAGCGCAGCTGGGTGAAGGGGTACACCAGCGGGACCAGCACCACCGCACTCGTCAGCACCAGCGTCCACGCCATCACCGCGAGCACGCCGGCCCGGGTGCGGACACGGGGAGCGGGCCTCAGGTCCGGCGGGCACGCCACGGCCACCAGGGCCAGGACGAGCATGGGCCCGTCGGTGAGCGCCGAGAACCCGATGGAGCCGATGCCCATCCGGACCGCGCCGAGCGCGAACACCACGACGGTTCCCGCCAGCACGGTCCAGCTGCCCGCCGCCCAGCGTCCGGCCAGCGCGAGGAACACTCCGAACACCATGACGAGGTAGGCCGCGACCATCCCCGCGAAGCCCGGACCGATCTCGTCCAAGTCCGCGATGAAGAAGACGTTGCGCATCACTCCGGCCCAGCTCGACGCGGCGGCCCCGACGGCGACCAGGGCGAACGGTGCCAGCGCCGCCAGGAGCCGGCCGGGGCGTCCCGCGGAGCCCAGGCCCAGCCGCATGCGCAGGGCGTGTCCGGCCACATCCGCGCCCTCCCGCACCCGGGCGGGGACCGCCGCTCCGCGCGTCGCCTCGTGGTACGCGTCGGCGATCTCGTCGCCGAACTCCCGCCGGTAGGCGGCGGGATACAGCCTCAGCAGCGCGCTCACGTGCCCACCGCCGTGCGTCCGAGGCGCAGGGCCGTGCCGAGGGAGGCCGCGGACCCGCCGAGCCCCAGCCGCCGGGTGGCCTCCTGCGCGGTGCGTGCGAGCCGGGCCGCCTCGGCGGCCAGGGTCTCCCGGCCGCGCGGGGCGAGCGTGTAGCTGCGCCGTCTGCGGCCGTCGACCACCTCTTCCTCGTGGACGGCGATCAGTTCTTGTTCGAGGAGCCGCTCCAGGGCCCCGTAGAGCGTTCCGGTGCGCATCTTGGTGCGGCCTTCCGAAATCTTCTCGACCTCCTGGGCGATCGCGTATCCGTGCCGCGGGGCATCGGCGATCGCCGTGAGGATCAGCAGGGTCGGCTCACGGAGAGCTTGATCAGTCACACCCCGACCATAGCTCGGTGGCCGACATATGTCGATGACCGACCTATGGGTCCCCCGCCGTCTCCCCCGCCACCTGCCCCACCGCCTCCCCCAGGGGCCACACGTAGGGTCCCTGCGGATCGTCGAGCCAGCACCACTGCCCCGCGGCGCCCACCGTCACCCCGAAGCGCTCGCGCGCCGGCCGGTCCTCGCGCCGCCACAGGTCCAGCGCCTCCCTCGGGTGCAGGGCGCCCGAGGTGAGCACGAGCATGAACTGGACGCGCTCGTTCTCCACCAGCTCGTACGGGAGCCCCTGCGGCATCCCGTACGTGCCCGGCGGCGCGGCCGTGGACCCGCGCAGGGGCACGAAGTAGGCCGAGGTGTGCAGGAAGCGGCCCTCGGCGAACGCGGCGTCCCGCACCGTGAGCGCGATCAGCCCGGTCGACAGCGGGGCCAGGATCCGCGCCCCGGGCCGGCACTGCCCCAGCCAGGCGGGCGGGATCAGCGGGATCGTGCAGGTCACCAGGATCCGGTCGAAGGGAGCGCGGGCGGGGCAGCCGCGCGCCCCGTCGCCCGTGACGACGGCCGGGT